>JBDKKY010000008.1:0-35408 GCA_039795875.1 Candidatus Parcubacteria bacterium | reverse complement strand
TATTGTCAAAAACAGTTTCTCAATCTTCTTTTGAAGAACTTATCCAGGAATTCACAAAATTACATAAAGAAAAAGGTAATACTAATATCTTGTCATATCACTCATTGATTGACGCCTTGTATGTAAATTTTACCTCATCTGTTCACGAAAAAGCTGACCTCTCTCCATGGAAAGACAAATTCACCGAAAAAAATACTAAAGGCGATCGAGAATTCAAAGATACTCGTCGAGCTGACATATTACGAGAAGTATTAACGGTGTATGAAAAATACAGTATAGAGATGTTCAATCAAGGCTACTATGACTTTGATGACATGATCTTGGATACCTTAAAAGCCATAGAGAAAAATGATACACTGCGTTTTCGATTGCAGGAACAATATCAATATATTCTGGTTGATGAGTTTCAAGACACCAATGACGCCCAAATGCGTTTGGTTTGGCTATTAACAAACAATCCAGCCTCAGAAGGTCGACCAAATATTATGGTGGTTGGAGATGACGACCAGGCTGTATACAAATTCCAAGGAGCTGAACTTTCCAATATTGTTGATTTTACAAAAATGTACAAAGATGTAGAGATTATTACGTTGACAGAAAATTATAGATCAAATATCGACATCGTAGCCTCGTCACTTTCTATGATCCGAACCGGCTCTCATCGTTTGGAAAATATCTTAAAAGGATTCACTAAGGATTTAAAGTCGTCTCGTGCTTTTGAATTAAAGAATAAATTAAAAAAGAAAACTGCTATCGGCGTACAAGAGTTTGATACCAAACTTCATGAGTATGCGTATATCGCGAGTGAGATCAAAAAAGCTATTGATGGTGGCATAGAAGCCGAAGATATCGCTGTTATCGCCCGAAACCATAAAGACCTTGTTGGCCTTGTTCCATATTTACAAAATGAACAGGTACCTATTCGCTATGAACGAGAGCAACATGTGCTGACCGAACCACATATTCAACAGATTGTAACTATATTGCGACATGCTCATGCTGGCCTTACTGAGCTGCATGATGATGTTTTGCCCAAGATTTTGTCGTATCCGTTTTGGGGCATTTCAACTGTAGACATTTGGTGTTTATCACGTGCAGCTTATACAGCACGTCAGGGTTGGATAGACTTGGTAACTACGCCTCAGGAGGCCTACACAGCCCCAGAAAGCATCAAGAAGGCCATAGAGCATCTCCTAGAAATCACTCGCTTATCTGCCCATGAAAATGCCGAACACGTTATCGATTATGTCATCAATCAAACCGGTCTTCGAGATTATTATTTTAATTCAGAAAAATTTACTCATGAAAAATCAGAGTACTTGGTTTTTCTTTCAAGCTTGCGAACGTTTGTTGAGGCGGTTCGAGAATACAAGCAGGGAAGAGAGTTGGGTGTGGCAGATGTGATAGCTTTTGTAGACACATATGAAGACAACAAGCTGATCTTATCTGACACCAGTCCATTTGTGAATGCACGAAATGCGGTCAGTCTGTTGACGGCCCACAAATCAAAAGGTTTGGAATTTGAAGCGGTGTTCATCGTCGCAGCAACAGATAGGGTCTGGGCTGGTGGTGGTATGCCAAACAAGATCAGCCTTCCTGCCAACCTGCCACTAGCTCCAGCCGGAGATACTGAAGATGATCAATTGCGATTGTTTTTTGTGGCAATGACTCGAGCTAAGAACCATTTATATATAACTTCCCATCGAGCTGATGATAGTGGCAAAAAAGCTAATGTGTTACGTTTTGTCGAAAGTCTTGGTTTGGACAAGGTGGAAGATGTTGACGTGACTGATGTCGATAGTAGTACTTTACTCGAGTCAGCGATGTTATCTGCTAACAGAAAGCATGTACATGTTGGTCCAGCATTTTTGGATACAGAAAAAGCTTTGTTGGATACTTTGACCAAAGATCATGTTCTGGCTGTTACTCACATCAATAACTTTTTAAATATTGATCGAGGAGGGCCTATACTATTTTTGGAAAATAATTTGCTTCGATTCCCGCAAGCCAAGACGGCTTCAGCTGGATATGGAACGGCCATGCACGCCGTCTTGAACAAATCTTTATTGTGTCTTAAAACCGAGAAAAGATATCCAACCTGGGAAGATGTGTCAGAATGGTACACCCAAGCGCTTGTATACGAACGACTATCAAAAGCAGAGCATGTGTTATATCTTGAAAAGGGTTTGGATGCTCTGAAGCTGATTTATCAAGAAAAGATTTTAACATTTAAAGGCAATGAATTGTCTGAGGTGGATTTTAAGCATGAAGGTATAGTCTTGCAATGCAAAGATGGAATGTATGTGCCTTTGAGTGGAAAGATTGATCTTATCAGATTTGCAGACGAGATCGGTAAAAAGATTTGGGTTTGTGACTTTAAAACTGGAAAAGAAAAGAAAAATTGGACAGGGAAGGATGTCAATGAAAAAGTCCAACTGCATTTCAATAAACAACAGCTTGTATTTTATAAAATGCTCATCACTCGGGGAAAAAATTTCCAAGGGTACACAGTGATGGGTGGTCAGCTAGAGTTTTTGCAGACTAAGGGGGAGAAACTCATAGACCTTTCGACCGCGATCACCGATGATGAGGTGAAGAGGTTGGAATCTCTGATCTGTGCTGTATATAAGAGGATTCAAAACCATGATTTTAGTGTGCCAGAGGGTGTCAAGAGATTGACAGGGCTCGAGGCGGTGGAGGCGTTTGAAGAGTTGCTTTTGGGGGAGTGAGGGGTTAGTATATTTCTGTTCACCGTGAACACTCAACAACTAACACCAGACACTTACCATTATGGGCCAACAGTATACCATTAACGAACCACCACACCGGGGCGCTTTGAGAAGCTCTCATCAGGCCAGAAAGGGACGAATCACCCACCCTCGCCGGTATCCAAAGGCGGGTAATGAGAAGAAAGAGAGGAGCCAGCGCTCTTGTCCTTCCTCAGCGGCCCGCCCCCGCTGAGTCGCCGCACATATCGTCCTAGGCGTGGAAAGTGACCCTCTCCCGACGTGCAATATGGTCCCACCCCGAAGCTGACACGCCGCTCGCGCGTGCCAGCTTTTTATTTTATATATGATAAAGTTAAGTCATTATT
This sequence comes from Candidatus Parcubacteria bacterium, assembly GCA_039795875.1. GTDB lineage: Bacteria > Patescibacteriota > Minisyncoccia > Phycocordibacterales > CAIZLB01 > CAIZLB01. Next base: position 32,314 of record JBDKKY010000008.1, on the reverse strand, counting down.
CACTATAAATTCATTTAATCAATTTTTATGATTTGTACAGATTGTGGACAGGAAACGGCTGATACTTCAAAATTTTGTATTCATTGCGGCACACCGAATGCAACCAACTTATTAGTGCCCGCTTCATGGGGCAAACGACTTTCAAACCACCTCATCGATATTGTGCTTATTCTGGCTATTGAGGGAGGTATGATATTCGGAGCTACTTTTATTGGAGATCGTAAAATAGCCCTCGGTGTGATGATACTGGGAGTAGCATCATATGTTCTATATTATTTGATCTTAGAGAGTATGTTTCAGACGACTGTAGGAAAATTGATCACAGGCACCAAAGTTGTTAATAAAGAAGGGAATAACCCCAGCTTTTTGCAAATCCTTGGCCGATCTTTTGCTCGATATATACCGTTTGAACCTTTTTCATTTTTGATGCGAAAGTATCCAACTGGTTGGCATGATCTATTGTCAGGCACATACGTGGTAGATAAAAAGATGACTCCAGAACAGGTTCGAGCTATTGATCCTAAAGTCATCGCTGCTCAAAAATCATCTTCAGGTTGGTTGATTGTGGTAGTGGTTATAGTGATGATCGCGATCATAGGCATCTTGTCTTCTGTTGTGTTGGCTAGTTTGAGTACTGCACGAGCCAAAGGCCAAGAAGCTGCTAAACAGGCTGATGTGGCAGCCTTGAAAGTTTCCGGTGAGTTGTATAATGCAAAAAATAATTCGTATGCAGGTTTCTGTGAAGAACCGCAAGTTAAAGCTTTGAGTAAATACTCAGCCGCTGGTTTGGCCTATGAATGTAATGATAGTGAGAAGGCTTGGGCCGCTTCAGTACCTGTTGGAACCAAGTTTGGATGTGTTGATAGTACAGAAGAGAGGCCAACCCTAGTTGCTGGCCCAATTGGTGATCGATTGTCATGCCCACAAGTTGGTACGTGGACTCCTACTACCGCTCGAGATCAATCGTTCACTGTAGAATTCCCTGGAGATCCAGCTCTTGAGACCGTCAAAGATGTTAAAGCAACAGAGGAAGACCCGACTATCACGTATACCTCTGATCTGTATAAAGTTATTGGAGATGGTGTGGCATATCTCTTGATCCAACATACATACAATAAGCCATTTACAGCTGAAGAGAGAAAGACATTGATACCTGCCTATGCGAGCTACTTTGCTAGTACTGTTAAGGGTAAAGTCACAGAACAATCATACGGTGACGAAAACGGAATGAGTGACGGAAGTTTTATGATCGAGACAGATAATGGTTTAGAAAAGGTCCAAGCGAAAGTATTTTTGACCAAAAATGTCGCCTATCTGCTTGTCGTAACTAGTGATGCAAAATTACTCACAGATGCAGGATTCAACCATTTTGCAGATTCATTTAAGATTGTGAAGAAATAGTTTAAAAATTGTCCTTCAAAGCGATAATGTGTAGATGAAAATGAGGTGGAATAGTCTTGTGGGGTTCTGTTATTTCCATAACAAAATCATACTCAGGTGACACCATGATACGGTGTTTGATTTGTCGCAGTTCCTCAACTTCTTCTGGAGTAAAATCGGCTTCTACCGTGTGTCGGAGTGGCACAATCATATTGTGGGCTTTGGCCAATTTGTCATAAGGGAAATCATTGGGAACTATTTTCCAGTGGACAAATTGTGTTATAGCCGGTTTTTCACACAGAGGACAGTGTGCATCAAAATCATGAGAAGCTCGGTACTGATGATATGCTTCTTCTATCGGTGGTGTTCGTAAGCATGATGACATATGAAGTTGAGTATAGCATGTCCTGCACCTCTTCAGGAATACAACTCTCTTTCTGATATTTATGACGAATGCGTAGGGTGCATTTGCAGGCGCTTCGGGCAACTGCGCCGAAACCGCACCCGCAGCGTGAGGAATAAATGTTGCCAGACTTGGAATCGAACCAAGATTAAAGGCTTCAAAGGCCTCTGTCCTACCGTTAGACGATCTGGCAATACCCAACACTATAGCAGAAAAATAGCCTTAAGGCAAAAGGGTCGAAAAGAGCTTTTGTGTTAAAATAACTCCCATGAACTACTGGCTTATGAAATCAGAAGGAGATTGTTATCCTATTTCACAACTGAAGAGGGATAAAGTCAGTCCGTGGACTGGAGTGCGTAATTTTCAAGCCCGAAACTACATGAAAGCTATGAAAGTGGGGGACACAGTATTGTTTTATCATTCCAATGACAAACCATCAGGGGTGTACGGCTTGGCCAAAGTATCTAAAGTGGCTCACCCAGATTTGTCTGCCCAAGATCCTAAAAATGAGCATTATGATAAGAGATCAACCACTGCTCGGCCATTGTGGGAATGTGTAGACATTCGTTATCTTTCTACTTTTAAAAAGCCTGTATCTTTAGAAGAGATCAAGAAAACTCCTAGACTGTCTAACATGAAATTGGTGCAAAAAGGATCTCGGCTGTCTGTTATGCCAGTGACTAAGCAAGAGTTTGACCTGATTTGCCAGAAAGGTATATAATTAAGTTACTATGAAATTTATAACCACCGCAATAATAATTGTATTATTAGCAATTGGGTCTGTACTTATTTATAAACAAAAAATCAACACAGATGAAAATAGTGCTCAAATACTCCGAGTAACTCAGCAAAAGATTACAACCTTAACAGAAAAAAATACAACAACCCAAGTCGGAGTAAGTCAAAATGTATCTGGAAATACCAATGATGGGTGTACCGAACTATATGCGTGTAATAGAAAAGAGGGTGCAACGATGAGTAAGGAAACAAAATGTGAATTCTCCAAATACATCGTTATTCCTGCAGGAGGTGCAACAGCCCGAAAGGCACTAGAAGAAGAAAAGCAGGGTAAATTATTTGATATCCTGAAGGATGGATATTTGGCTTTTAGTCGACCAACAAAAACACTGTCTGTGCTTCAAGGGTTCATCCCTCTATTGCCGTCACCAGATCGTGGGGTCGCGCCAGGCACCAACCAACCCAATAAAGATGGACGTACTATGTATGATGTTTTTGTAATCAATTGGATCGAGGCACCTTTGGATCCTGATTCTGGACCAGTGCGTTCATATAAGCTGTTCCCCTTAGGAGGAAAACCTCTTTCAGCCACAGCGGCAGCTGGATATAATAACTCGAGCGCTTGTCACATAGACAATAAAGTTATGATGGATATAGAACAAAAAGAGGCTGAAGTAGCTCGTAATCAGACTCAAAAAACTACAGCAGGCAACAAATTAATGAATGTTCGATAGGTTGAAGTTATAGATCCTATACGATATTATTGAACTATGTTAAACTCACAAACTCGTTCGGCTCATGCCCGACTCTTTGCCATTGTGGTAATGTGCGCCCTGATACCAGCTTGGTGTTTTTATATAGGTATTCAATATTCAAAAACTGTCACTGTATTAGAAGCGGCCCCTTCTCCACTGGAACTTCTTAGCCAAAAATAATGGAAAATTTAAAATCTCCTTGGACATATCAATTACAGAGGAACAGACCTCTATATATACTTGAGACAGACGTTGTGGCGGATGTGTGTATTATTGGTGGAGGTATTTCCGGTGTGATGACTGCGTATTATATTTTAAAATATACTAATCATAAGGTTCTGTTGATTGATGCTGTGGAGATCGCTCATGGTGCAACCGGTCATAATGGTGGCCAGTTAGTCGCCGAATTGGAACGATCGCTGACCTCGTTGGTCGCCGAATATGGTCTCCAAGAATCTGTAGAGGCATTGAAGTGCATAGAGTCAGCATGGTTGATGTTGGAGGAAGTGATTCGTGATGCCGAGCTGACCATGACGTACTCTACATTTATTGGTTACGATGTGTATACGACAGAGACTCAGATTCACAACAGGTTGGCTGATCTTGCACTCGCTCATGAAGGAGGGTTGCATAACCGCAAAATGTATATTGCGGAAGAATTTCTTAGTAAGATGAATATTCCAGAGAACTATTCACAGTACTATGAAGTGATTCCTCATGAATCTATTTTGTCACTGTGTGAAAGCATTAACCCTGCCTATATTGCCGCTTACCCATTGCGAAAAGGATGCCTCAATAGTGCTGTCCTAACAGAACAGCTTATTTCTTATCTGATTGCTACATATGGTATCAAGCGGATCGAAGTATATGAAAAATCACCAGTGACTAGTGTGTTATTGAAAGATAATCATGCTGAGATTGAAGTTGCATCTGGAAAGAAAATTACTGCCAAAAAAGTGATCATGTGTACGAATGGCTTTGAGCATTTCAAGATTGAAGCAGAGAAAGACAATCTGGATTTTACATTTCACAAACATGTTAAGGGTCTGGTGGGGTATATGTATGCTCGGACTGAAAACATGGACCAGAATCCATCGGCGCGGGCTTATTTTGGCAAAGAAGCTGACGAGCCAGATGAGATCGCCAAACAACTACATGTAGATCCAGATCGAGATATTATTTACAAAGGTGAATACATCTATGCCACTCGCCGACCATATGACCTCGGCGATAATGCTCATCCGAAAAATCTTTTTTGTCTCGGCGGCAAAGAATACATCATGGAAGATAGTAGTCTGTACAGCAAAGATCATGTGTATGGAAAAGAAATCAAAGACGACTTCGAACAATTTGCTAAAGAAAATTTTGAATATAAAAAAGCTGATGAAGGTCACATAGAGTTTGTATGGCACGGTCTTATGGGCTATACGGCCAATGGTCTCAGAATGGTAGGTTTTGATCCACGTCACGATGTATTGATGTACAATCTTGGTTGTAATGGTATCGGTCTTTTGCCATCTATCTGGTCGTCAAAACGTATCGCTACTCTACTAAATGGTGACACGACACCTAGTCTGTTTGACCCTGTTTTTGATCCAGAAAAGGCTTAGATTCTAGCTATTTTTGTGATAGTATGGTCTGTATGACTAGACCAGATTTGACCGGCCCATTTGCCAAATATACAAAACCCTACGAAGCTGCGGCCGTCGAGGGTCTTGTCTATGCACGTGAGATAGAATCTGGTTTTTTTAATCCTGATAAACTGCCGGCTCGATTCGACAATGCTCCTACCTGGACAACTATCATGCCGCCACCAAATGCAAATGGCCGTCTCCATGCCGGCCACGCGCTTGATGGAACGCTGAAAGATGTTATCGGGCGATATATGCGTATGAAAGGACACAGAGTCTTGATTTTGCCTGGTTCTGATCATGCAGGTTTCGAGACACAAGTTGTGTATGAAAAAAAACTAGAGAAAGAAGGACGAACTCGTTTTGGTATGGACAGAGATCAATTGTACAAAGAGATTTACGATTTTACTATTGCCAACAAAGACACTATAACCGGAGAAGTAAAACGGATTGGTGTTTCTGCTGACTGGAGTCGAGATACATTTACTCTAGATCCGCAGGTTGTAAGCGGTGTTCAAGATACATTTGTGAAAATGTTTAATGACGAGTTGATTTATCGAGGTAAAAGAGACTGCAATTGGTGTTCAAAACATCAAACCTCTTTATCAGATGTGGAAACTGTAAGTAAAGAATTTAACACCCCTTTTTATACGTTTAAGTTGGGTGAATTTGAAATTGGAACATCACGACCGGAAACTAAATTTGGTGATAAATATATCGTGGTACACCCTGAAGATAGTCGATATAAAAAATGGAATGAAGGAGATCAATTTACAGCTGAATGGATTAATGGCCCACAAACATTTACGATCATCAAGGATGATTATATTGATATGGAATTCGGTACTGGTGCTATGACTATTACGCCTTGGCATAGTGCTGTGGACTTCCAGATTGCCCAAAGACACAACTTGGACATGGTTCAGGTCATAGATGAATATGGAAAGTTAACAGAGGTTGCAGGAGCTCTCAAAGGCTTACGAGCCACTACAGAGGGCCGAAAACAAGTCGTTGAGATTTTGAAAAATAAAGGACTGATTCTTAAGGTTAATGAAGCTTATAAAAATGTTGTTCCTGTTTGTTACAAATGTGAGACGCCTATTGAACCACAGTTGCGAGATCAATGGTTTGTAAGCATGAAGCCTCTGGCTGAAAAAGCTCTGGCTGCTTCAAAAAATGGAGACATTTCTTTCGTCAGTGATCAGTTTAGAAAAGTCTACGAATATTGGATGAGTAATCCAATCGACTGGAACATTTCCCGACAAATTGTTTGGGGTATTCCTATTCCAGCTTGGTTTAAAAATAAAGGCACAACGGAAGAAGAATTCACAATCAGTAAAGAACAACCGGACGGGGAAGGATGGGTCCGAGACGCTGATACATTTGACACCTGGTTTTCTTCAGGGCAGTGGCCTGTCGCAACATTGGGCTTTAGTGGCGAGGATTTCAAAAAGTTTTATCCAACACAATTGATGGAATGTGGTCGCGACCTTGTGTTCAAGTGGGTTCCACGAATGGTTATTTTTGGTTTGTATTTGACGGGCAAAGTTCCGTTTAAAGATATATATCTTCACGGCATGGTTCTTGATCCAAAAGGACAAAAGATGAGTAAATCAAAAGGTAATGTAATGAGCCCTATTGATCTAGCTGACAACTTTGGTATGGACGCTCTTCGAATGGCCTTGCTTGTTGGAAATACTCCTGGAAACGATATGTCTTTGGCTGAAGAAAAAGTCAGAGCTTATAAAAAGTTTGTAAATAAATTGTGGAATATTGCACGGTTTGTATTTGAGAATACAACTGAAGCTGACCATGATATAGAAAAAACAAGATCACCTTTGACTGAGAGATTGTTCGCTGCTAAAGAAGAGATCGGCAAACATATCGAAGACTATCAACTTCATCTTGCCTCAGAGGCAATGTATCACTATATATGGCATGACTTCGCCGATATTGTTATCGAGGAGATAAAAAAGACTTTAAATAATCCTGAAGCTGATGAACCAACCAAGAAAACTGCAAGAATTTTGTTGAGAGGAATGTTTATTGAAGTATTAAAAATGGCTCATCCGTTTATTCCGTTTGTGACTGAAGAGATTTGGGTTGATATGGGGAAGAAAGAGTTGTTGATGGTGGAGGAGTGGTAAAGTTGGAAAAAATAAAAACCCGGGTGTTACGCCGGGTTGGGAGTTGTTGAGACCCCGCGGGGTATATTTCTCGTTTTGGGCTAGCCCCTCCTGCATCGCTGCGGCCGTTCTGTTTTGATTGGAACGGGGTTTTTTAGAGGGGTGTTAGACGTGCTTGTTCGGTTGGGGTTATAACAATGGTGAAGGCTGGGTCACGATGTGGAGTCGGACTTTAAAAGTCGGAACAACTGTGGGTGACACTTAGATCATAGCATGTCCTGACTGTGGTGTCAAGTATATCAAACAGGCTTTAAAAATAGGTAAATAAAAACACTCCGTCGGTCTCAGGGGCGAGTTTCGCCAATGAGGGACGGAGGTCGTTGTAGATTGAAGGAGACTGTTACAACTTAGCAGCTCCCAGACATGATATATGTATACCTTCAGGTCCGTATGTCCATAGTAACTCAGAAGGCTGACCAACTCCTGCAAGGACTTCCTCACAGCAGTATTGTTGTTGTGGCGCCGTTTATGGTCTTGGCGCTCAAATACTCGTTTTCATGATGGTGCGGGTCAATGTGTCCGATTCATGCTGGACCGCTCGCGAACAAGCGGGAATGCGTCGGGCACACAGTCATAATAGCACACCTGTAGGATTTGTCAACTACCTCAAAAAAGACCTAGAAAATAGACTGTTTTGTCATGCAAAATAACTGGCGAATAACGTTGACAATACAGGTTATTCATGATAGAAATTACCCAACCTGACCGAGTAAGTTAGGCTTCCCTGAAAAGGGATTTTCCATCCCGAACCTTAACAATCCAAAACTCACATAAAAGTGGATACAACCCTAAAAGCAAAAATTAGGAAAATTGTCACCGCTCCACCAAGAGGAGACCCATACGTTGTGGCTTATCCACTGGAAGGACAAAGAATCCTTCCAGGGCAAAGCATAACGTTTAGTCTCCGATGTTGGAGTGGTGGCACCGATCCGATCGCGGGTCAACACGTCACACTCGATAACATAAATCAACACGAAAAAGGACTGCGAGCCGAATATGCTGAGCCAGTCCGCCTTTGAATCCTGAACACATTGAATTGAAATCCTGAAACGACATTACCAAAATGACAAATAACCCATCATCAAAACTCCAACCACTTAGCACTGCCGCTCCCACGGCGTTGATAAGGTTGGGCCTCGTGGCTCCGCCAGATCTCGCGCGCCTAAGACAACCTGTTGTGCACGCTTCAGACAAAAGAGAGCAACTTGCGCCCATCCTGCATTGTTCTCCACGTACGTTCGCTGTTTGGGCAACGGAAGATTCAGCGCCGAGAGGTGTTCATCTTCTGACGCTCCTATACCTCATCAACACAGCTGGAATTGACGTCACCGAGTACCCTTTGGGTAATGTGACGGACACAATTTGGAAGCTGCGGGAACTGTTGGTATTTGGAGTTGTCACTGCCGAACAGTTGGCGAAGGAGGCAGAATATGCACAATCCCAATCTATTCTTGCTGCAGCGTTCGTTCGTCAAGGCATCATGCCTGAGCGTCAACGTGTGTTGGATCGAGTGTTGGGCGACTATGAGAAGCAACTCACTGCCGAGCGCACACGAATTGAAGCTGCCATCAAGGCCATATGCCCCAATGCTCAGTTCAGAGGCGAACCCAAATCAGTCACAGCAACAACTGTTACCATTGCGGTCTCAACAGATATAAGCAAGCCTCTCAGCGATGGTGAGTTTGCCTTGATCGGACCTCGAATGATGGAGCTTCTGCCGCTGGTTCAACGACTCGCGAATGATAGTACCGATCGAGGAGTACAGCTACGGAGAAAACTTAGGGAACAAACCCCATCCCCACCAACCGGCGGAGTCTTTAAACTCAGCACGGCCCTCATCGGGTTGTGTGGAGAAAAAGCCCGTGGTGGCAAATAACTATAAACAAAGCATTCAGCAATCAGCAAACAGCATTCAGAAATAACAGCATTCAAAAAATATGACAACTCACACTACCAGAAAACCCCTCAAACCACTTCGCCGCCGCCATAAATCTGGCAGTGGTAATAGCCATGCGATCGGCTTCCATCACGGTGCCGCTCTCATGCGTCTGGCTAGCGCCTACCCAACGCTGGTCAAAACCTTCGCCGAGGGAGTTCAAAACGCCGTAGACGTTGACGTCATGGCTTCCCGGATCGAGATTGAAGTCAATCGCAGGCTGCGGTTTGCGACGATCTCTGATAACGGCAAGGGCACTACACCCACAAAGTTCGGTCAGGCGCTGGATACGGTCGCAACAACCAACCGCAAGGGCGTGGATGCTATCGGTCAGTTTGGCATCGGCCTGATTTCTCCATTGGGCAAATGCGAGAGATTTACTTTCACTTCGCGGCCCCGTAGGGGAGCAGACAGAAAGTACCGCCGTTGGACATTTGACTGTAAGGCCATCGCCGCAACCGAGCGAGATCCTGAAATCCCGGTCCAAGTACTGACGGATGCAGACCTGCCGGAAGGGTGCTGGTGGTCCAGCCAACTCCGAATGGAGGGTCTCAGTACCGACCGTGCCATCGCGAACATCGATATCGATCAATTGGTGGCCACAATCACCAGTACGCTCGCCATCGTCATGCGTCGCCTTCGCACGGTTCTGTCCATCCGCATCATCGAAGAAGATGGATCAGTGACAGAAAGAAAAGACGTCAAGGCGCCCGAATATACCGGCGAGGCCCTGCCTGTTCACGTTGTGCCTACCGAGACTGGCAAAGTGACGTTTCGTTTGTATCGTCGCGTTACGAAAGGACGGCACATCAAACAACGAACAGAAGTGCTTGTCGGGAGGGACGGCGATGATTTCCGTTTCCCCATCAAGCATCTGCGCATCAGTGGCCTTTTTCCGGAAGGAATCTTGACCCATCTCACGTCAGGTCTGTTCGAAGGTGAAATCGTCGCTGAAGGAGTCACACTCAGAGCAGAACGCCAGGCCTTCGAACAAGATGCTGGCTACCTTGATCTGGGTGTTGCCGTCGAAAAATGGTACGCCGAGATCGGTAAGCAGTGGGTCGACGAGGCCAAAGACGACAGCAAGGCCGTTCGTCACCAACAACTGGCCGTACGCTCCATGTCAGTGGTGGAAAGTATGCTCGCTATGCCTGCATACGCCCACCTCAAGACATCGGTTGTGGACAAATTCAAATTTGGCCACGTCGGGGAGACTCATGCTCCAACTCCGAAAGCAAAGCGCCCTGAAGGCTTCTCCGGTATCACAACTGGCGGTGGAGTTGGGAGAGATCGCTCTACTGAGAAAGGTGAGGGTAGTGCTCGCACCCCGACAGATGGCAGAACGTCGAAAGATGGACATAGCCCGATGGCCGTGGCTGGTCCTAAAGGCCAGAAACGGCACTTTGTCAGAGGACACAGTACAGGGCTCATCTTCGATCACCAAATGCTCGACGAGCCCAATCTGTATCAGTTCGATCCTGAAACAGGGATCCTTACCTTCAACACTCGGCATCCCGCCTGGGTGCTGGCTGACGAAGGTAACGACCAGGCTATCATGCGGCTCCAGGAGTACATTGCCATCCAGGTGCTCCTCTGTCACGCCCAACCGGAGTCGGTCAGAGCAACCATCCAAGACAGCATCGAGTACGGTGCAGCGGCTCTGGCGGTCTGGTTCACGTCGGCTGACGGTATTCGTCGAAGCACCCACGATGTGAAGTTGGCGGATTAATTGGCGTTAGACCAAATAAAAAACTAACACTCACAGTCCGGTCGCTGAAACATGCGGCCGGACTTTTTACTATATAAAATTTTGCAAATAAAAAACCCTCCCCCCAACTTCTCGGCAGCAAAGACCTTATTTAACAATTCCACCGGACTCTATATTTCAGAGTGAAGGCCTTTCTATGCTGTTGTTGAAGCTGTTTGGTCTAGGAGAGAGTCTAGTAACGTTTATTTCAGACAAGGGCACCACTCCCTGCCAACCAAGGGTAAACGGTTGAGGTTTTCCTTGGGTATATGTTATATAAGGATCCCGTCAGAGGGGTGTCCAGAGAGGGGCAGGGGCAACGAGTGCCCTAGTACAGCTTGCCTCGTATAAAAGTCTATATCAACCAGCTATCCTACGTCAACATTGTCAATTTGGCCATATGTTATACTTCTTAGGTAATGACTCAAGAGACCGCTTTAAACATTCTCAAAACTGGTGCAAATGTATTTTTAACTGGAGAACCCGGCTCTGGAAAGTCATATACTATTAAATCATATATTGATTATTTGGCCTCAAATGGAGTGCACGCATCAGTGACAGCTAGTACTGGTATTGCCGCAACACATATCGGTGGTATGACCATTCATTCATGGGCAGGCATTGGTATCAAAGATAGTATGACCGACTATGAGATCGAGGCGTTGCATGAAAAAGAATACATTGTGAAGCGATTGCAGAAAGCTAAGGTGCTTATCATCGATGAGATCTCCATGCTTCCGGCCAAAACATTGGATATGGTCAATGCCGTTTGCAAGAGTATTAGAAATGTAGATAAGTCTTTTGGCGGATTGCAGATTATATTTGTTGGAGACTTTTTCCAGCTGCCACCGATTATTAAAAAAACTGATACATTAGAATTGTTTGAAGATTCTGGATTTACATTTACCAGTTATGCTTGGAAAGAATCAAAACCGTTGACATGCTACTTGACGGAACAACATCGACAGAGTGATAGTGAGTTTTCTGCTATGCTCCAATCGATTCGTGCCGGAGATATCAATGGTGATGTGCATTCGACTTTGCAGAGTCGTGTGTTTGTTGATAGAGACAATTTACCCGAAGTCACTAAACTCTATTCTCATAATTCTCATGTTGATACAGTCAATGAAAGAGAGTTACAAAAGATCAAACAATCTACACAGATCTTTGAGATGAGAACGACTGGCAAAGAAACTCTGATCGCAACCATGATGAAGGGGTGTTTATCTCCACAAAAACTCGAACTCAAGCTCGGCGCCAAGGTGATGTTCACTAAAAACAATTCCGACAAAGGGTTTGTAAATGGAACACTAGGAGTCGTGGTTGGATATGAAAATAATTTTCCAATAGTCAAAGTTGGAAAAAGTCTGAACATAACTGTAGAACCGATGGAGTGGAGTGTCATGGACAATGGAAAGGTCTTGGCAACAATCACTCAGATTCCACTTCGTCTCGCCTGGGCCATGACCATACACAAGAGTCAGGGTATGAGTTTGGATAGTGCACTGATGGATCTTTCTCAGGTCTTCGAATATGGACAAGGATATGTAGCCCTCTCTCGAGTGCGTACGTTGGCGGGCCTGCACATGCTCGGTTACAATGACCGCGCTCTTGAGGTGCACCCACGTGTACGAGAAGAAGATTTTTCATTTAAATCATCATCAGATACAGCTGAATACGAATTTTTACAAATAAAAAAAGATGAATTAAAAAAGATTCATGAACGCTACTTGGCTTCTATTGGCGGCGGGGAAGGGGTGGTACTACAAAAAGAAGATAAGGCACCAAAATACAATGGATACATGGCCAAAAAAAGATTTGGCAAAGGCGGTAAAAAAGTAGCTGTGAAAAAACCAAAAAAAGAAAAATATGGTGGTTATGATTTTGAAAGCGAAGTGATTTATTAGGGGATTGATAGGGTGCAGACTTCATGGTAGAGTTTTATTTGTCCGTTTCTCTTGGACCTTCAAAAAATCCACATTCCAAACATAACCATGACCACACAATCACTTAGTTCTCGTTCACGCCTCAATCTTGCCGCAACACTGTTTGTTGCTGGCGTGATGCAGGCCTTATCCGGAGCCACTCCACAGCCGACTCGGAAAACTTCGACGGCACAGATCGGGGAAATGCATGATCCTAAAGTCCTGTTCCCGGCGACAACCCTTATCGGAGATTATTACGTGATCTGCATGCCCAAGCCCCCTCGTCCTGTACACATACATGCCTCCTACGGCCAGCGTCAGCCTATGCCAAAAGCTTGGCGTGCTGGTGGTAATCAACGGCGATTCCATCGCTACGGGGGCCGCAGTCCCAATCACGGATTCTACGCACGTGGCCTGGGCAGGGAATGGAGTTGAATAAACTCACCCTTCCCTAAAAGCCTACACACATCAACCCAAGATGTGTTGTAGGTTTTTTATTTTGCATGATAGAATATACACATGGCAAAAGGAGAATTCAGAGATAAAAAAAATAAACTAAAAAAGAAACCAAAACAGAACAAGGATGCGAAGAAATAATTTTCCTTGGCTGAGTAAAAGAGGATAGAGGTGCTCGACATAACCAGTCGAGTATTTTTATTGCATACGTATTGACATCATGAAGTCAATCTTGTCAATTGTGGATAACTATACATCAAGAATCTTGTCAAGGCCTCTAAACAGGGAGGGGGAGCCCCCCTAGGCTTTCAATCTCTTAACATCTGCCGGGCTTAGACTACGAGTCTCCATAGGTCTCATGTTGCCGATCTCTACATGACCGATAGCAACACGTTTGAGGGAAGTCACAGTCCATTTGTAATGTGCACTCATACGTCGTATCTGATGTTTCCTTCCTTCATGAAGCACAATAAAGAATGTATGGTCGTTCTTTTTATTGACAATGGCTGGTTTAGTTTTGATACCGTCCAAAATGACTCCGCGAGCCATTTGAGCCAATGAGACATCTATAACTTTTTCTTGTATAGTCACTTCATACTTCTTACCGATATTCGAGTCGACCTTAGTCAAGGCTTTTGTCAAGGTCCCATCATTTGAGAGCAATATAAGACCCTCAGACTCAGCATCAAGGCGACCGATTGGTGCCAAATGTCTATAGCGTGGCAAGACATCGTGTATGTCTTTGAGGTTCTTATTGGTCTTGCTCGTCTCTATACCCCGAGGCTTATAAAATAAAATGTACTCCTTAGGGTTTTCTTTATCTGTCTTTACCAAAACTGTATCTCTTGTTGGGTCGATACCAAGACCAGTGTTCGTCGCACGCTTACCGTTGACGGTTACAAGGCCTCGAATGATCAAATCTTTGGCCTCACGACGTGAAGCTAAGCCCTGAGAGGCGATATATTTCTCGAGGCGGGTAAGGTGAGCTGCTAATGTTGAGGGTGAGTCTTTCATATAGATTAAACAAATATTAACGTCATAGTAGCACAGGTTGACTACATATGGGATAGGTATACCATTAAGACATACCACCAGTCAGTATTATCAATTAATTCATTACCATAAAAATATGAATAACGATTCACCAAATAGTTCAGGTTTGATTATAGGAGTCATTCTTGGAATCTTAGTACTCGGAGGAATCTTCCTATATATGAGAGGTACAGGTACTGCGGGAGATACTTCTAACGACGGTAAGGCTTCATTAGATGTAAATGTAAAGATGCCAACAGGAGGAGATAGTAGCGGAGGTAATCAGGCACAGTAGACAATCGTTAAGTTTTGGAAGAAATGCGACCCTCAGGGTCGTTTTTTCTTACTGTAAAACCCCTGCTGTAAATGCAAGTCATTTGCGTATGAAGAAGGGGTATATAGATAGTCGGGAATAAGAGGTTGAGAGGCTTATATAGGCCAATCTTGAGCTGGCGGTATGAAGTACTAGTTACGCCTAAACAGCTGTCCTAAGGCCGATCTGGGCCTCTGGGATGGATTTCAGGCTTAGCGGTCTCTCTATGGCTGTATAGGTATAATATGTCGCAAAAGATATATTGTGCGACATAGCCTATAGGAGGCCCTACTGGGCCGACTTATAGGATACGAGTCCCTTTAGGGGCGACAGAATTGCCACAATCCCCCCCCCTGCTCCCTACAGCTTTGGGCCTGCTTAAAACTGAAACTAAAAAAAATCTCCTTCTTTTTATTTATTTTAAAAAATTGACAATCTTTGTGTATCTGGTTAATGTATATGTGGGTGAAAACAATCCAGTGCGTCTGCCTAACATCGGCCTGCTCCCTTCGGAGCCGCCGGAAGCATAAGGGTATACCTCGCGCGCGCAGGTCCCACATCAAAGGCCGCCACTCACCTCCTCTGACAATGGAGTGTTACGTGGCCCGCCGATGCACAAGAGGCATCAAAGACCGCTGACCAAACCGGCTCACCTGATGGTTCGGACCTCTCCACTGCGTTTTCCTCGCTCCAGCGATGGCTCCGCAGTCCATGTCTGGACCATCCCAACTTCTTTCCCGTATTCATTTGTTAGATCAATCGGCTTTAAAGCGTGGGCCATGCTTCGATTGATCTCGGTGATGCGGGATTTTTTATTTGTCTTTATTCTACTTTTATCAATAGTGAACCATTCAGATAAGGATGATCTTTGGCGCCTTGAATGCCAGTCAGTAGAATTTTTAATTTAATTGAGACATTCTCAAACATGTACGTCATATCTTCTTGCGACAACACCACATCGTGTGCCGTTTTAGCTTTAGAGAGTAGGCCTTGAATAAAATTTTGTAAAGGAATGTAGGCAATAAGCACACCATTCTGATGGACTTCGTACACAGAATCATTGTATGAGAATTGGTAGTTAGCACCATCTATAACAACAGTACTTATGAGGTTGTATATGTAGTGATCATAGCCTTGTGTATCAACAACTAAGGTTTGAGACCAGTCTCTGATGGATAGATTCAGTTGACCGTCGCTATCTATCGATGAATAGGTGTCCACCATTTGTATACCGAGCAAATCCATGACTGCTGATTCATCATGGGGTTTAATAGATTGTGGAGTCCATGGATGTAGTACATCTAGTGTATGTGTTGTACTCAAATATTGTATGATTCCACTGATCTCTTTTTGGTCGTCAACAGAAACAGTCTTTGGATCCAAGACTCTTTGCATTTGGTTATTTAGCAGTAGATTGTTTTTTAATAGCAGGGCTTCCAGTCGAGCTTTCTGACTGTGCACCGATACTGAAAACATGCTCCAAGGACCGACTGAGCTGAGTACTACGATGACACACAATGAAGCAAAAAATATTTTCAAATCTTTTTTCTTGCTTAGAAGTGCATATAGAGAGACATAGAGTAACCACACACCGCCAGCGATCAACATATATCGTTGTTCAGTCACTCCGTAGTCATTGACACGAAGCATCACAGCGTAAAACAACATCACGATCTGTGGGATAAGTAGAACAAAAAATACTTTGGCTGTTTTAGCAAACACAGGAGTCTGTTTAATCAACGGATATAGTGTCATGTATACAAATAAACCAAGGCCAGAGAAGCCGAGAATCATAATTGAAATTATGCCTTCAGGCCAGGTTGCAGTCAGGATAATTTTCAATGAGTAGGCATACAATATGGCAAAATAAATAGATACGAGGGGAACCAGCACATAGTATGATAGGCCTCGTAACTCTTTGGGGTACTCTATTCCCTCCTCTTTCACGATTGAGGTCATGGCTGGGGCACGGTTCAAGAATAGTGTTGGGCTAACTAAGCCAACAATAATAATCCACAACCGTGCAAACAACTCTCCTTTAAAACCAAGACTGAAGAGAAATGAGACTGCTCCAAAAGCGATAGCCAAGCCTCCATATATAATTATGGAATATGCTGCAGTTGACAGGACGGCCCCAAAAAGTCGTGTCAGATATTTCCAATAATCAAATTCTGAATATGTTTTTTTAATGGCTGGTGCTGCAATAATAAAAGTTATAGTGGCAAATAACCATGACACGTATTGCATAGGGTGCTGAGCTTCTACATACGTAGTGTTCACTAAATTTTTAGAATATAGAAAGAAGAAGCCAAGCATCAGAATAGCCCCAAGGCTATACAAAGATAATTTGGCCAAGCGTGACGAGTGGGTTTCTGTATATAATTTGATAGCAATTGAAAGTAAGAAAGTTAGACCTAGTGTAGCTTCCAATCTAAGTAGAATGTATGACTCCGGTGAATCAACTAATATCAGGCCAATAATCGTCATAGCGAAGGCGATTGCTAGAGACATCGGGAATCGCCCGACTGTGCTAGTAAGGCCATTTTTGATTTTTTCTAGTGAAAATTTCTTTGACATATACGCGTACTATATCACGAAAAAGGGCCTCCTCCCTATGAGTTGCTTTAGTGTCATATCTGTGATATAATGGTACTTGCACACAGAGGAACCGCATCTGCGACTTCCATGAAAACTATGTGTACAACCAACCAGATAGATCGACCAGACCTATGAAATACCTAATCAAAGATACTCGCAGAAAGATTCAATTGAAGAGAAAAGCTATCCACGCCCTTGGCGCAACACGGATCCAAGGACTCAATGCGGGAGCCGTTCGGTATCCTGCCGAACAGCTCTACGCAATGCTCCGACAAAACCGGAGCGGTGTCCGCCTCCTTGCCTTCGTAGTCGGCGCTTTGGCGTTCGCACTCTCTGCCATGCACGATCACGTTGTGATGGGGGCTGTGAGTGGTGGAGCCTTGTTTCTCCTCCTGTTCTTCTTTCTTCCAAGTCCGGCGCCACAGCACTTCAGCTCTGATGAGAGCGTACTGGCACGGCAATGGGCCAACGATAGGAAGATGATCATGGATACACCGCAGTTCCGAGATCTCCATCGGGCAATGTTGTCTCAACCAGGCGTAACATGCGATCCGTTTTGCCTGCGTGAGTACACTGATTGTATCCGACTGGTACGATCATTGCATGGTCGTCGAAGTGGATATGGAGCAATAGTGTTCCAGTAAGTTCTTCTCCTCAAAAACCCCAACCTCCCCTGTAGTCCAAACTAAACCAATGGACCGCATGGGGAGTGTTTTTTTATTTTAGTTTATCCTTATCTGACGGATAATAAGACTTTTTTTCTTATCGTCCTCGTAGCTTCGCCACTCGTTCCTCAACAGGTGGATGGGTCATAAAGAGCTTGGTGATGGCACCTGGAGCCTCTTCCCCTCTACCTTGCCCGAATGGGTTGGATATATACATATGTGCCGTAGCATTTGAAGCTGTAGCTAGTGGCACATGATTGTGGGCGTGCAATTTTTCCAATGCACGAGCTAATCCTTCAGGATCTTTGGTGATCAATGCGCCAGTAGCGTCAGCTTGAAATTCTCGACTACGAGAAACAGCCAGCTGTATCAGAGTCGCGGCAATCGGTGCAATGATGATAGCGATGATGCCCAAAATACCACTGCCTCTGTTGTTATCACTCCGGCTAAAAGCGGTGATGTGTGTGAGGTGGACAATCAAGCCTGCCAGCACCGCCACGATTGATGAGATAAGAATATCTTTGTTGCCAATGTGGGCAAGCTCGTGAGCAATAACACCTTCAAGTTCGGCTTGTTCAAGATTTTGAAGTAATCCAGTTGTGACAGCAACAGCGGCGTGATTTTCATTTCTACCTGTAGCGAAGGCATTCATGTTGGCATCTTCAATAAGATATACTTGTGGCATTTTCAGATTGGCATACCGAGCAAGTTTTTCTACGGTCGAATATAATTGTCGTCCCTGATCTGTTTGTCTATCTATCGGTTTGGCCCCTGATATTTTCAAAGCAATAGAATCTGAAAACCAATATGAGATGAGGTTGAGAATAACAACAAATATAAGTGCTCCATACAGATAATTAATGCTGCCGAATTGATATGACAGATACCAGCCTAACGCAGCGACTATGGCAAAAGTTAATCCCATCAACAGAATGGTCTTGAATGTATTGGCAGCTTTATTTTTATAGAGATATTGTGGTTGCATGGGTGTATTATAGCAAATCGGTCAAGACGGCGGCGTCCATAAGACTATGTATCCGTCTAGCCAACTCTTTCATCGGAAATTTAGTCCAAGGAAATTTGCTTTTCATGATACTGAGTACGGCGATAACATATTTAGAATTTTTCCCTGTTACCACTCCCACATCATTGCTATATCGTATAACAACGTTCTTATTGGTGATCAATCGCCACAGAGCTTTGAAAAAATTATGCTTGTAGCCATTGATCTCAAGCCAACCACCTTTCCGATAATAGGAAATATATTCAGGAATATTTAACCCCGTCCTTCCTCCTCGATTCCATTTCAGCATGTATTCTTGTAATCTTTTGGAAACGTCTACATTGATCAACACCCCTCTCTCAATTTTATAAAATAATTCTGCTAAATGTTTTGTAGTAGAAACTGTAATGGCTGATTTCTGATATTTCTTTTCTTCTTTTAATCTATCTAAAAATTTACGGGTGATATCACTTCCTTTCCAACCATTGGGCAAGATAATATAATTATTTATATCCTCTCTACCAGCAATATCCATCAATGTGTTAGCTGCAGTATTATCGCTCCGAGTCAGCATGAGGTCTAGGAGATAATCAATACTGACCCTATCCCCTCCTTTAAGCAGAGGTCTATGATCACGAGAAGTATTTTTAGGAAATAATTTTAAATCTTTATCTACTTCATTGATGTCGCTGATATCGACCGTATCTGAGAGTTTGAGTTTACCCACATCATTTTTCCTGAGTATCTCCGCTGCAATAGAAACTTTATAAATACTGGCCGGGTACATAAAATCATCCATATTATATCCGGCGATGGTGGGTGTTATTGATTGTAAATCAATAACTGCTACAGAAACTTGCGAGGCTTTTGGATATAAATTATGGACAATATCTTTTATTTTTTGACTGAGTTGAATATTTTCCTGCATAGGTTTAATTATATATTAAATAAAAAATCACCCCAGACAGAGTTGGCAGTCCTCTGCGAGGGGTGTGATTTGGCTGGGAGAATCTTTCAGGTTCCCCAGTGTTTGGCGGGATCGCGCCAATCGGGATAGGCTCTGCTGAGCCATCCCTCCGCTTGATCGCGAGTGTCATAGCTTTGGATGAGTAAGGTCCTATTGATCCGAGATCGGCACAGGATTAGAAACCTACGATCATGCCCTGGTTTTTCCACGACCTGATAGGCGGTTCTTGGAAGGACAATGCATCCCCCCTCAGCACCGACACCCAAGAGATCGGCTCGGATATTTCCTCGCGGATCAACTAAAAAGGAGTCGAGGGATTCTGTTGCCGGTAGATTTTGTACTGTCCAGCCCGGTGGCAGTTCATAGGAGAGATTGTTGGGGCGGTGACTTGCAGAATTTGTAAAGCCGACAGCGGTCAAGAAATCGGCATCTGGTGTGGAGGGTTTGTGAATCAATATTCTCATGGTACGGGAGTGGTGGTTGGTTGTTCATAAAGAAAATACCATAAAGGTAGAATCTTGGCAAACAATAAAGACACCCACACCTCTACAGCCTTGTCTACTCCTTAATAATCTTCACCCCCAACTCAGTCAACTGCTCAACCGGCATGGGTGCCGGTGCCCCAGTCATCAGGTCTCTTCCCTCACCTGTTTTTGGAAAGGCAATAACTTCTCGGATATTTGGTTCATTTTGCATAAGCATAACGATACGATCGATACCTGGCGCAAATCCACCGTGAGGTGGTGTACCAAATGTGAACGCCTCAAGCATGTGGCCAAACTTTGATTGTATCTGCTCTTCACTCATACCCAAAAGCTCAAACACTTTCTTCTGAATCTCTTTTTGGTGAATTCGGATACTGCCTGATGAAAGCTCAAAACCGTTTAGTACCAAGTCATATGAATTTGCTCGCACGTTAAGCAACTCTTTGTCTCCTGGTTTTGCGTTCATGAACGTATCAACATCTTCTGGGTGCATTGAACAGAAGGGGTGGTGGGCTGTTGTTAATTTGCCGTCTTTTCCCTCTTCATACATTGGAAAATCAACAATCCAAGCAAAAGCTAATTCGTCAGGATCCTCTTTATTGTTTCTTAAGTCTGGTTTATCTGACCCATATTTTTCCATACTCTCAGCGTATGTTAGGCGTGGAAATGGAACAGTGGTCAACTTCTTGTTTGGATATAATTTCTGAACCATTTCGATAAACATCTTCTCGGTATATTGTAAAATAGTCTCTTGATCGATAAATGACATCTCAAAATCGAGTTGAGTGAATTCTGGCTGTCTATCTCCTCGTTGATCTTCGTCTCGCATACATCGGGCGATCTGAAAATATCTCTCAAATCCGGCAACCATCAGAAGTTGTTTAAATTGTTGAGGAGATTGTGGGAGTGCATAGAAAGTTCCATGGTGAAGTCGTGACGGTACAAGATATTCTCGTGATCCTTCCGGAGTTCCACGCATAAGCATCGGTGTTTCGATCTCGATGAATCCATTGGCATGCATATATTCTCGGAAAAACATGATGATCTTGTCTCGCATCACGATGTTGTCGTGTACTCGTTTACCTCGTAGATCAAGATATCGGTATTTGAGTCGAACATCCTCCCCTACTTCTTTCGAGTCATGGATGTCGTATGGCATAGTTTCTGAGGCATTGATAATCTCGATGCCTGTGATTTCGATCTCAATATCACCATTTATAGAGTCTTTTTGAATATTTCGTTCTGGCCGGCCATTTACAAGTCCGGTAATAGCAACCACGTACTCACTTCGTAGTTTTGAAGCGATCTCAAGAACATCGGTTCTGTTTGGTAACACAACACCTTGCACAATGCCATCCTTGTCTCGAATCTCAAGAAAGATCAATTTACCTTGATCTCGACGTACATGAATCCAGCCAAAAAGTTTTACTTCTTTTCCAAGGAAATCGTGGAGCTGGCTCGTAAATACTCTTTCTGTATATAGGGTTTTGGGGGTCATATGAGACCCATAATAACACGAAAATATAAGTTATTCTACTGGTCTAAACCAGTTTGAAACTTGGTTTTTAGGTCATCGAGTGGATTGGCTGATCGTTCCAAACGTGCATTCTCAGCTTGATTGACTTTGTATTCATTAAAAATCCGCGGCAATGAGAAAAAGTACCATAAAACAAATACTACAGCCGTACATACGAAAGCAAATGAAAAGGCGATAATCTGTTTGTGATGATCTGGTCGCTGTCTCAACCGGTGAACATGATGACGAGCCTTCCGATGTAGTCGGTGGTGCCATTTTTCCTGAATAAACTCTTCTACATCATGCACAAAAGTCTCTGCTGTGTTTTCAATCTTATCTTTTAAAGAAACTTTATGGCTCATATACCTTTATAGTATATCGTTATGGTTTCAAGATGTACAGTTTCTGGTCGCAACCCTCAACCTCTTTTTTCTTAATAGTCAGTTTTTCTTGAGGTTCAGCCGACGTTTCCCCCATTTCTTTGATAAATGCTTGTAGGTGTGGGTCTTTAATGTCAGAGAATCCCATCGGGATAACAATCTTGGGTTCGATATTGGTTACGTACTCCGCTGCCTGTTTTACGCTGAGCCGTCCATCGCCTGCGATTGGTAACATAAGAATATCTACCTCCCCTTCAATGCTGATAAATTTCTTTTCTCCTTTTTCTTCATCTTTACCTAGTGCCCCCAGAAAAGCGATACGAATGCCGTCGAATTCAAATGTATAATATGTGGTACCACAGGCATGGTTGATCTCGCCATAGTTTGTATACGCTGGATATCCTTTTATAAAAATACCAGAGACTTCATACTCTCCTGGACCTTTGATCACATGAGGGACTTTATTTCCGTAGGTGTATTCTTCCCCACCTGACATATCCTCGTGAATAGTACTTTGGAGCACCACATCAGCACCAAATTTGCCAGCTTTAAAAGATGATTCTTTTGAAAACGGGTCTGTGGCCAAGACTGAGTCACCTACCTGAAATTTGAAAAATTGATTGCCGAAAAAGTTTAAAATCATAATATGAGCATTATAGCATAAGACTATATATGAAAAAACCCCGCCTCCCCCACAGTGTATGGTCCTGTGAGAAAGACGGTTGGTCGATGGTGGCCGGTACTGAGTGAGGCCTCTTACTTGGCCGGGACAACAACTGTCCGTTGGTCCAGGCGCACCGTTTTGGTGGTGCTCCGGAGTGGGACAGTGCGGGTTGTGCGAGCCATCGGCACGGTGACCACTTCGGTGGTTTGATACACCGGGACGATGAGGTCGGTTTTCGTGACGGGCACTGTGACCGTGGTCTGTCTGACCGGAACGACTTGTTCGACGCGCTTGAGAGGCTCGTAGGCCGGTGCATCACCGGCGGGATACTCATCGGTGTCGGCCAGCAAGGCATTTTTGGCCTCAGTAGCAGCTTGAGAGACTGCTTGGTGGCGCGCTTCTGTTCGGGCGACACCACTCTTGTCTCCCATGCTGTGGCAGACAAGAGTGGTGATGGTCGCAGGAATGAGGATGGCGGCGAGGATGGCTAGGTGGGATGGCTTCATATGGTGAGGTTGGGCGGTGGGTTGGTATGGATTTGTTGGTCAAAAGAAAGTCCCTTAAACAGGGTTGTTGAAGGATACTTCCTGTGTTTAATAATACAACTTATCTGAGATGTGTCAACTACTCTGCAATGGTCTTTACCTCCACCTTTCCTTCTCCTGCAACACTGCTGCTCCAAAATGGAGTACTACTAATATCAAGAGTGGCGAACTTTGCAATCTGATTTTGAATCACCTCCATAGCGTCAAGGCTAAAGTTTATGAAAATAGTTTTTGTTTTCTGTTCATCCATGATTGGTGTAATCTCCAAAATCAGTTTTTTGAATGCCATCGGTCGGCCAGTATCTGGTGCACTATCCAGTTCATAATCAGCGACTTGAACTTTATAACTAACCACGTCAACAAGAGGCTTAAAGGCCATCACATATTCTTGAAACGCCGGACTTTTCTTTTCTAACATGACCAGTAAATCTTTTTTGTCAAAAGTTACGACAGCTGTCTGCCCTACTACTAAGTCGTAGATGGTACTTTTTCGCAAAGCCACACTAGTGTCTGGGAGCAACGAAAGAATGTCTTCTGGTACGGATGACTTGTTGGGCTCGCTTGTGGTCACAGCGGTGTCTGTAGGGGCTGTGGCATCAATTGGTACTGCATATATAGATTGGGCCTGAGCGGTACCTTTAAATCCTGGCAGATAGTATTTTGGAAGATCTTTGAAAAGGGCTACATCTTTTGTGACGGGGACCGTGATAGCACTGGCAATAGAATATGTCAGACCATTGATGTCAATACGGGTTGTGGCTCGAAGTGGTAATGATTCACCTGTCACATTTACAAGATACACATTCATCTTGGCACCAGTTGTTGTTGCCACGATCTCAAGTGGAGATAGGGTTGCTGATGTGTTGGTCGTAGGCGCTGTTGTTGTGGCACTTACCATAGGGGCAAAAGGATTACGATCTGTTTTTGAAGAAATGTATATCAGGCTATACGGCAAGGATTCTGTGTTTACGCTTCCAGCCACTCGTGCATCAACTTGCAGATAAATAGGAATGCGTTCGCGGATGTCGAGAGTTGTGGTCTTAGGAGTAAAAGTCATAACAGTTCTTTCAGAAAACTTGGCATAGATAACACCACCGATAAGAAGAACTGCAACAATCAAGAACAGAAACATTTTGGGGAATTTCCTCTCTCGTTGTGGACGTTCTGAGAGATAGACTTTTTCTGAGACTTCTTCGAAAGAAGCATCTCGAGTAATCCGTCGTATTGAATTTTTCTTGGGAGCAATTATATCTGAATACATATGTGTTATATTATATACCTTTTTTAGTTAAAACAAATAATCAATGAAAATACGACTACTATCTACCCGCATCGTTTGCTGAATATAGGCATCATTTTTGATGTTCTTAGCCAGAGCAAAACCATACACTTTGGCCAGAGTATTGGTCAAAGCACATACACGGACCTGTTCATTGTTGAAAGAGTGTTCTGTTTTTACTTGGTCAATCAGTGTGTACAAATACTTCATGATAATACTGTAGTGATCTGTTAGAACTTTTTCAATCTGGGTTTTTACGTTCTCCTGCAGATCAGGCCAAATATGCTTCATTGTTTTAGCAACCCGAGGACTCTTCTCTTCAGGGGCATCCTCTGCTTCATCATATATTGCTCGTGAAATCAAAATATCTCTCACTGTTTTAGTGTCGGCATCTAAAATCCCCATCAAGTTTTGCTCAAGAGCTACATATGATGTAGGGATAAAAACATTCAGCAGAACTTTACTGTCGGCGATGTAAGAGATGTCTATGCTTTCCTCCTCTAGGGTCAGTGCCAAACCATTGTCTTGCTTCCCTTTCAAGGCATATGTATACACAGAGGAAATGAAGACTTTATGAGTATGAAAAATCGATTCGACGGTCTTTTTAAGTGTGGTGTAGAACGTCGTACGTGTATATACGTTCAAAACTTGCATATCGATATCTTTGGCCTTTTGGCCCATAGCCCCAGGAACAACGTATCCATTTAACAAGATGTGTGTGACATTTGACTCTAGAAGAGAAAGATTTTCATCAACTTTTTGAATTCGTAAGGATTCAATCAGTTTTTCTGTAACCAGAGTATTGGGGGATAGCTCTTTCTTTATATCTACGTGCTCATAGGTGCACCATGGGTATGACAATACCACTTCAACTTCAGATATTCCTTTTACATGCTTTTTTGCATCAGTGGCCAACTCTTTGCAGACAAAAACCATTCTCTGCTCATAATCGGCAGGTGCTTCATCAACAATATGAGTGATTTCTTCAACTCCTAGTAAAGCTTTTTTCTGATTTTCTTCAGAATAGACTTCAATAGCATATGGCTTAATAACAAATGAAAGCATCATGTTGTCTTTAAGTATAATATACTCGCCGGGGTTGTGCTATGAGGACAGTGTAGCTTTGATTCGTCGAACACCTTGAGAGACAGCTTCTTCTTTTTGAATAGTAAATTTGCCGAGCTCGTTTGTGTTTTGTACGTGTGGGCCACCACAGAATTCTTTTGAAAAAGCCTGTTCCATATTGTACCCAATATAATAGACTTGTACTTGGTCACCGTATTTATCACCAAAAAAATGCAAAGCACCTGTTTGTTCAGCTGATTCTCTGGGCAAGACGACCATGTGTACTGGTAAGGCTAAACGAATCTGCTCATTTACGATTTCTTCAACTTTCTTTTTTTCTTCATCAGTCATCTTGGCCGGATGTGTAAAATCAAATCGCAGACGTTCAGTTGTAATATTGCTACCTTTTTGAGATACGTGATCACCTAGAACCATTCGTAGAGCTTGATGGAGTAAGTGTGTAGCGGTGTGATATCTAGTCTCAATAACACCGTCTCCGGCGAGGCCACCTTTAAATTTCTTATCCGATCCACTACGAGATTTTTCCTGATGCTCTTTAAACATGACATCGAAAGCTTCTTTGTTGATCGTAAACTGCTGTTCTTTTGCCAATTCTTCCACCAACTCAATAGGAAATCCAAACGATTCAAAAAGTGTGAATACTTTCTCTGTGCTGAGCTCTGTAGAGTTCGCAGCTTTAGTCTGTTCGGCGATCTTATTAAATTCTTTCAAACCTTGAGTCAACGCTTTTCTAAATTTTTTCTCTTCCCCACTGATTGAGACCTTGATAGTTTCTTTTTGTTTGCCAACCTCTTCGTATACATCTTTATAATTATCAGTAATCACATCGGCTAAAGCAAAGAGTGAATTTTCTGGCAATGAAAGAATATCAGCATGTCGTAAAGCCCGTCTCAACAGGCGTCTCAGTATGTATCCTTGATCTGTATTTGATGGGATAACCCCGTCTGCCAGCAACATAACCGCTGTTCGGATGTGATCAGCGACGATTCGGCTCGATTTCTGGACTTCTTCAGATGAAATATTGTCTCGAGTTGTTCGCAGAGAATCAATTTTTTCTAAAATAGGTAAAAAGACATCTGTATCGTATACAGATGGAACTCCTTGCACCATCATGCACACTCGCTCAAAACCTGAACCAGTATCAACATTTTTAGAGTCAAGCTTCCCAACAATCTTCCCATCTTGTTTTTTGTATTCCATGAATACGTCGTTCCAGATCTCCACTACCTGACCCTTGTCATCAGCCTCTGTGTACTGGTCGAGGGTAAGTCCTTTATTCAATGTTCCTGTCACATCATAAAACATTTCTGTACAAGGACCTGTTGGCCCACTCCATCCGTCTACATCTTTCTTTACAGCAGGCCACCAGTTAGCACTTGCATCCAGGAAATAGATTCTCTCTCCTTTCACATTATGTTTCTCAAAAATAGCTTTCCAAATATCGGCGGTCTCTGTGTCTTGAGGGACTGCGTCATCTCCTTTGTAACAGGTGATATACAGTCGTTCTGGATCGAGACCAAATCCATATTCAACATTTGTTAGGAGGTCAAAACTCCATTCTATTGCCTCTTTTTTAAAATAATCTCCGAGCGACCAATTTCCCATCATCTCAAAAAAAGTTAAGTGTCGTGAATCACCTACCTCTTCGATATCAACTGTCCGGACACATTTTTGTAAGTTGACCAAACGTTTTCCTTCAGGGTGCTTTTCGCCCAACAGATATGGCACCAGAGGTTGCATACCGGCAGTATTAAAGAGCACCGAAGGGTCATTTTCAGGGACTAGAGAAGCTGAAGGTATCACAGCGTGTCCCTGGTTTTGAAAGAAGCTAAGGAATCTTTGCCGAATCTCGTGAGAAGTAAGCTTTAAAGACATAATTATTGATGTTATCACTAAAGCGACCTTTTGGGTAGGGTTTATATAGGTAAATCAAAAACCCCAGCCAGCCTTTCCCCTCGAGTGAGGGGTCAGGCCAGCAGAGGATTTACGGGGGTGCAGAGGGTTGAGGATCTTTGCCTAGAGTGAAGGTACGGATAAGGCCGGTTTGGAGCATGTTGATGGCCGGGATGAGCATTTCTTGTGGCCGGCAGATCAAGGCTACGTAGAATCTCTCCCATATATCTCCCACTGGATCAATCTCGAAAGAATAGTGGTACAGAAGACTCACCAGAAGCTCGCGAAATACCATCCGATCCTCCAGATCGGCTGTGTATATGCCGTTGGCTTTGAGGCTGAGTAGAAGTTGCTCGAGCTCTTCTATCTGCGCCTGATCGAGACACAACACTGCATCCTCGAGAGTAAGATTTGGAACTTCTCCGTGGCAAACATGTTTCCAAGCGTCGCGAAGAGCTCCAAATATCATCACAGCTGTGGTCAGGAACATCTCAGGAGTCATCAACGATCTAAAAGTAAACCGGCTTAGACTCAAAACAAAAGATGGTTCACGTTCTTCGATTTCGAAAGTGATAATGATCGGCGAGGAATAGATCCTGATATCATGAGTATCCTGTACGATGCTGACCGCAGCACCATCGGGCAAGAAAGATCGCCCAAACACTTCGATGTATTTTTCCAACATCTGTGAGACAATCCACGCAAGCCTTTTTCCAAACCAATTAATGTTTACAAGTGGTAATATCATAGAAAGTCCGGGGGTTCAGAGTTAATAAAGAGGTTCTCACCATTTTTACTCCTATATAAGATCGAAGTCAATAAAAAATAAAACCCCGTGGTCCCGCTCCCTTGGTCAAGGAGCTAAGGACGGGGGTAATGGTTGGTCAGAATGTGATGGGATCGTTGGGGTTGCCAAGGAGCAGTTTGGTCAAGGCATATGGATCTGTGGCCAGTTTAGGTTGAATCAATAATCTTTGGTCCAAACCGTGAGTAAATAGGGCCAGATCCAAGAGTCGTTGTACGTCTTCTTCACTTGTCGAAGCGTCGCTGATGGCCAGTTGTATGCCCCAGAACGAGAGCATATCATTAGGATGAACGTATTCTCCTGCGTCCTTCTCCTGCAAAAATGCAGGATCAGAAATGGGTTTGCTGGCGAAACGGTATTGTCTTACCGCTGTCATGGTGTGAAGCAGAAGCATTTTCACATAATAATCTACGTGGGCACCCTGCTCCATCAACGTTTCAACAACACTTTCTCCCATACCTTGAGGGTCCACGACAAAGGTTAGCTCTTCCGCTGTCTCTGAAAATACTCTCATCCAGAGCCAACTGAATTCTGGCGGCCAGGGTGTCGCATCAGGATCATTGGCCAGTAACTTTACATGTGCGGGTACCGGACCATGCCCTGCGGTCAAGTGTAGAAAACGAAGCAGGTTTTGAGACATAACCGTGGTGACTAATTCACCCGACAGGTGTTCCCAGCCGATTTGGTCTCCGACGAATCCACCAAAGCCAAAATCATCTATTCTGAAAGAGTTGTCAGTCATAAAGTTCAGGGGGTTAAAGGTTTCCCCTCATTTCTACCGCTCGGCTCTTTATAAGTCAATCCTACTCAAACATTGTCTTCCCTTTCTTTGCCATAGTCTCAGCATGTGCCTTAAATGCCGTCCCTGCCGCTGTTCTGTATTTACAATAATCACACGTCTCTTTTTCTTTAGGTATTCGATCATCGTCTAAACATTTTTTAATATCTAAAAGAGTTTTATCAATCCACTCAGTTTTTCCTTTATGCGGAATCGTCTTAATCACGAATTCAAGTTTATTATCAAATCCTGGTTTATCTCGTAAACCATTGGCATACACAAAATATCCTGTATCTGAAACATCAAATCCAAGCCGTCGGAAAATCCATTGATATGTTTCCATCTGCCGTCTATAGCCATCTTGCCACTCTGCCTCAAGTGTGACCTCCCCGTCTTTACTTGTTGCTTTATAGTCCACTATGATCAACTTGCCTTTGTCTGGTCCGTCTGTATAAATCCAAACGTCATCTACTGCGCCAGTAATTAAAAAATTGGTCTCTTTATGCAGTGTTTGTGCTCCAACAAAGTTCTCTCGCCATGTATTCATCTCTTCATGGGCAAAGGGTACGGCAGGGATATTGTTGTCAATCATGTATGGGTGTGGCGTGGCATCATCACGGTGTACATCAAATTCTTTCTTAAGCAAAAGATCAACCGCACTATTCAAGTTAAATGGAAAACCCTGAGGCCGGGCCACACCAATACGTCTATCAAGATAAAAACAGCGTGGACATTCTATAAATAGATCAATCTTAGACCGACTTAGACGAAAAGCTTCTTTGTCGCCAGGGGTGTAGTATTTTTTCTTGTAGAATGCTGCCATATGAGACGATTATATCATATTAGACCAAACTACTGACCTCTTCCAAGACTTCAAATATTTTCTCCTTTGAAAACCCAAACTCTTTTAAAGATTCGCTCTTTTCATATAATGTTGCACACAGAATAATATTTTCAGAGATAAGCTTCTTCTTTTCGCCAGAATTGAGTGTAGTCAAACAGGTGATCGGATATAAAGAGTGTGTGATTATCAATTCTTGTAAGGATCCA
Source organism: Candidatus Parcubacteria bacterium (assembly GCA_039795875.1). GTDB lineage: Bacteria > Patescibacteriota > Minisyncoccia > Phycocordibacterales > CAIZLB01 > CAIZLB01. The sequence goes on along the minus strand of JBDKKY010000008.1, from coordinate 2,098 downwards.
ACCTCTGGGTAATCGAAACTCATCATTTTCAAATCATTACAACTACCATACGTGATCGCAGTATCACTGAAATGAGTGTTCGTGATCAGCCACCCTTCGGTCAATTTTTGTGGCATCTCAGTGTGAATATGCTGGGAACCTTTTTCGAACAAATGCATATCTGTAAGTGATTTGTCTCCTACTGTTGAAAGGTCAAAAGATTTTAAGGTGAACTCTTGTTGTCGAATGTCATCGTAGCGTGCTTTTACATACAGAGCGGTTTTAAGATCTGTCCGGGAACCACTGTCACTGTGGTATTTGGCTTCTATCATGACAAGTTCATCGGGTTTCCAAGCAATAACATCAACTTCATGCGAGACACACGTACCGTATACTATTTGACCAGTGATAGCTGTATAGCCTTGTCGGCGCCAAACTGCAGCAATAAATTCTTCAAATGGAAAACCACTCGGACCGATCTCAAGTAGTGCTCGTTTCAGAGAAAATTTTAAGGCCGCCGATCGAGAAATATTTTTTAGTTGTCGAAAAGCCAAGTGATAAATAAACTCGGTTTTTACGGCTTCACTACCATGACTTTCCTGACAAACAGTCATCACGTGCGTAGCAATCTCGTCTGCCACATGGACTTCAGCACCAGCTCTTCGCAAGGCATCTTTCAGTTTTTGGGGGTCAAACGGTTCTACGGATCCGTCGGCTTTTTTGATTTGCATGTATATATATTAACTTATTTTTATGATATGTTACATATGTTATGCCTATAATTTACGTGATACTCGCTACGGTAGTGTTTACCCTCTGCGGAGGCTTAGTAGCGTTACGATATAAGGGTTATTCTCACATCTTCGCCGGATTGACGGCTGGTGTTTTGATATCAGTAGTATTTTTGGAAATGATTCCTGAGATACTCGACATGAATCCGGCTTCTTCGGTGCCTTTACTGTGGATTGTGATTGGGTTTGTCTTATTTCATATTTTTGAGAAGATATTTGCCCTACACCGCTCGCATGGTGAAGAACATCATGAGCACGCGCATACGCACCCAGCATCTCGCACTGCTGCAGTCTGGGCCCTGATCTTTCACTCATTGCTTGACGGTTTGAGTATTGGTTTGGCATATCAAGTTTCGCCAGTATTTGGAAGTCTATTGGCCATCGGTGTGATTGCCCATGATTTTAGTGATGGGTTTAATACTATTTCTTTGACGGCACATGGCCCTGTATCTCGCGCCAAGAAATTCTTGATGTTAGACGCTTTGGCTCCAGCCGTTGGTGCTGTAATCGGATTATACATAATCGTTCCTCAACATATCTTAGCGATACTCTTAAGTTTGTTTGCTGGAATTCTTTTGTATGTTGCTACCGGAGATATTCTTCCAGAAGCTCATTGCGCGAAGAAAAAACACACTGTGCAGCATTTGATTGCCTTGGTCATAGGTGTAGCTTATATTGCTTTTATAGTTTCTCAGCTGAATTAGTTTAGGCCAATTTCCCTTTAACTTTGTTTGCTTCTACAATAATTCCTCCTCCTAAGCAGACTGGGCCACTATAAAATACTATAGACTGGCCAGTTGAAACCAATTGACTCTCACAGAGGCCGACAGAAAATCCATGTGCTTCAGTTTTTATAGCGTGAACAGATATTTTCTTTTGTCTGTATCGAATTCGGCACTCCAATGTTCCTGCCATCAAAGCTTTTCGTAATCGATCCATTCCTCTGCGGATAACAATCATACTGCCCACAGGAATTACAGTCCTATTTTTTTCTACACTCACATTGGTATCTTTAGCTTCAACTTCCCCACTCACGGTCAGTGTATTTTTCTCAATATCTTTGGCGATAATATACATCCGTTTTTGGTCAGTGTGTTGTTTGAAAAGTGTAAATCCGTGTCGCTCGCCTATTGTATATAACAGGGCCCCTTCATGTGAGCCGATGACATTACCGTCTGTATCCAGAACATCCCCCGGTGTAGTGTCTATATATCCTTTTAAGAATTCTTTCATATCAATATGCCCAATAAAACACACTCCCTGACTATCTTTTTTATCAAAAACAGGGATCTTGGCTTTTTGAGCCAGCTCTCGTACTTCGGACTTTT
>JBDKKY010000007.1:0-35800 GCA_039795875.1 Candidatus Parcubacteria bacterium | reverse complement strand
GGCGCCACCTCAACCGCCTCCACCACCGCCTCCATCGCCTGGACAACAGATGAAGCTGCCACCTCAACAGTCCAATACGGTCTCACCACAAGTTATGGTTCAACTGCAACATCATCAGGCACAACCACGCACTCTGTTGCATTGTCAGGCTTAGCCACCTCAACAACATATCACTACCGCATTGTGGCAACCGATGCTTCCCTGAACACTTCAAGTACAACTGATGTGACGTTTGTGACGACGGCACCAGCTGATACTACAGCACCCATCATCACCGCAGGCGCCACCTCAACCGCAACAACTACTGCCTCTATCGCTTGGACAACCAATGAAGCGGCAACATCTACTATCCAATATGGATTGACCACATCATATGGCTTGACGGCTACATCAAGTGGTACCACAACTCACAGTGCTGCTCTTACTGGTCTGGCCTCAACAACCTTGTACCACTATATGCTTACTGCTCGTGATGCTTCAGGCAATACGTCAACAAGTAGCGACGCGACATTTACCACACTCGACGGAACGGCACCAACTGTTAGTTCTGCTAGTTCGACAGCGGTCAGTAGTTCAACTGCAACTATCACCTGGACTACAAATGAGAATTCAACCTCTGTTGTAAATTATGGTTTGACCACAGGATATGGGACAGCTTCTTCATCAGCAACTTTGACTACAAGTCACACGGTTTTCTTGACCGGACTAAGTACAAGTACGCTGTATCATTTCCAAGTTGTGTCTGTTGATGCAGTGGGCAACAGTACTTCGTCGGCGGATCTATCGTTTACAACATATGGAGTGCCCGATACAACTCCTCCTATAATTTCTTCTATTTCTTCAAGTACGACGGCGTATACGGCATTGGTAGGATGGAATACAAACGAATTAGCCTTGCCGCAAGTTGATTATGGTCTAACTACTAGTTATGGTTCAGCAACTTCATCAGGTGTGCTCGCCTTTGTGCACTCATTGGGAATCAGTGGATTACTACCAAGTACGTTGTATCACTTTAAGATCACTGCCCAAGACGGTAGTGGAAATACAGCTACTTCAGCCGACAAGACATTCTTAACCGCACCAGATATCACCGCACCAGTTGTCTCAAGTGTAGTGGTTTCTCCAACAACAAGTGGAGCGAATATTACTTGGATAACAAACGAAAATGCTTCATCATCGGTTATGTATGGCGATACATCCGCTTATGGTACAACCTCAACTTCAAGCAGTAATACATCTCACAATGTGACCATTACCGGTTTGTCTGAAGGGTTACTGCAACACTATACAATCTATGCTCGAGATCTGTATGGAAATGTCTCAACAACAACCGATGGTACATTTACCACGTCAGTGACGGCACCGGCCGCACCGGCGTCACCTGCACCAGTAGGTCCTCTTGGAGGAAATGGAGGAGGCAGTGGGGGAGTAATAATAAATACACCTCCAGTGGCAGTAGACCCAACACCTGTTCCTGGTTGTCCCGCAGGCTTCGTGTGTGTCCCTAACCCTAATAACCCCGCAGCAGCACAACCGCATCCATCTGCCCCTGTCGTAGGAGGAATCATCGGTTCAGGTTTCAGTATTAAAAATATTACCTCACAAGGAAAAAAGTCACCAGATGTTATCATTATTCAGAAGCTTCTCAACTCTGATCCGGCCACACGAATCGCTCCAAGTGGCCCAGGTTCTCCAGGAAAAGAAACAAATCTTTTTGGTATAGCTACAAAGGCTGCTGTGATAAAATTCCAATTAAAATATGGAATCGTAAAATCACCTCGTGACCAAGGATATGGAGTTGTCGGTCCAAAAACTAAAGCTAAGATGAATGAGTTGTTGCGAAAATAGTACACAAACTTTTTTCCTTTCACCTGGTGTCATTTGCATATATACTATAGAGTATGCAAAGTGATACTCGAGAACAGAATACGTCTTCTTTGGAAGGAAATACACAGCCTGTTTCCGGTAAACCCGCGGAAAATGCTTTTGCCTCTATTGAGGAAGAGTTAGCTTATTTACGCGAGAGAGTGAAGCAGCAGGAATCGACAGGGGAAAAATACGATACTGATAAGGTTATTAAACAAGAGATCAAAGAATACCACGAGCATACCAGTCGCGATTTGATGCATGAGTCTTTTAGAAATACACCAGCCGAAACAGCCCAAGCGACACAAGAGATCGTTTTGAAGCTTTCTCCTGAGGCCCATGACTCTAATATGGAGGAGTTATTTACCCTGATGATGACCAAGGGAATTTACAACGCTTTGGAGATAGTCCGGAAAATGGGTAGCTCACATATCGAGGATGATTTTCACCGATTCTTGGTTGAATATATCAAAGCCGGTATGCACCCCAAGGGTTTGAAAGACAATGACTCTGTCTACAAATCAATCACTCACACTCTATACGAAGTGTCTTTGCCGGATGTAAAATCAGAGGCTAAACAAGAGGGGAACAAGCCGCTGAAAGAATTATTGTCAGCTATGGAGCAATTTTATGCCGGTATGATGTCTATCAGTGCTGCGGGCAAGAAACAGGGTGATAGTAAAAATCATATGGTGATCGAGTTGGCAGTGGCAGATGCGAGTGAACAATTTATTTTCTATGTGTCAGTGCCCAATGACAAGGCAGATCTATTTGAAAAACATATCGTATCCGTATTTCCAAACGCCAAAGTAGAAGTGCAACATGATGATTACAACATCTTCAATGTCGATGGAGTAACAGTTGGCTCTGTTGCTGAGTACACTGCCAATGATATTTATCCTTTAAAAACATACGATCAATTTGATCACGACCCACTTAACGTCGTTTTGAATACATTGTCTAAAGTCCAGCGAGAAGGGGAAGGTGCTGGGATCCAGATCGTATTCAGCCAGGTTGGTGATTATTATACAAAATTATACAAAGAATCTTTGGACAAAGTTCGAAAAGGTGACAAGTTGAAAGAGGCGATTGATATCCGCCACACTATCTGGGGTCAATTTAAAAAAGCGGCGGGAGAGATGGGTAAAGAGCTTTTGGAGAGCAAACAAGGAGAAGTTAAAGAAAAAAAGAAAGAAGAAGCGGTAGATCAGATCGCGATAGAGCAGATTACACAAAAGATCAGCAGCCCAATCATCGAAGCCAATATCCGAGTCATGGCATCTGCAGCCAATCGAGATCGCGCGGAACACATTCTCTCTGATCTAGAATCAGGGTTCAATCAGTTTAATAATACATTGGGAAATAGTCTGAAGTGGAAACGTCTGGAAAAAGGTAAACTGGAAAAACTGATTTACGATTTCGTATTTCGTGATTTTGATGACAATAATCTATTGCCGTTGTCCCTCAAAGAACTTTCAACGGTTATGCATTTTCCTGTAGCATCGAGTGCCAACAATTCACCCCAACTCAAACAGTCAAAAGCTGGTACAGCGCCTGCACCACTCGACTTGCCTCGGGAGGGAGTGCTACTAGGCAAGAATATTCATAGAAATGTCGAGCAACTCGTATACATGGCACCTGAAGATAGATTGCGCCACATGTATGTGATTGGACAAACTGGTGTGGGTAAATCTAGTATTTTGAAGAATCTGATTCTGCAAGATATTAAAAATGGAGACGGTGTGTGTTTTATCGATCCGCACGGAAATGATGTTCAGGATATTCTGTCAAAGATTCCACCAGAGCGATATGACGACGTGATCTATTTTGATCCAAGTTATACTGAGCGACCAATGGCCTTGAACATGTTGGAATATGATCCGGCCAACCCAGAGCAAAAGACCTTCGTGGTAAACGAGCTCTTTAGTATTTTCCAAAAGTTGTATGGTGGCGTCCCAGAGTCTATGGGTCCGATGTTTGAACAATATTTCCGAAATGCAACTATGCTTGTGATCGAAGACCCCTCAACTGGATGTACATTGCTTGATGTATCTCGGGTAATGGCTGTTAAAAGTTTCCGTGACATGAAAGTTTCTCGATGTAAAAACCCGATCGTACGACAGTTCTGGGTTGAGATCGCTGAGAAAACGAGTGGAGAGTCAGGACTCGCTAACATGGTGCCGTACATCACATCAAAGTTTGACGTGTTCTTGGCCAACGATATCATGCGGCCTATCATCGCTCAGGAAAAGTCGAGCTTCAATTTCCGGGAGATCATGGATAAGAAAAAGATTCTATTAGTTAACCTGGCCAAAGGAAGATTGGGAGAGATCAACTCTAACTTGATCGGTTTGATCTTGGTTGGAAAAATTCTGATGGCTGCTTTGTCTCGAGTTGATTCATTCGGAAAAGATATGCCGCCGTTCTATTTGTATATCGATGAATTCCAGAACGTAACAACGCCTTCTATCTCGACCATTTTGTCTGAGGCGCGAAAATATAAACTGTCTCTCACAATGGCCCACCAGTTCATCGCTCAGCTTGATGAAAAGATCAAGGATTCCGTCTTTGGTAACGTGGGAAATATGGTGGTCTATCGTGTTGGTGCGGCGGATGCGGAAGTCTTGGAGAAACAATTTGATCCAGTGTTTAAAGCCAATGATATTATGAATATCGACAACTTTAATGCCTATGTAAAGATGCTGTCGCATGGAAAACCAACTAAGCCGTTCAATATTCAGATGATGCCGCAAGAGAAGGGAAATATGAATATCGTTGATAATCTAAAAGAGTTGTCGTATCTGACATATGGTCAGGATAGGGGGGTAGTTGAGGATGCTATTATGGAAAAATATAAGAAGGAGCCCGCCTCCGCTAAAGCTCTGGCGGGGCAAGGGTTGGGGTTTTAAACAAATAAAAAGACGCTGTTTCTCCATAAAAAAGACGCACACGTGTCCAGGGGCGACACGGTGCGTTTTGGGGTGGGGGTGTGGTCAGACGTTGGGGTATCTTCTGCGGTAGCGGCAGGCCAGGTCGAGGACGGCAGTCGCCAGTATGGCCAGTGCCAGTGCGAAGACTGCTTCAAAGACTAGGTCCGCAGGGCCGGCGTCGAGGTGGGAGTGTCTGTATGTCCAGAAGCTTTTGGCTCCAAAGATGTATCCGATGGTTCCGCGCCAGGCATCTCCTAATGTAGGCTTATTCATGGGTGTACTGGGGTGGGTGAGAGTTTAGTAGTGTCTTGCTAGACCCTTATATTATAACATATTTACACTAAAAAGCAAGTATGGTCTGGCCTGGGCTGCGCACTGGGCCAAACCCCTAAAACCCCCTTGATTATCAAGCCCAAATATGTTAAAAATGTCCCTATGGCTATAACACTATCTAAAGTAGACACAAAGGCTCGAAAGGCTCTTGATATGAAATCAGGAGACACAGTCCGAGTACATCAAAAGATTCAAGAAAAAGGAAAGACACGTCTTCAGGTATTTGAAGGTATGGTTCTTGCTCGAAAACACGGAGCAGAAGCAGGTGGAACATTTACAGTTCGAAAATCTTCAAATGGTTACGGCGTAGAAAGAATTTTCCCTCTATATTCTCCAATGATCGAAAAAGTTGAGATCACAAAACGATCAAAAGTACGACGAGCTAAGTTGTATTACATCCGAGACAAAGCTGTTAAGGAAATTAACAAGCGACTTAAAATGCAAATGGTGCGAACAGATAAAAATGCACCAGTTGTAACAGAAGAAGAGGAAGCATTGGCAGAAGACGTCACTCCAGCAGATGTAGATATGAAAGAGGTAGAAGCTATTGAAGCCTCAGAGAAATAATTTTTATAAAAGAATCGCCCGAGAGGGCGGTTTTTTTGTTTTATAAATCTTTAGATTTATTTGAGGTATTATTTGATAATATCTGGTTGTGAATCCTGTAACTGTCTACATTGATGCGGCAAATATTATATTAAGTGCCAAGAGGTTGGAATTTAACCTAGAACTAGATAATTTACTCCAATATTTAAAAGATAAATATCGCGGAGTCAGGATTTTATTTTTTATTGGAGATGTTGCTTATTTAAGTGAGATTAGGAATGTATTATTGAAGCATTCGATAGAATTAATAATAAAACAGACTTCCAAAGAAGGAAACAAACTTAAAGCTAATTGTGATGTTGAATTAACAAATAAGATGACTATTGATGTAGAGAGAAACAAAGTCGATGAGATTTTACTTCTATCAGGTGATGGTGATTTTGTAGCTCTAACAGATTATGTGAAAAATATGGGTAAGGATATTAGGTGTATAGCTGTCTCACCCATGGATACTTCTAATCTTATAAAACAAAGACCATATCTGAGAATAATGTATTTAATACAGATTAAAGAGAAATTAGAAATAAAAAAGCCCTCACTGAGCACGTAACTCAGCAAGATCTTTTTCGCTTGGTGTTAGTATAGCAATTTAAAAGTTACTGTCAAATCATTTGTACTTTTAATATTATATAAATAAAAACCCCGCTCTTCTCTTGCGAGTGCGTAGGTGTTAAATGAGGACCTCCTCAATGGGTGGCGGTTCGGTTGGATTGATCTCAATCAGTGAGGCGAAGCCTTGATCAAGAGCTACTGGGTGTTGCTGAAAAGCGTCATATCTGACGTGGCCGATATGAGACCAGTAAAGTCTTCGCCGAGCTGCTGGCACTTTTGACGGATTGCGCATACATCTTTCGACGAACCAAGGAACGCAAGTAGATTTTGGAGTTATAAACCTCCAACCGATCACTCGGCGTATTCCTATTCGCCCTAGGTGCTGGATGAGTGTGCGGCGATCTGCAGCTGTCTGTGTCCAGCAATCTGCAATGATCTGCTGATGAGGGCACTTCCCAATGTTATACATGATGAGACTTAAGGCTCTCCTCCAGATCGGCAAATCATCATCGGTTTCCGGATCGGGAGGCTGATGTGATAAATCGTCAACGGTATCGTCGAGACTGAAGTAGCCAATCTCAGGTCGTTGTTGTACAACAGTTCTGCAAAATTTAGTCTTGCCGGCCCCTTGAGGACCGACAGGTACGTAGACAGTCGGTTCGTTCATAGGTTTAAGGGTCAAAGTTCAAGAATGGTGGAATATGAGAAAATATATACTTTTCATAGTATTTGTAAAGCCTTTCTTTAAATCTTCTTAAGCACCCGCATGCCATCATATTGCATGCGAAAGTTTTTATATTTTATGTACATATTGATATTGTTTTCTGGTGTTTGTACCCATGCCGATACAACTATTGGTACTGCTTTGATAAACAAGCCTACAACTTGGACCAAGATTCGAAGTCCTTACGTGATAGAAGGGACTATTACAGTTACAGCTTTGGGATCTATAACTGCCGAAGCAGGCACTCAGATTATTTTTAAAAATGGATCTATTTTTACTCAAGGCGGCAAGGTCAGCCTCCGTGGTCAACCCGAAGATAAGATTCAGATCGAGATTCGAGGAACCTCTCGCAGATATATGATCCAGGGGGCAAAAGTAGATATTTCTTTGGAATATATAAATTTTGATGACGATGATCGCCCGCTGATGCAAGTTTGGGACCAGTCTAAAGTCTCTCTGAAACATTTTTCTTATAACGCCTCTGCCGCTTCAAGTGGAAAATGGATAGTGGTGTATAACAAATCAAATCTTATTATAGATGAGGTTCAGCTTTCCAATTGGCAGGGGACAGGAATCGAAATCTTTGATAATTCCTCTTTAACCATCACAAACTCCGATATCCAAAATACTTTTCAAGGTATCAACCTCTTTCTACATGCCAGATCGACCATGATTGGTAATTTATTCTCGGGGAATAATACTGTTATACAAATTAATTCTGCCACCGCTGACATACGTCAAAACGATTTCGAAAATAATCGTATACACATAAACAATAGTGGTCCCACGCTCAAGGCTCAAGACAATTGGTGGGGCAGCACAGTAGCACCCAAATTGTTCACAAGTACGACCGAGGCCACAGAGGCAGACACAGGAGTATTGATTGGAGATATTGAGCACTTCCCTTGGAGTCTGGAAAGACATAGAAAAAGTAATCTATATTGTTGTTCAAGTGTTTTATTCTTCCCAGGTCTCATGGGTAGTCGTCTATATGTAAAAAGTCTTGGTTTAGAAAATCAGCTCTGGGAACCAAATCGAAATGCTGATGTTAAAAAGTTGTTCCTCAATGCTGTGGGCCAGAGTGTACTAAATGGTATCTATACCAAAGACATTATTAATAAAACCAATCTTGCCCTAGGGCTGCCGCTAGTTGATCGGTCGCCATATAAAAACTTCTCCACTTTTATGGATAACCTGGTAAAAGACAAGATTATCACTGCTTGGAGGACATCCCCGTATGATTGGCGCTTTGCACCTGATACTTTGTTACAGATGAATGATATAGATTTACAAAACATGATCGTTGATTTGGCTAAAAAGTCAAAAACTAAGAAAGTAACTCTTATCAGTCATAGCAATGGCGGGCTACTGATCAAACAACTCATGATCAGACTGCGGCAGGTTCAACTCGAACACCTCATAGATAAGATTATCTTTGTAGCCTTGCCAGAGTATGGCACACCGCAGGCTATCACCTCGCTCTTGTTTGGTCACGAACAGTCTATCGGAGCCGGGCTCATTCTGAAAACAGCTATCGCCAAGGCTCTAGGACAAAATATGCCCACGGCCTATAGTTTGCTGCCCAGCGACAGATACTTTTCTAACCCTGAACTCAGTATCCGTGTGAAGGATCAAATACTTACTACAGGTTCCACACTGCACACCTTCTTACAAGCCTATTCGATCAATAGTGTGTTGTTAGGAAAAGCCGAGTCATTACACGACAGGCTGGATAATTGGACACCACCGATATCTGTCCCTGTATTCCAGATTGTGGGTACTGGGCTTGTGACTGTCTCAGGTTTACAAAAGATTGATCAAGACGATTTTGTTCCTACATACACCAACACTGGTGATGGGGTTGTCTTAGATATGTTTATAAAATCGGCCAATAGCTTTATTCGGACAGGCGCAGTGGCTGCTATTGATCTTCGTACTGAGCCAGCCTATAAGCACATGAATATCATGGGTGCGCCCAGTGTGCTAAAACAGATCAATTCATTGGTACGAACCAATACGTTTATTGATCTCAATTCAGCTCTTGCCATGGATATCCGACGCCTTCCATTTTCCTATAAGATGGCCAAAGTTTCTGCCAGCTCATCTCTACTGCTCAAAAGTTTAGCAACCACCTCGGCTGCTGATGTATATGATTTGTATAAGAATGGAAACTACGGTGACTTTGACATGGTTACAGAACCATCCAATAAAAGCAGATATGAATTACTTGATAAGAATATCTTGTATATCAACCCAACCTCAATAGAAAAATTAAATATTTCTCAAACCAATGTTCGCTCCAGCGAACTCGTCGATATTGATACATTTGAACAGGATGGGGAGTCGCTCACACAATATCATTATGATAATGTTCCGCTCGAAGTCCATGCCTCTGTGATTGTAGCTGGAGCCTCGCTCGCTCTTCAGATAGATAAAGAAACCAAGTTTGTAATCGACCCAGACAAAAAAACTGTGTTCGATAATACTGGAAACAGTATCTCTCAGACAAATACCGCGACCACTTCTAGAGATCGACAAAAAGAAGCCGCAGAAGTCAGGACTCAGATGATACGGAGTATATATTCTGATTATCTGCGTAAGCGTTATTTGACCCGCCTTGACGCCTATGCTGCTACTGGCGATGACCTGTACCTCCGCGACACCCGTGCCCGTATCCAACGGGCCATAGTCAGTATTAGCACCTATGACAACAATCCAACTCTCAAAGGCCGATACGCCCACCTGAAGGCAGACTATCAGTTTTTGGCCTATTTGTTCTACTATATGAGCCCTACACGACCGGCCTCTATGCGGTTTGTGTACTCATAAAGAGTGTGCTATTATCCATTCGTGGACATCAAAGACCACGGGCAGATAGCGTAAGCTTCAGAAGTCCTGTGTAGGAGTCTTTTCTCATTTTTGTTGGCCCACACAACATTAACAATTTAAACCAAAACAACTATGGCGATTTCAAAAGCTAAAAAAGGTGAAATCGTATCAGACGTATCAAAGATCCTTGCAGACTCTAAGACAATCGTTTTTCTTCAATTCCACGGCATTACTGTTGGGGAAGTGGGGGAAGTGCGAAAAGCTCTCCGAGCGGCGGATGTTGGATACCGAGTTGCTAAAAAAAGTTTGATCAAAAGAGCTTTGGCTGACGCGGGCGTAACAGGTGAACTACCTAACCTAGAAGGTGAGGTGGCGCTTATTTCAGGAGCAGATCTTCTCGCTCCAGCACGTGAGATCCTTGAATTTACAAAAAAATTCAAAGAGAAGCTAACAATACTTGGTGGAGTTTTCAACGGTGAATATAAGACTAAATCAGAAATGATTACAATTGCTTCTATTCCTGGTATCAAAACCCTACAAGCTCAATTTGTTCAACTTATCAACTCACCGATACAACGATTTGTACTCGCTCTTAATGCAATTGCAGAAAAGAAGGGTTAAACTAACTTATTAATTAATAAATATAAATATATGTCAGAAGTAGAAACAACAAACGCAGAGGTTATTGAAACTCCTGCTCAATTCAAAACAGTTGTAGAAGCTGTTGAGAAAATGTCAGTTATTGAATTACACGAACTTGTTAAGTTCTTAGAAAAGAAATTCGGCGTATCAGCTTCAGCGGTTGCTGTTGCTGGTCCTGCGGCTGGTGCTGCAGCCGGAGCTGAAGAGAAGACATCATTTGATGTTACTCTAGCAGAATCTGGAGCAAACAAGATTGCTGTTATCAAAGTAGTTAAAGAGGTTCTAGGTTTGGGTCTAAAAGAGGCCAAAGATCTAGTAGACGCCGCTCCTTCAGTCCTTAAAGCAGGAATGAAGAAAGAGGAGGCAGAAGCTCTTAAGAAACAAGTAGAAGACGCAGGAGGCAAGGTAGAGTTGAAATAAAACTCTCATCGTTCCGAAAAAGAACAGAACCCTCCACAAGGGAGGACAAGATAACCCTCCTTGAGTCTACGCTCAAGGGGGTTTTCTTCTGCCTCCTCACTCTCTCCGAGAGTTCGTCCGGCAAGCCTTTTTCTCCACTCTTCGAGTCTTCGTGGAGCCTACGGCTCCGGCCAGCAATGGGTGGCCGAATGTTCTCGACAAAACCGTGAAAAGACCGCCTATTATGGGCGGTTTTTTCGTTTGCCGGGGCTGTATGGTAAAATAAAGGAGTATGAAAAAGAAACTCAGAAAGACTGCGAAAAAACCAGCGTCTAAACCAAAAGCCAAGAAAGTAAAATCACGACCCAAGGCTCGACCGCGACCCAAAGCTCGTGCGAAAGTAGCATCAAAACCTAGAACTAAGAAAAAGGTATATGCGGACCTAAAGGAATCTATTGTTTCAGGAACAACACCAACTGAAGTTGCTATCCTGGAGCAGTTATTCGGTGGATCATCTAAAATGAAATTGTGGAAAGTCTTTTTTTTGAATACAACAAAAGAGTTTACTCTAAAACAATTGTCTTCGCTGACAAGATTGCGTAATGACAAATTGATACCAGACCTACGAGACTTGATGCGACAAGGTGTTGTTGTAGCCAATAAGAAGTTGGTACTTATAGAAAATTTACGAAAGGAAAATCATATCGTCTACAAAGCCAATTCAGCCTTCCCACTACTTTCTCCTCTGATTGAGACGATCTTGGCTGCGGTCCCCCGATCCGCCGAGCGAGTGTTAGAACATGTGCAATCACTTCCTAGACTAAAGACTGTCTTACTATCTGGGTTTTTTACCAGCAAATTAGGCATGGCAGCAGTCCCATTTTCTACCACCCAATCACCAATAGACATGTTACTCATTTTCGAGAAAATACCTTCTCAAGTTAATACTGTTCTTGGAGAACTGGAGCGTAATCTTGGCCGAGAACTCAGATATGTGGCTCTAGATCAAGAGGATTTTAAGTATCGACACTCGATAGGGGACAAACTGATCCGTGATGTGCTGGACTTTGAGCATATTATTGTTATGGATCGTATGGGCTTTTTCAAGTAGGAATCGTGGTATACTGTAGGTATTGCTCTTAATAGCAATTTAATAATCAATTAAATTATACATATACAAACATATGCCATCACAAGTCATGACTACAAGTATCGGAGGCGCCGTAAGTGAATCATATCTAAGCGTCAAAGACGCTCTTTTGGGATACGGTCTACTGATATTCTTTGCTTTTATAATCTTTATTGCGACATGGATTGTCGCAGATTATATTGGCCGATTGGTTAAAAAGATTTTTGAGAAAATTAAATTGGATTCAGCCCTACGACAAGCAGGAGCTGACAACCTTCTACGAAAAGGTGGTATGCAACTAAATACAGGTATCTTCTTCGGAGGTCTTGTAAAATGGTCAATTATCACTGTTATGTTCCTAGCCGTTCTACAGGTTCTAGGACTTGGAGACGTGTCAGCAATTATTGGCACAATGGTTGCAATCTACCTACCTAAGATTGTAGTAGCTATTTTGATCCTATTGGTAGCGGTACTTGTGGCAGATGTCTTGAAAAAGACCGTTACAGCCGCAGCGGCAAATGCTCACCTGTCTTCAGCTCGAGCTTTGGGAACAGTCACTAAAGTAGCGGTGATTATCTTCGCAATCCTTTCAGCCCTAGTACAACTAGGTATCGCTGTTACGCTGATCAACACCCTATTCATCGGAGCAGTTGTGGCAGCCTCAATAGCTGCTGGAATCGCCTTCGGACTAGGTGGAAAGGAGATGGCAACAGATATACTGCGAAAGGCTAAAGAAGAGCTTACGTCTCGAAAATAGGCCCAAAATAGCCCTTTTAGGCCCCAGATTTGACATTGAGGCTCAAATATGCTATCCTTACTTATGTGAGCGCCAGAAAAGCAATTTATGGCCCCTCCAAAACGAAATGTCACGAAACCCTATCGCAAGATGGGGTTTTGTGTTTTATAGGGTTGTGATATATACTCAAGGCATTCCTAGGTATTGTCGACCTGCCACTGCACTCACATTTGACATTTCGTTTGGAGATCGCATTAGGCAGGTCGACTATGGCTGGGAAAATATCAAAAAAGACTATACGGTTTCATTTTATAACCCTCTTCCCAGAGGCGTTTTCTTCATATATAGATGCTTCTATCGTAGCCCGGGGCATATCAGAAGGGTATATTAAGACCTATTTTTATAACCCTAGAGACTGTGTAAAACCCAAAGGGGCACAACGGTTTAAGGAGAAGCCTTTGCGCATGGTGGATGATAGACCGTATGGAGGGGGTCCAGGCATGGTAATGAAGGCTGAACCGGTCCTGAAGGCTGTAGAAAAGGCTGTGGCGAAAGCGGGTAAGGCGGGGGTGAAGTCGACTGCTATTGTTTTCTTATCACCCGGTGGCGCCCAATTTACGACCGACACAGCTGCTTCATGGGCCGGCAAATATACCGATATTATTATCCTTTGTGGTCGATATGAGGGTATCGATGCGCGGGTAAAAAAGGCCTATAAAACTATAGATGTTTCAGTCGGTCCTTGGGTGGTGACTGGCGGAGAGTTGCCGGCTATGATTATGCTCGATGTGATAGCACGACAGATTCCAGGAGTCTTGGGCAATTTTGACAGCAGAGAAGAATCACGAGTTTCGTCCCATGATGTGTATACACGCCCTGAAGTTTTAGAATATAAAAAGAAAAAATATAAAGTTCCTAAAGTGTTGCTGAGTGGGGATCATAAGAAGATAGATGAGTGGCGTAACGACAGTAAACAAAAATAGTTTATTTCTTCAGCGCCATTCGCATCTTCAACACCTTATAGGCTGATTGATCCAGTCTCTCCTTTGTAATAACACCGCCGGCCACAGCTTTTTTGAGTGCGTTGATCAGGATAATGTGATTTGCATCATTTGGTGTACTTATAAGTATGTCGGCTCCAGCCAAGATCGCATCAACCCCACTCTGTCCCTGATTATTTCCAACAGAAGCCATGTCGAGATCGTCAGTTATCACAACTCCTTGGTATTTAAATTCTTTGCGAAGTATCTGGGTCATGAATTCTGGAGATTTTGTAGCTGGTAGTTTGGAAACCCAAGGAACGATGATATGTGCTGTCATGACAGGAACGGTTGTTGTGGCTGTCAGTAGAGATTGAAAGACTTTAATATTTTGTTGATACATTTCTTGTGTGCCATCAAATTGAGTTACAGATGTGTGTGGATTGATTGTACTATTTCCATATCCAGGAAAATGTTTAAAGACAGGCATAATACCATTTGCTAGATACGTATCAGTCATGGCTTTACCTAAGGCGATGGTGCCCTCGGTTGTGGTTGCAAAAGTTCGATCATACAAATAACTTTTTTTATCAGTAATAAAATCGACAACAGGTGCGAAGTTCATATTAATACCAACAGATTTTAATTCATTGGCACGAACACGAGCGATACGGATTGCATCAGCTGTTGTTTTTACATTTGTTGCGGCTGTTTTCTCATTAAAAAATTTGAAGCGTACTACAGTACCACCTTCTTGATCTGCTGCAACTATGAATGGTAGGTCATGATCTTCTGCGTATAGATCTTGTAAATCTTTAGATAATTTTTGAGCTTGAGCAGCATCAGTGATATTCCATCCCAGTAGATTCACTCCGCCGACATGGTATTTTTGGACCAACTCCTTGATGTGCTCATTTATAATAGGACCACGAAAACCAAGTATCAATAGAGACCCAATCTTTTCATCAGTGCTCATTTTTGCCACAGCTTCTTCTATCGGGTCTGATTCAACAACAGAGGGGGTAGTGGTGCTTTCTGCCGTGATAGGGTTTCCTTCAGCGGGCTTAGCAAAACTTGTGTATAGACTAAATCCGAGCAGGATAAGAAATAAAATTAGCACATTACGGGTTATGTGTCGCATAAGGGCTATTATATCATTTGAAAAATAAAAACACGTGCCGTTTCCTCTCTTGGTGAGAAGTCGTACACGTGGATTGCATCCTTTTGGTCAGAGGATGAGACTGTTGGGTGGTTATTTCTTTCCACCCAGCTTCACGATGATGCCGCCGTAGAGCATGGCCTCATTGTCCCGGGCATCATTCATGGTGGGGACGTAGAATCGTCCCCCGGCACTCAGGGTGGTGCTGGCGTTGAGCTGGTATTCGAAGTTCAGGTTCCCGCGGAACAGGAGCCCTTCTTCGAATCCAAACCCACCATCGTCCCAGACCGCCGCGACAGAGAAGGGCATGGACCACTTCTTCGTCAACTTGAAGGTTTTGGCCACTTCGAGACTGGCGAGGTTGCCGCCGTTGTAGCCGGTGTTGTGGGTGGTGGAGTAGTTCTCGAAGCCTGCTGAGGCCGTCCACCCCTTGCCGATATCCCGCCCCACTTTGATGTGGGTATACAGGATGTCTTCAGGGCCGAAACGGGCGACTCGACCGAGATGGGGCTCATCGAAGTATGTTACGCCGATATCGACGTTCCAGTCTCCGAGTTTACCGCCCCAGCCGACACCGAAATCATACTCGTCGCCGAGCGAACTGCCGGGCCGTCCCTCGAGATCGGATGATCCCCAGAGAAACAGATAGACGCCGTTGTTGAAGGCGACGCCGATCTCTGCTTGGAGGCATGTGTCATTCCACAACGTTATACCGGCGCCGAACGCCTGGTAGCTATCGTTGATGAAGAGCTTGGTGGTGACGGTAGGGCCGGCAGAATCTTCCGCCGTAGCGCTGGTGTTGAGGCCGAGGCCGAAGAGGAGAGCGAGCAGGAGGGTGAGGATGCGGGTGGTGTTCATGGTGTGGGTGGGGTAGTTGGGTTGCGGCTGCAATGTGTTTCCATTGCATGGATTAAAAAACCGCTTTAGATTTTCTAAATCATGCAATGAAAATGAGATCAAAGTACTGCCGGTATACTAGCATATTTTATACGAAATGTCAAACACAAGATCGCAGATTCATCTGTGCGCATGTTACAATATTCTTATGAAAAAAATCATTCATCTCACAGTGTTAGCTGTCCTTTTAGGACTAGGAGTTTATGCAACATTTCCAGATCGGATAGACGCGGCGGCAAGTGATGCTGATGTGCCAGCGGTAAAAGCTGCGTTACAAAAAGTTACCGATGCCATCGCTACAAAAGACTTATCTGTTTTGAAAAAAACATTTAGCACAAAAACTGTAGCTCTTTTTGAATCTGCGAAAGACATGCCAATGCCAGATTGGTCAAAGGCTATTACTTTTGTGAAAGCAACACCGGCGGGGGATGGAATGCTGATTGACGCGACAGAGGTGAACAGCAAAGGTGTTGCGGCGCCACTGCAGTTTATGTTTGTAAAAGAAGGTGGAGAGTGGAAACTGGGTTTGGTTGAAGGTATGGAGTATGCATTCGCTCAATATGATCAGGCTGTGAAGAAGGAGACTTCGCCAGGGTTTGCTGTCAAAGGAGATTTGATTATAACTAAAGTTGAAACTTCTAAGAACCCTACAATTTTGAATGATAATACTGAGATTAAGATTTATATAAAAAATAGAGGAACCGGTACAGTCTCTTCCGCTCCTGCAACAGTGAAAATATTTACTACCAGTAAAGATTATGTGACAGTCACTGGAGGCGTATTGGAACCCATAAAGGCTGGTGAGACTGTTGTATGGACTGCACATCCTTTTAGCGCTAGTACGAGAGCAAATACGTTTCAACCCAAAACTGCTGGTACAAAGAGAATTGATGTTGTTGTAAATAGTGATAAAAAAGTTCCTGAGGTGAATTATAAAAATAATACGTTTAGTAAGAGTGTTGTTTTCTATAAACAGAAATAATCTTAAAATTCAATTTTATCTTGATGTGAGCGTGCTGCGAGCGAACTTTATTTGACTTTATCTTTTGCGAAATATATACTATAGGCATTGGTAAGGCCGGAGTTCCAAAAAGCCACCCTGTCAAGGGTGGCTTTTCGATTTGTAAACAAAGGCTTTATATAAAATTTATCTTTTCTTGATCAAAATCAAACATCTAATCAGTATTATTACATACAGCATACGCCGGTAAGTGTATGTTGTGGGCATGCCAATGGCTTGGTTCTCCGGTCTTACCAATCGGAGTTAGTGGGTTCGATCCCCATCATGTCCATCATGTTATTAAACAATAAATAATCTCTGTGACCCCCCTCGAGTCGCCCCTTACAGGGGCAGTACCACAAGAGTATTTCTTATTTTCTAATTCACTTTGTTCATAAGAAAATAATGTCATACACCTTTGCCATTTTCTCAGAGCAAAGCTCTTCGAAAATATGGCAAAGCTTTTCGACTCTCCGACGCAAGCCGAACTGCCGGCTTGCTTGAGGATCACATTTTCGCTACGCTCAAATTGGTGACCCCACGGAGAGTCGAACTCCGGTTAACAGATTGAAAACCTGCTGTCCTAACCATTAGACGATGGGGCCAATATGGGATAAATATATCAGCCTTATTCAGATAAATCAAGGTCAATTTTCTCCTAAATTCTTTATATTTTGTGGTATTCTATAGCTATTGGGCGATTAGCTCAGTTGGCTAGAGCGCGTCTTTGACGTAGACGAGGCCACAGGTTCGAATCCTGTATTGCCCACAAGGATCACCAAGCTTTAGATCTTAAAAATGCGTAGCATTTTCAGGATTCGAAAAGCTTTGTGCTGTTTTCGAGAACTCGTAGAGTTCGAGTAAAACCGCAAAGGTGTACTGACCCTGTAAGGGTCGAATCCTGTATTGCCCACAAGAACCCACATTATAAATAAAAATTATATAAAAATATGGAACCAACAAACACAACCACTACTCAAGCGCCGATGCGAAAGAGTAAGATGGGTCCGCTTGTTACGATCTTGGTAATTCTGGTCATTATCCTGGGAGTTGTTTTCTACATAAAGAAAAATGGATCTTCAGCTGCCCACGTCTCAGCTGATGCATTAGCAGTAGCTCCATACGTGAACGCTTCGTCAAGCTTCAGCATTCAATTTCCTACAGGATGGAAAATAGACCAAAGTGGCCAATACGGCGCAATAGTATTCGCTTTAAATCCTACTATAGATAAAGTTGGAGAAGCTTCATTTAGTTCAAATATAAATGTGACCTCTGAGCCAGTACAGGCTGCAAACTTAGGTGAATACATCAAAGTAACACAAGAGGCTTTGCCAAAGTTCTTGAGTGATTATAAAACAACAGAAGACAAGAAGGTAACTGTAGATGGAGTAGAAGGACGAATAATCGGTGGTTCGTTTACACAAGGACAATTGAAGCTACGAAATATACAATTGGTTATTTTGAAAAATGGCCGAGCCTATGTTATCACGGCGACATCTATGCAAGGAACATGGAAAGCGTATGCAGATGTACTTGAGGCATCATTGATGACCTTTAAGATTCAATAATTAATTCCTACTCAACAAAAAACACCACTCACGATAGAGATGGTGTTTTTTGTTTCCGTGGGAATTAGCAGTGTAGATTGTGGTAACGTTCTAGTGTTGGAGGTGAGTGTAGATATCCTCCAGGGCCTTCACAGCATCACCTGCAGCAATGTTGTTTTGGTGATACAGTCCATCTGTACAATCTCCGGCCGCCCATAGACCGAGAGTTGAAGTCCGTTGATTGCGAGGGTCGACAACGATGTTGCCGATCTCATTCATATTGACAACCCCTTTGACAAAATCGGTATTTGGCAATTGGCCAATCTCCACAAACACTCCATTTACCGCAAGCTCTGTCTTTTCTCTGCCTCCAACAGTATATATAATCCTATCTACAAATTTATCGCCAAGCACTTCATCTATTACGGCATCGGTGATAATTGAAATGTTTTCTTTCTTGGTGGTCACGGCAACCGTAACTTCGTCAGCTCGAAATGTTTTAGTTCTATTTAAAATATACACATGAGAACAATAGGCGGCCAACTGTAAGGCACTTTCGAAGGCGGCATTGCCTCCACCAACTACCACTACCGGCATACCGGTGAATAGGGGACCGTCACAGGTGGCACAATAGGTTACACCCTTATGTTCAAATGTGTCGGCTCCTTTGGCTGGAAGTTTTCGTCTTTTACTGCCTGTACCAACCAAAACAGCCTTTGACTCATAAGTAACTTTCTCACCATTTCGGCTTTCCACATGTGTTAGGAAAATAGTTTGTCCATCTCGCTCGGTTTTCTCAACTGATTTTACAAAGCTCTTATCTTTGATAGTGATAACAGAACCGGCGTATTCTCGTACATGAGCTTCAAATGACTTGGCCAGATCAGCTCCACTGATGTGCGGTGTGCCAATCCAGTTTTGAATATCGTCAGAAACAGTACTCTGACCGCCGAATTCATCAGTAATCAAAACACTTTTAATTAATTTTCGCGCTGCATATACAGCGGCAGAGACTCCGGCAGGACCACCACCTATAATAATAAGATCGTGCATATAAGAATTAAGATTCAATTTTAAAATGTATCTAATAAATATTATCGGCCTTTTGATCGTCGAAGAAATGCTGGCACTGCACTCCAATCGTCGTTATCATTTGCAGCTGGTTTCATCACATTTGAGTTAACTGTGTCGTCGATAACTTCATCAAGAGCCTTCACTTTTGTCTCACTAGGAGTCTCGTCTTTGAAAATATTTCCAATAGAATTAAAAATCTTTCCTTTTGGAGCATCGCTTTGATTGGCGATACTATCTTGAACCATAGCTTCTCGGTCTTTGAAGATGTTTCGAACGGCTGTCAGCTTGTCAGGGAAGTTGGCGGCGATAACTGTGATGCGGATTTCATTTTTCTTTAGGTTCTCATCTTTGACTGTACCGAAGATGATCTTGGCGTCAGGGTCAACAGATTCTGTGATCACTCGAGCAGCTTCTGAGATCTCATACATTGTCAGGTCGTCACTACCAGCGATAGAGAAGAGTACTCCTTTGGCACCATGGATAGATACATCGATAAGAGGGGATGAGATAGCGTCTTTGGCTGCCTCTGTCGCTCGGTTTTCACCGCTCGCTGTTCCTATTCCCATAAGGGCAGATCCGGCATTCTCCAAAACAGCTCGAATATCGGCAAAGTCGATGTTTCCAACAGTTCCTGGAGTTGTAATCAATTGAGAAATACCTTCAACAGCTTGTCGTAGAATCTCATCTGACATGGCAAAGGCGTCTTTGGCGGTTGTGTTTTTATCAACAACAGCCAGAAGCTTGTCGTTTGGCACAACAACAAGAGCATCGACCGCTCGTGACAACTCGGCCAGGCCCTCTTCGGCCAATCGCATACGTCGTTGACCTTCAAACATGAATGGTTTTGTAACAACACCGATAGTCAGTGTACCCATCTCTTTTGCAATACGTGCGACAACTGGACTTGCCCCGGTTCCTGTTCCTCCTCCTAGTCCGCCAGTTACGAATACCATATCTGCATTTTTCAAAGCCTCTTGAATCTCAGCGCGTGTTTCTTCAGCAGCATTTTTTCCAACTTCTGGGTTCATTCCAGCTCCCAATCCTTTAGTTAAATTTTTTCCAATGTGAATCTTTTTAGAAGCAAGAGAATTTTGCAGATCTTGGGCGTCAGTATTTACAGCAAGATAATCAACACCTTTAACTTTGGCATTAATCATGTGGTTTGTGGCGTTTTTACCTGATCCCCCCACTCCGATAACCTGAATTCGTGCAAATGTCTCGATTTCGTTTTTGACTTGTGGCATGTTCGAAATAATACCACAATTATAGCGGTTGGGAAGTTTGAGATAGGAGATCCCCGTGTCGTGGTTTTTAGATCAAATTTCCTATTTTAGCTTTTATTTTCAAGCGTTTTTGGGAAAATTAAGGCAAAAATTGTTTAAACCAAGAAAATACTCGTCCTAGTATAGAACCTTGTTTTTGGTGCTTTCGATATGTACTTGACTCCTCATGGTCCTCAGTCTGTAGATAATAGACGCCGGTTGCGTATGGAGAGAGATAATCGGGCAAGTAATACGGAGGCATATTTTCACCGCCGAGTCTGTGCTTGCTGATATTTTTATAAATATCCACGTCTTTAATAATCTGTACAGGCAAATGGAGGATCTCTTTGGCGATTGTGTCGATATCGGCCGTTTTATTTCCAGCACCTGTTATGTGAATACCGGCAGGGAGCAGTCGATCCTTGTGAACTTTTTTCAAATGGTTTTGAATCAATTCAAAAATATCAATCAAACGAGCAAATACAACCTCGTGATATTTTTCTTCCAAGTTTAGGAATAGAGATTTCTCTCGCTGCTCTTTTCGTCCAACCGTTTTTTGTCTCTTGGCGATGATTTCAGTCAATTCGACTGCCAGCTTCTGCAGTTCGACTGGTGGATTGAGTTTGATCTGCTCTGCCCGCTCGATGGTTACTTTTAAGCCCAGAGCTAGGTCTTTGGTGATGTCTTGAGAACCAAGGGGAATAACCTCAAAATAGAGAGGGATGCCTTCATCATATGTAATGACAGAAGCCGTATCCGCCCCTAGGTTTACAATACAGACGCCGGCCAAACGATCCGCTTCTTTAACCATGGTTTGCGTATAACTATAGTGTCCAACCAATACATCCTCGATCTCAAGGTGGCACTGTTCACAGGCATACAAAATATTTTCCAAATGTTGCTTTTGCACCATAATACAGAGTGCTTTCAGTTCTATAGAGATACCGCGAAGACCAATAGCCTTGTCACCGTGGACCCGTTTTGCATCAACTCGATATTCCTGTGCGATGACTTGTACGATCTTTTTATTTTGAATAACGTGTTCAGGAATACGGTCTTCTACTTTTTGAAATAGGTGTTCGATAGTTCGCGCATCAACCGCGCCTGCCCGTTGTGAGATCTCAGTGTGTGCGTTGCTGACAATACTGCTGAGTGCTGTGCCGGAAAGGGAAATCAAGACCTCTGTAATCTTTGGCAGATATTGTTTTTGAATACTTGAAAGAACCAGACGGATTGATTGAATCAAATCATCAGGACTCAGAAGAATACCTCTCTTCATATACTGAATAGGCGTCATCGCCGCGGCCAATATTTTTCTCTTTTCAGGATCCTGATTATCTAAGACCAAAATACGGACAGACTTTGTGCCTACCTCGAGTACTGCCGTATTTTGTTCCGCTTTCTTCATATACTAATCAGTATACCTGTAAGGATAGAATATGTTAAGTTTTTTAGTATATTTTTTCTCCACAAAATCCATTTTGTCGCCGTGATCATGTCCTAAAAGATGAACCATACCATGCAAAAGCACGTATTCTAGATATTTCTTCATCGAAATTTCAAAAATTTTACTTTTACTCAAAACTTTTTCCATGCAGATGAAGATTTCTCCGACACCGTGTGGCCCAACTTCGATGGGGAAGGAAAGAATGTCTGTGGCTTTGTCGATTTTTCTGTTCATCTTGTTAATCGCTCGCATCTTTTCAATACCTACAAATGAAATAGACAAATCATACTTCTTACCAAGAATTGTATTTTTAACAGTCGACAAAAAAGCACCAGTAATAGCCGGTGCTTTTTTGGTGGTATATGTAGCTAACAGTGTATCTGTATCTACAAGTACGCGCATATTATCGAGACTTTGTTGTGTTAAAGAATTTGCCTAGTTTGATCTCGGCCATTCGTTCGTTGTTCTTTTTGATCTTCTTTAGAGTTGCTTGTTTTGTCTTGTAGTATGACAAAGATCGCTCTGCGTATCTCTTACTTCGAACTTTTGTTAGACCGCCCCACTCTTGAACCTTCTTTGTAAAACGTCGTAGCACTGATGAAGGTGACTCGTTTTGGTTTTTACCGATTTGTACGTTTAATGACATATTGGAATACCATAGCATATCTTGGGCATTGAGGCAACTGGAATAAGGGTTTTCGGCTTCCGGATTGCCTTTTCCGGCCCTGGGGTATATATTCTACATATATGAATAAAGTTAACGGTACAAACCTGCTACTCAGCCTACCTCTTCGACGGGGTGAGGTGTCTTTGTACTAAACTTTAGGAACTTCTTGAGAAAGGCTAAAGAAATTCACAAGACCAGCTTCACCCCGATCACAAAGCTGGTCTTTAATTTAACCTAATCAAATATGATATATTAACCTTTATGAAATCACCTATGAATAATCATTTCTACGATCACAAGAAGTTAGACGCCAAATGGCAGAAAGAATGGCAAAAAAAAGAGACCTATAAAACAGCTCAAAACGCTAAGAAAAAGAAAATGTATGTGCTTGATATGTTCCCGTATCCGTCAGGGGCAGGTCTGCATGTGGGTCACCCCCGAGGATATGTAGCCAGCGATGTATACGCACGCATGAAGCGCATGCAAGGATATAACGTACTCCACCCAATGGGATACGATGCTTTCGGCTTGGCTGCAGAGCAATACGCTATCAAGAATAAGATTCATCCAAGTAAGGCAGTACAAGACAACATAAAGACATTTGAAAAACAATTGTCTATTATTGGTCTTTCATATGATTGGTCACGAAGAGTATCAACTGCAGATCCCGAATTTTACAAATGGACACAATGGATCTTCATAAAACTGTATAATAGTTGGTATGATCAAAAGAAAAATAAAGCGCGGCCTATCGAGACACTTGAAGCTATCTTTAAGGCGAAAGGTGACGGTGTCTCAGGAGAAAAACGATTTACCGCCAAAGAATGGAAATCTCTCTCAAAAATAGAGAAAGCCAAGATCTTGATGGAATATCGTTTGGCCTATGAAGGATACAGTGAAGTAAACTGGTGTCCTGGTTTAGGAACGGTACTGGCCAATGATGAAATCATCAACGGCAAAAGTGAGCGTGGAGGCTTTCCTGTTGAAAAGAAACAGATGCGACAATGGTTCATGCGCATCTCAGCCTACGCCGATAGATTATTATCTGGATTGGAGAAATTGGACTGGTCAAATCAAGTTAAAACTATTCAAACAAATTGGATTGGAAAAAGTGTCGGAGTAAATTTCAAATGCGTCATCAAAGATTTGGATATTCCGGTGCAAATGTACAACTCTGTGCCGCAAACATACCATGCGGAAACTTTTACTGTCATCGCTCCGGAGCACCCATTGGTAGTAGAGTTGGTAAAAGGTACAGAGCATGAGAAGTCAGTGATGGCATTTGTCGATAAAATTAAAAAGAAGAAATCCCAGAACAAGTTCGATATGGATAAGGAAATGGACGGAATTTTCACAGGACGATATATCAAGAGTTTTGCTGATACAGGGAGAGATTTGCCGATCTGGATTGCATCGTATGTAGTCGCTGACTATGGAACAGGCATAGTGAATGCCAGTGTGCACGATGAGCGCGATTTTGCTTTTGCTAAGAAGTTTAATATTCCTTTAAACGTCGTGATGTTGCCGGCCGACAAAGAGTTGGCCAAGAAAGTCAAAGCCTTGGAATTTGCCTATGTCAAAGACCCCAACGGAATCATGCAACAGCCAGCTAGATTTGCTGGACGAAAATGGGGAGAAGTACGAGAAGATGTGATCAATCACCTTGTCGAGAAAGGCTTCGCCACTCGAAAAATAAATTATAAAATGCGAGATGCTATTTTTGCTCGACAACGATATTGGGGTGAGCCTATTCCTCTTAAACATGACAAAGAAGGCAATGTTATTCCGTTGAAGACATCGGAATTGCCTTTGAATTTACCCAACGTAAAATCATACGAACCGATAGGAACAGGAGAGTCCCCACTAGCAGGCATTCCTTCATGGATAAAGGCCGGATACGAGACCAATACTATGCCTGGTTGGGCTGGTTCATCATGGTATTTCTTGCGATATATGGACCCGAAAAATAAATCTGCCTTTGCGAGTCCTGCCGCTTTAAAATTGTGGAGAGATGTTGATATGTATATAGGAGGAACAGAACATGCAACTGGCCACTTATTATATTCACGATTCTGGCACAAGTTTTTGTTTGATTACGGATTGGTTCCAACTGACGAGCCTTTTAAAGCTTTGCGTAATCAAGGCATGATCCTAGCCTCTGACGGACGGAAGATGAGTAAGAGTTGGGGAAATGTAGTAAATCCTGATGAATGTGTTGCTACGTATGGATCTGACGCTTTTAGATTGTATGAAATGTTCATAGGTCCGTTCGATTCATCATTGCCGTGGAGTACTGATAGCATTATTGGCACACGACGTTTTGTTGATCGAGTGTGGCGATTGGCAGATAAAGTTGATATGAAAAATGCAGTAAAAACTGATGCAAAAGTTATTTCTCATATTCATAAAACAATTAAGAAAATAACTTCAGATATCGATACATTTTCCTTTAACACCGCTGTCGCTGCTCTTATGATTTTGTTAAATGAATTGGAACCTCAAGAAAAAATAAACAAAAAAGATTTTGAGACCTTCTTAAAATTGATTGCGCCATTTGCATCACATGTCGCTGAAGAATTATGGACCAAATTAGGAAATAAGAAATCAATTCATATCAGTGAATGGCCAAAGTTTGATGCTAAGAAAGTTTTAGCGGATACAATCATTATTGGTATTCAAGTAAATGGAAAATTACGAGGTGAAGTCGAGGTAGAAGTAGGGGATTCAGAAAAAGAAATTGTAGACAAAGCGTTGGCTATAGTTCAATCGCACGTAGAAGGTAAAGAAATTATAAAAACCATATATGTTAAGGATAAAATTGTAAGTATTGTCATCAAACCATAAGTCTGTTTTGATCAAACACTGTTCATAAACTTATGCTAGACTGATATATCATGCCTAAAGAAGTTCGCATTAAAGAGTTTGATTTAAAGAAGCACGGAGAGGTATTGGAGGAATTCAATACAACCGAATGGGCTCTTTCAGATGGCGAACATATTGGCGAAGTATCCAAAGAATATTCAAAGAAAAAATACATCTATGTAGCTCGTGACGAAGAAGATGCTGTCGTGGGCTATGTCGTGATGGAAACTAACAATGGGGTTGCGGCATTGGACGCGGTTATCGTAAAACTGAGTGAACGAGGTAAGGGTATAGGCAAAGTCTTGATCGGCCACGTGATCGATGCAGCCAGACACAAAGAATGTCACGTCATTAAGCTCGAAACAGGTATGCACTGGAAAGCGCGACCCTTTTACGAGAAATTTGGCTTTAAAATAAGGGCTGTTTTGCCAAATTACTATGCTAATCAAGAGTTTGTACTCATGGACCTGCGCCTTTCTGGCGCGGACGTGCTCTAAGAGTATAAATCTGTAATATATAGTCATATTTTACGTTATCTTATATGAAAGCGGACCATTCTCATCAACCCCATATGCCCGGATCACAAAAACCAGCAGAAAAGGCTGATAATATAGGGTCTATTTCAGAATCAGACTTTCAAAAGCTCTTTGAATCTATATATTACGAACATGTCGATACTTTGATAAAATTCGCCTATTTTCGGCTTACAGATCAGGAAAAAGCGGTAGATGTCGTTCAAGATGTCTATGCAAACTATTTCGCCTATTTAAAAAATATACGAGAAAACCCTGAAAAACATGCCGAGAAGGGGGTTGTGAACCACCGTGCTTTTTTATTCAAATCCCTTCGAAACTCGATCATTGACCAATATCGGTCAAAGAAGAGCTATTCTCTCGATAGTATGATCGAAGAAGGGTACGAAACAGATGTGGAATCCGACGAGGATGTCACTTCCGGGACGGAAACCTCTTTGACTCACAAGTATGTCATCGAAAAGATCAAGACCTTAAAGCCGGAACAGCAAGAATTGCTCTACATGAGATACATCGAAGATATGACGATACCAGAGATGGCTACCGCCTTAGGTGAAAGAGAGAACACGATTTCAGTCAAACTTCATCGCGTTATTGAGACACTTAAGAAACACGTGACGTAATACATATATTCAAAACGCTGAGAAATTCAATTAACAACAATGTTAAACAACAAAGACAACATTCCCCATATGCTAGAAGGCCTAAAAAGCCATCTTTCTCCACGATTTAAGAAATCGTTGTCTTTGACTGATGCTGAAAAACACAATCTCTTTGCTCGAATCATTTCTAATCCGGTTGCTACTCCAAAATATGCACACCGTGTAGCCTCACCGTTTGTAAATTCTTTCTCAATATTCTTTCGACGAAGAATCCAATACGGGATGTACGCACTGCCAATTATTCTGATTGCATTTTTTGCAAACTATTCAGATGCTTTTTCTCTAAAACTCAAATCATGGTTTGAAGATTTTAATAATACTAAGAACGAGATTGTTGCCACTCAATCAGCCATCGAAGCCAAGTTGTCGCTCTCACGAGCACAACGAGGTATTTCTGAGTTGAAGTCATCAGAAGACGATTCTCAAAAAACAGCTCTTGCTTCTCAGGTATCCGTTCGATCCCAAGAGGTCCGAAACCGAGTTGCTGCTCTTGTTAAGGAAAATAAGATTGCAGAAGCCAAAGAGATCGCTCTTGACCTTGAAGCTGCTCTAAAAGCCGATGAACTGTTTGCTATGTCTCCTGCTGTTGCTGAAGAAGTTTTTGCGGCAACCGATCTACGAGTTGAACTAGAAAAGAAAGAGAGAGTAAATATTGCTTTTGGTACATCATCAGCTACATCAACACTAGTTGCTGACCTACAGGTTAAGATCGATGGACTTAAGAAAGAATTAGACGGATTCGCCAGCACATCATCAAGTTCACCCTTGATTGCTGATGCTCGAGCAACTCTTGAAAAAGCTGAAAAATATTTAGCCGAAAGCAAAATCGAAGAAACTGTTATAACACTCCAAGCCTGCGACCGTATAGTTGCAGAGGTTAGACTCCTTCTGTTAAAGTAGAGGCCTATGGCATTTTTTAAAGATTTTCTTACAAAACAATTACTGAAGCGACAGCTTAAGGATGTTCCTAAGGATCAACAAGAGAAGATTATGACTCTGGTGCAAAAAGACCCCGAGTTTTTTAAAGTTATTGGTGAAAAGATTCAAGCCGAAGTAGCTAAAGGTAAAGGCCAGATGGAGGCGACTATGTTTGTGATGAAGGAGCATAGGGCAAGGTTGGCTGAATTGATGCAGGGAACCGATCTTGGACAAAAATAGTTTTGAACAGAATAAATCACCTTGTCTTCTGACAAGGTGATTTTTCTTCTGCCTCCTCACTCTCTCCGAGAGTTCGTCCGGCAAGTCAAAACTATTTTTGTCCTCGATCGGAGTTGCCTTCGGCGTGACGAAACTGTGCTATAGTGGCCGTATATGGTCAATATGAAAATGTCTACAAAGCAGGTGAGACTGAAGGAAGCAGGGAAGAATAAGAAGTATGAACAATACTGGCATATTTACTATGCAAAAGTTCGAGTGGGTAAAATCTATACTGAAAAAAGAGGGGAGAGTGATGACTTATGGATAAACATGTTCATCAACCAAGCACTTCAAGGAAAAGGAATAGGATCTGCGGCGTTGAATCAGGTGTCTGTCCGATTGGCTGATAAGCCTTTATTTGCTGAGATTAAAAAGACCAATATTGCTTCCCAAAAAGCCTTTCGAAAAGTAGGGTTTAAAAGTTATAAGGAAAATGCCGCAGGGCAAGATATTTTGATACGGAAGGCGGGTAAGTAGAGGGTTTGACAAAGAGGTTAGATGTGGTATTTTCAATGCAAATGCAACTTGAATTCTAACCTCAAACCCTCGTAACAAGATGAAACCACATATCGCAATCGAACGAGCTATGGCCCTGGTACAAACAGCCTTTGTCGGCCAATTCCGGACTGGTCAGCTCCGAGCGCCAGCATCAACCCACTCTCTCCGTGCTGGACTCTATGCCTTGGCTGCCCAGCGCCCCATCGTCACTGTACTCGGAGCATTCTGCCACGATCTTCTGGAGGATACTCAAGTAACCCCAGGCCTCATTCGAGCAACTTTTGATGGTTTGGGTGACAGGGTGGTTGAGCTGGTCGAGGCCTGCACAATTGATCCTGGTTTGGGTGATAATCCCATCGGTGAGAACGAACTCTATCAGAGAGTCTGCTCGATTGCTAAAAAAGGAGATCTCGAGCCTCTGTGGATCAAAACTGCCGATAGTTTGGACAATCTCAGGACCAATGATCAGCTTTGGCTGGAGAACCAATGGCCGGCCATTGAGCGTGCCAAGCTGTGGCTCAAATCTTTCAAAAAGTATTGGCCTGGTCAGGCCATGCTCCGCGCAGATCTGGCCAACATGATCCGGATCAATGAGAGACGGCTAAAAAGGGGGTTCTGATCTCACCACCGCCTACTTCTCTCATACAAACCCAGGCATCGCTCCCACAAGGACGATGCTCTTTTCTATGTTATAGTTTCAACCAATGACACATGCAGAAATCAAAACCCGCATAGACGAGATAGAGCAGGCTATGGTCGCCCCAGATTTTTGGACTGACGCAGAAAAGGCCAAAGGCATGATGAAGGAATTGCAGGACCTGAAACAGGAACTCATTGCCTCGGACTATTCCCAAATGGATGCCATCATCACTATCATCGCCGGAGCAGGAGGTGATGATGCTGAAGATTTTGCCGGTATGCTATTTAATATGTATAGAAAATATGCAGATAAGAGAAATTGGTCACTAACACTTTTGCACGATCATCCAAATACTATCGGCGGATACAAACAGATCATGTTTGAAATAAAAGGCAAAGGATCATATGGCACCTTAAAATTTGAATCAGGAGTTCACCGGCTGGTGCGTGTCTCACCGTTCAATTCAAAAAGCCAAAGACATACTTCGTTTGTGTTAGTTGAGGTTGTGCCAAAGATTGATTTTAAAGTCGACGCAACGTTACCAGAATCAGAGCTAGATATTTCATTTGCCCGGGCAGGCGGGCCAGGTGGACAAAATGTAAACAAAAGAGAGACGGCAGTACGCATCGTCCATAAGCCAACCGGCATCTCAGTTCACGTCACCACAGAACGTTCACAAGGTCAAAATAAAGAAAAAGGCATCGCCATCATCGCTGCCAAGCTATTAAAGAAAAAAGAAGACGATGCAAAGGCCAAAGAACAAGGTCTTTCTACGACTTCGACTCTCAGTGTTGAGTGGGGAAATCAGATTCGTTCATATGTTCTTCATCCGTATAAGTTGGTAAAAGATCACCGAACCGAATTTGAGACCAGTGCTGTTGATGATGTTTTGGAAGGTGACATTGACGATTTCTTGGACGCGGAGCGAAACATGTTATAATAAACCCTATGTTGAAATTCAATAATGTTACTAAGCTGTATCACACAGGCGATATAGCTTTAAAGGATATTAATCTGCATATCAAACCTAAAGAATTCGTCTCAATCGTTGGACACTCAGGAGCTGGTAAAACCACGCTTTTGAAATTGATTCTAGGTGAAGAAGCTCCCACAGAAGGGGAGTTGTATTTCGAGGACATGAATATTCATCAGCTTAAGAAGAAATTGATCAACCTGTATCGTCGACGAGTGGGCACTGTGTTCCAAGACTTTCGACTATTGCCAGACAAGACAGCCTATGAGAACGTAGCCTTCGCTATGGAGGCGGCAGGACGAGATGATGAGGAGATTCTGTCTGATGTACCCCACGCTTTGGAGCTTGTTGGTCTAAAACATAAGGCCCACAATTTCCCTGATGAACTTTCCGGAGGGGAAAAGCAACGAGTGGCTATTGCCCGAGCTATTGTCAATCAACCAGACATGATCATCGCTGATGAGCCAACTGGAAACCTGGATCCGGTAAACACATATGAGATTATTCAACTCCTAAAAAAGATCAATGATCTGGGCACAACTATTTTACTCACAACCCACAATGTAGGAGTTATCGAGAACCTAGGCCGACGAGTTATTACAATCAAAGACGGTCGGATCGCACTCGACAGTCTAGAAGGAAAATATATTTTATAATAAATACATCAACGCAATATACATATGTTACTTACTAAAATCAAACGTACTATAAAATCAGGAGCAATCAGTTTTTGGCGAAACGGTTCAGTTTCTCTAGCTTCTGTATTGATCATGACGGTGACGCTAACAGTTATCTCAATGATTGTATTCTCAGGAGTGGTATTGTCTTCAACCCTCGAAACCATCAAGAGTAAAGTCGACATCAATGTATATTTTGTAAAATCAGCCAGTGAAGATCAGATTCTTTCAATAACACAACAAGTCCAACGATTGCCCGAAGTGCAAGAAGTAGAATACATTTCACGAAAAGACGCATACGACAGATTCCGAGAGAAGCATCAAGGTGAAGAAGCAACACTACAAGCCTTGGATGAGATTGGTGAAAACCCATTGCCGGCAAGTATGAATATTAAAGCCAAGGATCCTGCACAATACGATGGCATTGTAGCATTTTTGCAGCAACGAGAGACTGGTGACAATGATATTATTGATAAGATTAACTATGCTAAAAATAAGCAGGCTATTGACGCGTTGTCACGAATCATCAATGCCTCAAACAAACTAGGTTTCCTTTTGATTATTTTCTTCGCTATTGTTTCTATCTTGATTACATTTAACACAGTGCGATTGGCGATTTATATTTTCCGTGAAGAGATTTCTGTGATGCGACTTGTGGGTGCGAGTGAGACATATATTCGTGGTCCGTTTGTGACAGTTGGATTATTGTATGGAATTGTTTCGGCTATTATTACGGTATTGATATTGTTTCCGATCGCTCATTGGGGAGGTGAGTGGACAGAGAAGTTGGGAACCGGAGTAAATTTGTTTGCATACTATCAAGACAATTTAGGTTGGCTAGTGTTGCTGCTGCTGGGTGCGGGAGCAGTTCTCGGTGCGGTATCGAGTTATCTCGCGATCCGGAGGTATTTAAAAGTGTAGCTTTGGCCCGCCGATTAGGCGGCCGAAACAAAGTACTGGCAGCAAACGCTGCCAGGGCAGCCATAAAACCCGCCTTCACTACGTTCCGGCGAGGTAATAAAAAGAGCTCCCTGGTCTCCACGAGGTTGTCGTGAAGGGGGAGCTTTTTGCCTTACGGGTAGTAAGGCGGTGCGTACGGATTGTACGCGGGTTGCTGTGGTCGTCGGCCGAACATGTAGGCATTTGCTGGGTTGGCCCTGAAGCCTTCCCAACTGCCGTTCATAGGGTTGGACCGTGCACGACTGCTGGGACTGTTCGGCCCGTAGACCCGGGGGTCCACGTAGTGATCGTACGGGTCGAGACGGGGTTGACCGCCGCCGTAATCGCAGTTGTTACCGCCGATAATGATACGGGGACGCGGTTGTGGCTGCCGACAGTTGTTCGGTCCGAGCGGCACCCTCATATAGGGCACCGTGGGTCCGAGCACGATCGGCGGCCGGGCGACCACCACTGGGCAACGAACTGGCATCGGCGGTCGGCGATAGTTCCGATGGGAACTGCCACCGACGTGGATGGTGATCAGAGACAAGCGGGCGCGATCATCACGGCACTGGCCCTTCGGCGGGGTACCGCAGGAGCAGAAACCGAGGGCGACGAGGGCGGAAAGGAGGAGCATTTTGAGGTTCATGAGGTGTGGAGTGGGTGGAATTTCTGTTGGAACTCGAGGGGCACTGTGCCTTACTTGAGATACCTATATTATACTACTTCTACTCCCAAAAGTCAATCTCCGAAGGCTTGAAATATAAGGGTATTTATAGATATGGGAATTTAAAAGGCCTGGCTCCACGAGCGTGGGGCCAGGCTGAAATGGGCTGATCCTGAGGCTTTTACGTACGATGCTACTGATGAAAGCAGAGCGGACCCAAAAGACTTAAGACAAACTTAGTTCAAGGTGAAGGTGCGGGGATCCTACGGACAGGACCCCAGGAGTTTTCGATTCCTCAAATGGCTACCGCCGACCGGACCTCCGGGGGCACGAGACCACCCCCTTCCGGTAAAAGTTGTACGAGTGTGACCGTGTGCATATGCAGTCTGCATGGCGTTGGTGGGTTTGGTATGATGGACGGGTCGGGCAAACGCAATTATCTGCCTGAGAAAGACAACACGTCCAATCTCAGTATAGGTCTGTACACTTAAAGTGTCAAATTTAAAAACCGGGGAGGCGTTTCGGCCTCCCCGGTGGGGAATGGGGATAGAGGATCGTTACTGGGGACGCTTTTTGGCGGCCTTTGCACGAGCACGAGCTTTTTGTTTTTCTTTGGCTGCTCCCATAGGATGAGGTGGTGTTAGAATGCGGGATTGAGGTGTGAATTCCAGTTGGCTCCAACAAAAGAGTACTTGGTGCCCGGTTGGGCGAAAAACTGACGTCGGTTTCGAGGATGATGGAACGGCAAGGGTCTCCTTTTTTCAAAGTGTGGCCGTCGAGCACGTTTGATGACGGGTTTGATGTTTTTTCTGGGTGGGAGTTGGGTTGTGGATTCGGTCATGGAATCAGTAGGGTCCATTAACGTTGCGGTGTGCACCTGCTCTGGTCGACAGTCGAGTCGATCTGAAGGTGCTACCTGTAAGCTTATTCCCACCCAAATCACTTGTCAAACCCTAGTAGAGGACTATGAAGTTTAGATGTCAATATAAACGTGGAGGCCAGAGGGCGATACAATAGGAGTATGAAAAAACCCGTAAAGACTGGACCTACCCGAAAATACATTTTTGTAATCGGCGGCGTGATGTCAGGTGTTGGAAAAGGTGTTGCAACATCTTCGATTGGACTTATTTTAAAATCTAAAGGATATAGAGTGAACTTGGTAAAAGCCGATCCATATCTGAACGTTGATGCTGGAACAATGAATCCAACAGAGCACGGGGAAGTGTTTGTGATGAAAGATGGATTGGAGACAGATCAAGATATGGGAAACTACGAACGATTTTTGAATGAAGATATTTCTCAGAAAAATTATATGACTAGTGGCATGGTGTACAAATCTGTTATCGACAGAGAGCGTGCACTTGGATATGGAGGAAAATGTGTTGATGCAGTTCCTCATATTCGCGAAGAAATTATTACACGTATCGAAGGCGCAGCGGAAGAGAATAACAGCGATGTCTCAATTGTCGAGATCGGCGGAACGATTGGAGATTATCAAAACGTTATGTTTATGGAAGCTGCACATACAATGCAGATTCGTAATCCAAAAGATGTGATTGTGGTGGTAGTATCATACGTACCGATTCCAAAGTCCATCGGTGAAATGAAGTCTCGACCGACACAACATGCTATCCAACAATTGAATGGATATGGTTTGCATGCTGACTTTGTGATCGCACGAAGTGAAGTACCTCTTGATGACAGACGAAAAGAAAAGATTGCACTCTCATGTAATGTACCGATGCAAAATGTGATCTCGGCACCAGACATCAAGAGTGTATATGATGTTCCATTAAACTTTGAGAATGATAAGATTGGTCACGCTCTGCTTGAGAGTTTGAGCATGAGAAAATCAAAGGCCAAAGCTATGGTTGATGCTGAGCACGATGGGGCGGAGCTATGGAAAAAGTGGAAGTCATTTGTAAAGAAAGTACACGCTCCTCGCAATAAGACCATTCGTATTGCTATGGTCGGAAAATATTTTGACAGTGGTGATTTTACACTTTCTGACTCGTATCTGTCTGTTATCGAAGCTTTGAAGACTGCGGCGACACATGCCGGCGTAACCGTGGAAACCGAGTGGATTGATAGTAAGAAGATCGAGAAAGGACTTATCAAAGTTGAGGACGTCTTTAAGCGTTGCAAAGGAATGATTGTGCCAGGAGGATTCGGTACCTCAGGCGTTGATGGTATCTTGACTGCTATTCGATATGTACGAGAACACAAGATTCCATTCCTCGGCATCTGTTATGGTATGCAATTGGCGGTGATCGAGTATGCCCGAACAGTTGTTGGGCTTGATGGAGCACATACAACCGAGATCGATCCAAAAACAATACATAAGATTGTCGACATCATGGAGTCACAAAAAAATAACCTGGTTAAGCTTGCCATGGGTGGAACAATGCGACTTGGTTCGTATGTGTGCAAATTGGCAAAAGGAAGTATGTGTGCAAAACTATATGGCGCAACAGAAGTAGTTGAAAGACATAGACATCGATACGAAGTGAATAATGCCTATGTGGAACAATTAACAACAGCTGGATTGATATTTTCCGGAACTTCGCCTGATGGCAATCTGATGGAGATGATCGAATTACCAAAAGAAAAACATCCGTATTTCGTGGCGACACAAGCGCATCCAGAGTTTAGGTCACGGCCGGTAAGTTCTCATCCATTGTTTGATGGACTAGTAAAAGCTGTAATGGGGAAGTAATATACGTATATGACATTCATAATATTTCTAAACACGACACTTTCTTGGTTAACGGTATTAGGGCAGATCTTTGTGATAGCGGTCTTGATCTATTTACTAACAGGGAGAATGAACAATCGTCTGATGAGGTTTGTTGGAAGACATGGAGTATTGTTGGGAGCAATCGTAGCTCTCGTCGCCATGCTGGGGAGTTTGTCTTATTCTAACATCGTGGGATATGCACCATGCGGTCTATGTTGGTGGCAACGGATCTTCATGTATCCACAGGTGTTTTTGCTGGGCATAGCAGCAGGCAAGAAAAATGTGCATCGCCAGGTGATATCATATTATGGAATAATACTTTCATTGATTGGGGTTGTGATTGCATTTGCGCATTATCTACTACAGAGAGGTGTGATTGATTTTAGCTGTGAGACAGTGGGATATTCGGTATCTTGTGCCAAGGTATTCACCATGAATCTGGGATACATCACCATACCTCTCATGGCGTTTACGGCATTTATCATGATATTCGTGTGTTTGTTGGTATATAGGAATTCTAACGGCCAGGAAGTTAAATAAGGCAATACAAAAAGACCCTTCTTGTGAGGGGGCCTTTTTGTAAATATATGAACTAACTTAAATTTACTTGTTTCCGCGAGGACCATGAGGACTTTT
>JBDKKY010000006.1:0-38549 GCA_039795875.1 Candidatus Parcubacteria bacterium | reverse complement strand
TTTTGACTCCAGTACTCCGGTTATGTGGACTTTTCATTGTTCTAAGAACCGTTCAAAGTTCGTTTGATAACTATTTCTTAACTACTGCTTTTGGTCTCTTTGTACCGTACATAGATCGAACCTTTCGACGCTTATCAACGCCTGAACAGTCGAGCTTTCCTCGTACGATTGTATATCGAATACCAAGGTCTTTTACACGACCACCTCGGATAAGAACCACTGAGTGCTCTTGTAGGTTGTGGCCCTCCCCTGGAATGTAGGCTGTAACTTCTTGACCATTTGTAAGTCGAACTCGGGCAATCTTTCGAACAGCTGAGTTAGGCTTCTTAGGAGTTTTTGTTGTTACCTTTGTACATACACCTCTTTTGAAAGGTGAATTGTAAAAGATGGGTCGGTTTTGTAGTGTGTTGAAACCACGAGTAAGCGTGATCGCCTTACTCTTTCTTTTTGCCTTTGAACGATTTCTTTTTACCAATTGATTTAATGTAGGCATAAGGGCTAATCTACTATATTTTTAAGGCTTTTGCAAGGGTTTTACCTGTCTTTTTCGGGGGTTTTGGTGTCCTTGGGGTGGCTCTGATGGTTGGTTGACTTTTAGGTCAAAAATGGTATAATATACTCACCTAAAGATGCCTATTAGGGGTAGGGGTCGGGACGTCCGATCCAGTACACCTTCACGCTCAATTCCACTACCGGTTCCCGCATCAGAACCCCACAACCCAACACGCACCTATGACAATGCCTCGTATAAACTCCGTTCTCGCCTTTCTAGGCGTCATTCTCACAATCACCCTGGTTTGCACAGGACTGGGGACGACCGTCTGGTGGGCAAAGAACGCTCCAGCCAAGTCCTATCCAGGTTCTTCTTACCAACCTGTCTCGTTCTACAGCAAGCCCGGGAGCCCACAGGTGAAAGAAACTGACACCGTGCAGAGCTTTACCGTGGTCTCTCGGCTTGGCAACCCAGAGTCCAGTACACAGCTCCGCGGCTACATCTGCAGGCCCAAAGGGATTACCGCAGATGCTCCCCTAACCGAAGTCTTCGTCCTGACCATGGGTCGTGTTGACCCCAGGAAGACAGAACTCAGGGCAAGGATAACAACGGTGGACACCCCCACGCTAACAACCACACAGCACTATTGGCAGTGGGTTGAGATCAGCTACGAGTGACCAGCACAACCATGTATACCGATGTTTTCTCTCAAGAGAGCAGACCTCTGTGTACATGGTTTTTTTATTTATATTTTTAAAGCTTTAAGCAGTTTGGCAGCACCTTTATAGCCTTTGAGCTTATGTTTAACTTCTTCTTTTTTGGTTTCTTTTATTGCTTTCTTCAGTCCAGTTGTGGGCTCATAAGATTTAGGCTTCATATGCCTATAATTATATCCTGTCAGTCAACCCACCAAAAACACAAAGATCTTTGAAACCACCGGACCAGCAAACTGCCAGACTATCAAGACTGCCACCAATCCAATAAGGAAACCCTTTTGCTCCATCCAATCTTTAAACCCGTGATATCGTTGTGGAATAAGAGC
The DNA here is from genome assembly GCA_039795875.1 of Candidatus Parcubacteria bacterium. GTDB lineage: Bacteria > Patescibacteriota > Minisyncoccia > Phycocordibacterales > CAIZLB01 > CAIZLB01. Next base: position 37,014 of record JBDKKY010000006.1, on the reverse strand, counting down.
AAATAGGATTTTTGATCCATCGAGTGGTGGTATGGGGATCAAGTTAAAGATGGCCAGCACTATATTTATAATAACTACATAAGCTGAAAACAAAGCAAAACCCGCTGAAATAGGCGCAAATCGAATCAATGCAGTAAATACAAGCGCAATTATGATATTTACCAAGGGACCAGCAAAAGATACGATTGCCTCTCCCCATCGGTGATTTTTGAAATTATAAGGGTTTATTGGCACTGGTTTAGCCCAACCAAACATAAATCCCGGTGAAGAGATAGCACACAATATTGGGATAAGAATGGACCCCACAGGATCAATATGAGAAATAGGATTCAAGGTTAACCGCCCCGCGTGCTTTGCTGTCGGATCTCCTTGAGCCAGGGCAGCAATACCGTGGGCCACTTCGTGGGCCACTATTGAGACGATGAGGATAAGAAGTGTAATGAAAGACATATTGTCCTATTTTACACAATGGATTATGGTTTGCCTAAAGCTAAAACGCATGCTAATATAACCCCCATGTCAAAAGTTTGTGCCATCACTCAAAAAGGTTCTATCAATGGAGGACGATATTCTAACCGAACTCGTGCGACTCAATACAACCCAACCACAAAGAAGCGAAGATACGCCAATCTTCAAAAGAAAAAGATTTTTGTTCCTGAATTGAACAAAACTGTTACTTTAACCGTATCTACTCGAGCGCTTAAGACTATTCAAAAGAATGGCGCTTACTCAACTCTGCAAAAAGCAGGCTTGATCTAATCTAGTTTATATAGGATATTTCCTTCTCGAAAAGTCTCTCTGATCAAGAGAGGCTTTTTGCGTCGTTGATCATATACACGTTGCATGGTCTCTTCGTGAGGATGGTGATATGAATTATCTTTTCCGGCGGATATCACAACTTCGTCTGGTGAAACCAGATCAAGAAATTGTTCTGATGATGAGTTTCGCGACCCGTGATGACCAAGTTTCAAGATATTAGATCTAAGTGGCCAACACACATCTTTTTGTGGACAGTACTTTTTGATCAACTCATTTTCAACTTTTATCGGTGCATCACCAGTAAGCAAAAAGGTTTTTACTCCAGCGGTTGTCGTCGCGATAATTTTTACAACAATAGAAAAATTATTGTCATCTAATCTTTTGGGTTTCTTTTTTGTCGTAGTTGAGAGTGTCGTAAGGTATGGTTCTCCTTCTGGATACAGTATTTGTATTGATATATCATTCATATATATAGTATCTCCGGCAGCAATATGTGTTCGGGGAATAGTTAGTGCTTCCAATCTGTTTTCTGTGGCAGATTCATCAGGTTGATCAACATCCATAAATCCATTCTGTAAAACATTTCCAACTAAACCTTTGAGAATCAAATGTTCTGCCTCGCCTATATGATCAGCATCAGGATGTGTGAGAAGTAGTTGATCTATGTGCACCTTTGGGCACATAGTTACGTTTTGTATCTGGGCAAAGATATCACCATCTTTGGGACCTGTATCTATAAGAAGCGTCTTTCCTAGATTATCACGTATGTAAATAGCATCGCCTTGTCCAACATCTAGGAAATTTACTGCAGGGTTACTGTGACGACAGCCATTATTGAGGTATAGTGTGTATCCCATAATTCCAGTCGAAATAGCCAATATCAAGGCTATAATCAGCACACTATTATATTTGTACAAGAGGTTTTTCATAGGACTTGTGCTATATAGTATACTGTAACTAGACTTAAGATATTTATAAGAAGATCTAAACTAAATCTAAATTTATGAACTACACAACATACACTGAAAAAAAATTTAATATTCCAGAGCTAAAAGGTATCTCCTCAAAAACAATTGAAGAGCATTTAAAGCTTTACGCTGGATATGTTAAACACACAAATTTGATCTTAACTAAGATAGCAGAACTTTCTAAAACTCCTGAGGAAGCAGCAGCCAATGTGTATATGATTGGAGAGTTACGACGACGACTTGGATTCGAATTTGGTGGGATGAGAAATCACGAGTATTATTTTGAACAATTTGAAGGAGGTTTTCAGAAAACTGATGGAACAGCCATGGAGAAAAAGATTATCGAGCAATGGGGGTCAACAGAGGCATGGCTCACAGAATTTCAGCAATTGGCCATGACACGAGGTGTGGGTTGGGCGATGTTATATAGAGATGATACAACAGGAAACTTAGTTAACGCCTGGGTCGGAGAACAACATGATGGGCATCTGCCTGGATTAACACTGTTGTTTGCACTCGATATGTGGGAGCACTCATACATGTTGGACGTACCACCATCAGAGAAGAAAAAATATGTTGAAGCATTTTTTGCAAATGTAAATTGGGATACGGTTGCGGGGCGGTATAAATAATTTGTAAATAAAAAGGCCCGCCCCTGGTGTGATTCCAGGTGCGGGTTTTGTGCTTTTGCGCGGCAGCGGGGCGCTTACTTACTCTTGCGCCGTGGGCGCTCGTTGGATTGCGGAGGCTCAGGGGTCCAGACATTCCGATGAGTTGACCAATCAAAGGTGTGGCCCTCATCGGGCGGCATCGAAATGCCATAGATAGGCCACTCGGTCACACGGTCGGTGAAACGAACACCGGAGTAGTTGCCATCAACCAACGCCTCGTCGGGACCTTCAAAGGTATGCAGCTCAACTTGACAGACGAGCTGCTTGTTATCCGGCCTGTACTCCACTGCCCACAGAAATCCGTCGAGGACAGCGCTCTCAGTGAGCCTGATCTGAACCAAGCGGTCTGTCCCATAGCGGGTTCTCAGAGTCTTCTTCTGGGCATCAATCATGGCCTGCAGTCTTTTAGCCAAGTCCGCTCTGGCCTGGTGAACAGCATCTATGCTGGCCACCTCTTCGGTGTTGATGTACGGTACTTCATCACTGCCCATCTTCACCATCGCAGCGGAGCCTGGAATAGCGCCAGCTGGGATGAGGATGGTAGTAATAGCGAGGGGTGTGAATCCGATTCTCATTTTAGTCAATTAGGTGCGAGTGTTGTAGTATTTGGTGAGTGTGAGAACATATCCCACTCACATATAGTAGGACTAGTCTTGGCAAGAGTCAAGTGGTTTGTTTTTTCTTACTTTTGATGAAAATCGAGAATAGCAACAAAAAATAGGCTATTAATACCCCGACGCTCCACCCTTTCCCAATCTGTACATATCCATAGGGCACTGCGGCCAACTTCCCCACAATCCAAAATACAGACTTGAGTATAAAATTATTTATAAAAACACTCAGACTAACTAGCCATCCCATTCCCATCAATCCGCCCACCATCGTCACAAATCCAAAGAGCATGATGAATGGAATCATTGGCAACACCAAAACATTGCTCAACAAGAACACACTAGAAAAAGAACCTGTCATGGCCAGGATATATGGAAATACAAAAACTTGGGTCGCCAGTGTCACTGAGATAATCTCTCGAAGGCTCTTTGAAATAGATCTAAATACAGAGAGCCTGATCTTTGTCTCGATCGGTTTTGAAAAAAGGATCAGCCCATATGTTGCGCAACAGGTCAGATGAAATGATGGGTCAAAGAAAGTTTGAAATGGATTGATAATTGTCAAAATAAAAATCACTACCGTCAGGGCATATATCTGTGAAGTTTTATTATCAAATAAAACCATGCCACAAAATGCACTGGCGGCAGCACGATATATCGGCGCCCCACCTCCAGTCAAGAGGACAAAGGCCCAGACTGCCAGTAAAACAATTATTTTCTTAATCCACTTCCAGAAGAACAATCTGTCGACCAACAATTTTATACAAATCAAAATCAAACTCACATTCGACCCAGACAACACAACCACATGACTCAGACTTGTTCGTTTGAATATTTCCAATGTATCGGAATCCATCAAACCTTTCCCCGCCACCAATACTCCTGCAACGAGTCCCGCGTATGGATGTTCGTATTCTGTTAAAAAGATTTCCGTTAATTTATTCTTCAGACCAATAAACCATTTTTGTATTAATTCATATTTTGAGACTTCGGTACACTCTCTAACTTTTTCCCATTCTTTTATTTGCATCAATACATATACATCATCCTTAGCTAGATACTGTTTATAGGGAAATTGATAAACTGTCTCAATCTCTTTTTTATCAAAACTCTTAATTTCAGGTAAAGATATCTTTCCTGAAATAAAAACGCAGTCCAAAAACTCCACTTCCATATTCGGCGGCGCTGTTACTTTATATCTCTGGTTTTGATCATGAGCAAAGAACACGATCTTGCTCATGGACCGAGTAACATCACTATCAACCTGAAGCACTGTCGATATGCTCAGATTCTTGCGTTGTGAAAAGGTAGAATCTAACTCACCCGCTTTTTGTGTGTACACTCCAAATGATCGGGTGCCCGCAACCAATGAACTAATGAAACAAACAACGAACAATATTTTCTTATAATGTTGTTTCCAGTAGGTCACCCCGATATTCTGGCATAAGCAGGCTTATCAAAAGTTAAAGAAAGGTTAAAGACAAACTTTAGTTCAGCCCCCACCCCTTCAACTCCCCATCATAAAAGACCTTTGTCCCTTTATCAGCCAATTCCTTAGTTGTTGCATCAGCACATTCTGTCGCTAACACATCCGCCCGCTCATTATATTTGTTGTCACTATGTCCTTTTACATAGGTCCATGTGATATGTTTTCCAGACCGTGAAACTGTTTCAACGAGTGTATCCAACTCTTGCCATAGCTCCTGATTCATCACCGCCTTCTTGGCTGCCGTTCGCCAATTGTTCTTCTTCCAATTTTTAATCCACTCAGTTATCCCTTGTAGGACATATTTTGAATCTGAGAACACATGAACCTTCTTGAAGTCCGAAACATCTTTGTCGCTAGCTACTTTCATGGCTTCGATAACAGCTTGCAGTTCCATCTTATTGTTAGTTGTATGAGAGTCTTTGCCTCCGAGCTCTATCACCCGAGTATGTCCGATAACAGCGATACATCCCCAACCACCCGGACCTGGATTGCCACGGGAAGAACCATCTGTATAAAAACTAAGAGTATCTTGATGAAACATAATATATGTGTCTATGTCTATTTAGTAGTAATCTTCTCTACTCTAACACGAATCTCTCTTTTACCAAGAAAGAAACTCTCTTCGATGTAGCCATAGATGTCACAAGTTATTCCTATGAGTGCATCATGATGTGATTGATCCGAAAAGAAAGAGATGTACCGGACCGGTGAAACTTTAAATCGATTGTCGGAGTACAAGTGTAGGTCTTCGAGAAAGTCAGGACGAGCATCACTCATGACCCCAGCCTTGTCCTTGAATTCTCCGATCACAAACTCGACGTGCTCTTTAGCCTTACCGAACTTTTTCAATTCTCGGAGTGATACATCTGCGATCCGAAATAACGGTTTTTCATTTCCTATACCAAATGGTTTAAGACGACCGAGGTCCATAACAAATCCATCTGTGATCTGGTCGTGAGTAAGTGTATATACAGGGGCCTCATTGATAGTCACCGCCAGGTCTGGCGACACTCCAGTCTCCTTCAATTCTTTCCACTTATTAAAAGCATCAACCATCTCTTGTTCAAAGACATGTATCTTGTCTTTTTCAAATCCGAAACCGCCCGACATCGCATGTCCTCCAAACTCATTGAAAAATCCTGGTGTAACATGTGACATGATCTCAACCACACTCACGCCTGTGACCGATCGACATGAACCACGGTACACATCTCCATCTTCACAACCATATACGAAAACCGGCATCTGAAACTTCCTTACCATGTTACTTGCCACAGGACCAACCAAAGTGGGGGACCAGGTTTCGTCACCGATAACCAAGATACCACTTTTTCCTGACTCTGTTGTTAGCTGAGCTTCAGCCGCTTGCACCAATGATTGGGCTTTTGTTTTTCGAGATTTGTTGAGTGTCACTAAATGCTTGGCCTGTTTCACCGCTTCGATATTGGTATCAGCCGACAACAGCTGGAAAGCATCCATAGCATGAGACATGCGAGATGCGGCGTTAATACAAGGACTTATAGAAAATCCGATGTCGTCTTCTTGTAGGTCACGAGCATTGATCTTGAGTTCGCTTATAAGACAAGCAAGGCCGAGTCTTTTATTTTTTTGAAGAACTTTAAGACCATATGAAGCAAAAACTCTATTCTCACCAGTTAGTGGAACCATGTCCGATATAGTCGCCAGACCAACCAAGTCGAGGGACCACTTTTCCCATCCATCATGGATCTTGTATCCTTTTTCGCGAGCTTGCTTTGTTAGCCGATGTACCAGTTTAAAAATGACACCGGCGGCACACAACATCTTTTCGACATATTTACAGTCATCTTGTTTTGGATTCAAGATGGCGTAAGCAGCCGGCACTTCTCCATGTGGCAAGTGGTGATCGGTAATGATTACATCCAGACCGAGCGAGTTGGCGTGTGCCACTTCGGCCACATTGGTAATACCCAAATCCATGGTGATGAGCAACTTTGTCCCACCTTCTGCAATCTTATCTATCAAATGTTTGTGCATGCCAAAACCATCTTTATGTCGATGAGGGATAACTACCTCAATATTTTTCTCATATCCGATTTTCTTAAAAAATTCGTAAAAGATCGTTGCTGTTGGAACACCATCAGCATCATAATCGGCATAGAGACAAATCTTTTCTCCTCCATCGATAGCTTTCCAAATCCTGTCGCAGACTTTGTCTATATCCTTCATCTTGCTGACATCATACATTCCACCTACTTCTTCTCGATATTCTGGATTCAAAAAATCCTCGATCTCGCCGTTGGTGAGGCCGCGGTCTTTCAGGATCTGTTGGTAAATAGACTGGGTTGAACTCATGTGGGTCTATGATATCATACCCTTATGTCAAACACCGAGATACATGACGAAACCCAGATTCACGCGAACTGTCTCTTCTGTAAGATCGTCCGGGGTGAAGTGCCTTCAGTCAAACTATATGAAGACGAGGAGACTTTAGCCTTCCTAGATATACACCCCAACAACCGAGGTCATGCATTGGTTGTTCCTAAAACTCATTTTGAAAATATATATGGGCTGCCCGCTGAGACTTTGTGTCGCATCGCTTTGACCTCTCAGAAGGTGGCTACCGCTCTGAAAAATGCTGTCGACGCCGATGGCATAAATATCGTTATGAACAATGAGTCTGCCGCCGGACAAATGATCTGGCACTCACACACCCATATCATCCCCAGACAAAATGAAGACAAAGGTTATCTAGGTCAGAAATATACTTATATAGCAGGCGAAATGGAGGAGATTGCCGAAAAGGTCAAGAAGGAGTTATAATATCTTCATGAACAACACAAAAAATACAATATTATTGATTATCCGATTAGCTGTAGGCTTGATGGTTATCTGGACAGGATACATGAAGCTTAGTGGTATGGAGATGACTACAGGATTTTTTGCAACAATGGGACTTTCAGCAGGTATTGCCTGGACAGTGTCAATTGCAGAGGTTTTGATTGGATTGGCACTAGTCTTTGGAGTATGGGTTCGACTTGCTTCTCTAGGTCTACTTATTATTATGGTTGGAGTCTTTCACTATGCCGGACACTATAACTGGCAGACCATCAGTCTATTCATAGGTTCAATCCTTCTTGCCCTTCTTGGCGCTGGAGCATACTCCGTATGTAAAAACACGAGAAAGATGGCAATGACAGCCGCGCCGGTAACTCCAACATCTTCAGTGCCTCCTAGCAACCCTCAAATGTAATCTATTTTTATCAAAAGCTCTTAAGAAAAAGCCACCTAGCGGTGGTTTTTCATTTGTTTAAATTATAGAAGACTGATGATTCCAGGTAATTGTCCATCCTTTTCCAAAAACTCTAACATTGCTCCTCCACCAGTTGAGATGAATATCCGTTCTTCATCTTTGATGCCGGTGATCTTTTCGATAGCCGCAACAGTGTCTCCTCCGCCGATCAAAGCATGGGCATCGACATGTGTGTGGATGTAATTGAATAATTCTGTACCAAAGAAAGTTGTACCAGCAGCAAATTCTGGAATGTCATAATTTCCAACTGGTCCGTTCCAAAGAATCGTCTTTGCCTGCATATCTTTAATATCGGTCATAAAATCGCGAAGGCTGGCCTCAGCAATATCTTGGATAAAATCAGAATGTTTGACTTCATTGATACTGCAGGTCCGCACTTCTTTAGTGGCAGGATCTTGGACTACAACCATTTTGGGAATAAATACTTTTGATGTGAAGTTAGAAGACTTAACGAGTGTATCAATATAACCTGCTTCACCATCAATCAGCGACACGCCAACTTCATAGCCCAATGATTTTATAATGTTATTAAACAATGCGCCGCCAATAAATATTTTCTCCGCATGTTCCAAATATTTTTGAATCAATGGAAGCTTAGTTGAGAATTTCATTCCACTCAATACAACTACAAATGGACGTACTGGATTCAGTCCAGCTGCCAGCGCGCCTATTTCTTTAGTCAAAAGAAATCCTGCCATCTTCTTTGATGTATCAAACAACTTCGGTAAAGCATCAACCGATGCATGCGCTCGATGACATACAGCAAACGCATCATTCACATATATATCCGTCACCTCTTTTAGATGCATAGCCAAACTAACACTGTTGTCTTGCTCGCTCATACCCATTTCTTTAGCCAGGCGAAGATTCTCCAAGAGGAGAAAACCCCCTTCAGGGATCTCACTGACGGCTTTTTTGAGAACTTCCGTATCTAGAAAATTCTCACAAAAAGCTATATGGAACTGTGGCAATTTGCCTTGTATATACTCAAAAACCGGTTTCAGTGTCGGAGAATCTACGCCCTTTGTCTCTATGTGAGAAGCTAGGATAGTAACAGCCTTTTCTTTTTGCAAAAATTCCAACGTTGGCAACAGAGCAGTGATCCGGTAGGCATCCGCAACAACCCCCTCTTTTATAGGTACATTAAAGTCCGCTCGGAGAAACACTTTTTTACCAGCCAACCATCCCGCCATATCTGCCAATTTATTTATTTTTTTTAGATGCTCCATATTGTTTTAGAATGTTTTTTTTCGGATTGATAAGTGCGGATGTAATGATTCCTGCTAATGACTGTGGAGTCCAACTGGCTCTACCTATTAATAATCCTTGTACCTCTCCGTTCCATAATATGTCCTGCGCGTTTTCTGGAGTCACTGATCCTCCATATATAATACGAACTTCCTTTGAGGAACCCTCTCCAAATCGTTGTATTAATAATTTTCGAATGTATACGACCATACTATGCAATCCATTTGAATCTAAAGAAATGTTATCTTTGTTGTTGATTGCCCATACTGGCTCATAAGCAATAGTAATGCTGTTGTGATCTTTTTTATCAATGGCAGAAAAAACTGAGACGAGTTGTTCTTCAACCACTCGAAGATATTGCACACCTGAATCTCGCTCTCGTTCACCAACACAAAGTATCACTCCAATCTTATTAGCTAAGGCCAATTGTACTTTGGTAATCACTGTCGCATTTGTGTCTCCGAGCTCACGACATTCTGAATGTCCAATAATCGCGTATTTCACTCCAGCGTCTTTCATGGCAGCCACAGGGATTTCTCCAGTCTTTGATCCACCTTCATACACAGATATGTTCTGTGCTGCTAGAGCAATCTTTGGCAACTTAATTCGTCGTGGCTTTGCATATTTAAAAGAACCATCAAAGATATTCTTAAGAGCATGTATCTGTGTTGCGACCGGCGCAAACACCAATTCTACTTTTGAGGCACTGCCGCTAAGTAGTTTGTATGTTTCTAAAATATTTTTTTCAGCTTGCTTGTATTCAAGTGTATCAGCCTTCCAGTTAGCGACAATGAATGGTTTTGAGGACGAAACAGTACTTTTCTGTTTATGTGACGTAGATGAAGGCATACGTCAGATTATACACCAGAAGACTAGTTTTCTTCCACCTCGTTCCACGAGTTGATTGACCAGCCGCCAGAAGGGCCGGACGTAAAATCCAGACTGGCCAAGCCTGATTCATAGGTAATATTTGTAGCACCACTCATAATCATCTTTTTGGCTGCAACCGCCTTCACACCAGCAGATCCACTGAATTCTACATTGCCGTTAGGCGCGTTGAGAACCACCGATCCCGCCGCTCCTGAGACCAATATGGCCGGAGTACTGGTACAGCCTGTGCCTGGACATGAACTTGTATCCGCAATAATCACATAGCTTCCTGCTGTTCCTGAACCGTATACCCCCCCTGAGCCACCTAGATCTACAGTACCATCTACTACGATGACGCCACTATTGGCACCCATAGAACTATCTACATATATTTTAGCAGAACCGTTTACAGTCAGGTTCCCTGTGACATGAATAACCCCAACAATATTCAACCGCGCTGAATTTCCCACACTTAAGTTTCCATTAACTTTGATTGGGCCCATCGTCTTTACTGTAACACCTCCTAGACTCATAGTAGTTGTGGCACCACCCGCAGCTGCATCTGCCTTCCAAGCATCTATATTTCCCTGTGAAATCGGCATATTAGACGGTGGTGGATCTGCACGAGAAGTGTCACAGACTTTATTGTTTCCTGTACCAGACTGACAGTACAAGGATCCCGTCACTGTAGTATTTGTTACAGTGTTAGCCCATAGGTCTCCTGTTCCACTAGTTCCAACACCCATCCCACTAATAGTTCCAACATCACCACCAACGTACATTTTAAATTTCATATCTGCAGTCGTTGTGGCCATGTTGGCCCATGAGGTACCAAATCTACCTATTTTGGTTGCGCCACCATATGTACTGTCGTTTGTGCCCAAAGTATAGTAGTTTGTATTATTGGCAGGAACATCTATGACAATCCAGTATGTACTTCCAGACACAAGTGCTGTTGTGGTTGTCATCGCAACAGGCACATACGAATATGCGGCGGTCGATAAAGAAGCGTTCAATGTTCCAGATACTAAGACTGTTGATCCTGGTGCACCACTGGAGTTATTTACGATCTTGACCGTAGCGTTAGCGGGCAGTGTTGAAGTTCTTTTTAGATACAATTCGATCTCCGTCACCGGACTTGAGGTTGAGTATGTGAACGATTCAGCAAAATCTTGATTAGTGTTATTTTGACCGATATCAAAACTGTTGTCTCCAGCTGACGTACTGTTGTCGATATGGGCTATCGGATCTGATACATTAGCTATAGTTACGCCCCCTGTTACATATGTTGTATACCACCCTGATCCTCCATTACCTGTGATGTCACCATTACTATACACATTTCCCACAATATATGATGATCCACTCAACTCTATTCCTCCTACACCGGCTTGTAGGCCATAGTTGAATGCTACACCAGAATCTTGCTTAAATTGAGTTTTCAAAAATCGCTTAAATTGACCAAATACTCCATCGACCGCTATCTCTTTTATATCTCCAATGTCGGTCACATCAGCTGTAGCAATGGCACCAAGAATAGACAATGTACCCGGCGCATCGGTTCTGCCGCTGTTCAATCGATACAAAGCATTCTCAGCTTGGGCATCTGCGACCGCATAGCTTTGTTTTGATTTTAAAAATTCACTTGTATTTCGGATTTGGTTTGTTACTGGGTTAGCCACACCAATCAACAATGTGCCGGAGATTATGACAAAAAATAATACTACGATCAAAAGAGCTGCACCTTTCTCTGATCGGGCCTGTGTAGTCACTTGGGTATTCATACTTAGATTATAGTATGTTTAGTCCCGAAGTTGTACTGTTGTGTAGAAGTTTTTGTAAATAGTAGTACTAGCATTTCGCACCTCCCCTATCAGACCCAGCTCAATCTTCAACGCTTGGGTACTTGTACCGTTGATATATCGTATTAAGAAATTATCTATCTTCACCGTAGACAAGGACAATTCCCCTAAATACACACCATTTTTGTCTACAGCGATCTTTGTAGTAGAGGCCACATAGTACTTGATGGTCTCACTAGCACTACTATTCATAGACAGCGTCACATAGCTAGATGGAATCCCGAATGAACTTAGATTGACCAGTATAGAGTCAGCATCATGTATGTCTCGAGTCATTCGGTCAAGCACTTGTATAGCGGTAGTTTCCATATCTTGTCCCACTTTGATCGAAGCGTATGATTTGAAAAGTGAAAAAATACTGCTCACAACTACCGCACTTAGTACCGCCAACAAACTAAAATATATCACGAGCTCAATAAGGGTCATACCTGCTTTATTATTTTTGGTTTGTATGTGCTTCATTTAATTAAAAATATTAAAAACGTACATACTAATAGATCGTGTACTAGTAGAGCCTTTTTCATTCCAAGCAACAGCCAGATCAACCTTGCGAGTACCGTTATCCAGAGTCCCTGTTGTGGTTGAGATATTGAAAGAAGCATCTCTATTCACCGTACTAAAAATCATAGTCCGATAAAATCGACCATCCGTGACTTGTGGTGTAGTTGTGGCGGCCCAGCGATCTGTATTCCAGATCAAATAATACGGCACACCCACAGTGGTGCTGGCGACCTTTGTCCATGATTCACCTCGAAGCGTTTTCACAGCCTCAACCCCTTCATCTAGGAGAAAAGTTGCTTGCACTCGTGCCACATTGTCCGCCGAAGCTGCTACAAAACCTCCATATGCTTGAGAGATATAGATGGTAGACAAAGAAATAATAGCAACTCCAATAATCACTTCTATGAGAGAGATACCTCTTTTAAAAATATTTCGACGCATGGTATATGTATATAGTATATCACTCCACCCTTCCTAGCGCATTTACAGTAATAGTTTTTGTCATCGAAGTGGTTGATCCTGTCCCCGTCACCAATCCATATGTTAATACACCTGTCGCATTGGCTAGCCCGCTGATCTTAGCGAAAGAGATTGTACTCGTGGCGTTGCTACCAACCACTGTCTGTAATCCATTGGTTATCAAAGAGATCCTGGCTATATTTGGATAATCCTTAACCGTAGTCGTCCCACTTTCTTTGACTGTAATTTTATTAATACCAAACACAACACTGAATGTTGCCCCGTCTTTTGAATTCAGCGAAGCTAATCGGGTTTGTTGTACTATACTTTTGACAGCATCCACTTGTTTATCCAGTGCCTGTCTATTATTTAAAGAAGAAAAAGAAGCAAACGTCATACCTGCGATCATCGCCATAAGTGCAATGACGACGATAAGTTCTACAACGGTAAACCCTTTATTGTGTATAGACATATATGTTTATAAGTTATTCATTACTGAGTACATTGGAGTGATCATAGCGACCGCAAAAAATCCCACTGCTGCACCTACGAAAACCATAAGCATTGGCTCAACAATAGTTGAGAGATCCTTTGTTTTTTGTTCTACTTCATTTTCGTAAAACACTGCCACACCTTGTAACATCGATGACAATTTTCCTGTCTCTTCTCCGACACTGATCATCTCTGTCACAAACACCGGATACAATTTTTCGTTTTGTTCAATGACTGTTCCGAGCGACTTACCTTTCTCTACAACTTTGATGGTCTCATCGAGTATATCTTTGTAGTAACTATTTTGCATCACATCACGTGTGATTTCTACTGACTGAATCAAGTTCACTCCTGATCCAATCAACGATGATAGTGTCCGAGTGGTTTTAGCTGTGTTGGACTCTATAACAATTCGTCCGATCACAGGTATGCGCAATACCAACCAATCGAAACCCCTCTTCCCTTTCTTGGTCTTCATAAGAGTAACCAAACCAAAAATACCAGCAGCGACAAGCATTAAAAACAATATAAAGTGGTTATTGATCAATTTGCTGAATGCGACAACAAAACGAGTCGAGGCAGGCAGAGTTGTTTTAAGCTCAGCAAAAGTCTGGGTCAACTTCGGCACCACAGTCATCATCATGATGATTCCAATGATAATCATCACACTAATAATAACCGCTGGGTAGATCATCGCTCCTTTTACTTTCTTCTGCAGGAGATAGGTTTTCTCCAACTGGTTACCAATAACCTTCAAAGACTCTGACAAATTACCACTTTCCTCTCCGGCCTTTACCATGAACACAAACAGCTGGGGAAACACTTTTGGATATTTTTGCAAAGCCTCGTGAAAAGTTTTTCCAGCCGAGATATCGTTACTGATAGACTGATAAACTTCTTTCAGCTTTTTATTTTTTGTTTGTTTTTCCAATACAGCAATTGCCCGTGTAAATGACAAGCCGGCGTCTAGCATATTTCCCAGGTTACGTGCAAAACTAATCTTGTCCATCATTTTTATACGACCAAAAAAAGCGCCTATCTTTTCGCTGACAACAGCACTCTTAGAATTCAACTCCTTGTAGTTCAACAAAATGAGATTTAATTTTTCCAACTCTTTAAAAAGTTCTGACTTTGAATTACCCTCAAAGACCGCAGTCACAACATTACCATCATTTTTTTTCGCCGTATAAGAGAACCTCATATAGTATGTATGATAACAAAAAAACCGCACATAATATATGTACGATGTTTTTTGTGTGAACTATGTATTCACTGAGTAGACTACCAAGATCGGTCTCGGTTGTATCCACCTCGAGAATCATCTCGACGTGCTCCACCTCCGAATCCTCCTCCATTACCTCCTCGTGGTGCTCCTCCGCCGAATGATCGTCGTGGTGCTCCTTCTTCTCGAGGCATAGCTACGTTTACACGTAGTGGTCGGCCATCTAATTCTTGTTCATTCCATCGAGCGATAGCTGCTTGAGCTTGTTCATCAGTAGCAAATTCTACGAATGCAAAACCTCGTGATCGGCCTGTCATTCTATCGATTGATACTTGTGCTGAAACTACTTCTCCGCACTCTCCGAAAGCTGCTTTTAATGAGTCATCATTTACGCCCCATGATAGGTTACCTACATAAAGCTTTTTGTTGTTTACTACGTCTGCCATTTTATCTATTTTTCTTATTCTTAATTATATTAATGAGCTTTCTACGGCCCGACTCGATAAACACTATCTTGAAACCTAATTTGATCTATTTAAAACGAAGAGAGTCACTGCGCTTCCTTATAAACCATAATCTCAAAATTTGTGGGAAAAACCCTTGTGTATTAATAGTAACACTATTATGAAGGTAAAGCAATGCTCCAGAGGTTATGCTACTATCATCATATGTATTCATATGAATACCCCAAACTCCATAAAGTCTTTGATTTATACAGGGATTTACCTCCACAAATCCCCGAATTTCACCTTGTAGCCTGCCAACACCTACTAGAAACCCAGCTTGAGATGTTCAAGTTACTGATTTCATACGGGTTTAAACCTCAAAATATGCATGTTTTAGGCAAGATTTACTCTACAAACACAGAGATTTTGGGCGAGTTGAAGGATTTGGGCATACAAATGTACCAACCAGCCTTGTCTCTAGAAGGTTTCGACCTGCAGCACCGCGCCAACTGTCTATATATGCTGGATTCTGTTCCCGAAGGCCAAAAAATCATAGTTTTAGACGATGGGGGTGAATTATTGAGCGTCTTTAATGAGTCTGATCGAGCTACAGATGTTTTGGCTGGGATTGAACAAACTTCCTCCGGTTTTAGAAAATTAGAGAAAACCACCCTTAATTTCCCTGTTTTCAATGTTGCGCGATCTCATATTAAATTAACTTTAGAAAGTAAAATTATCGCTGATCTATGTACATCTCGAATCAAGGAGTGTATTGAAATACATAATATTGAAGAACCTCAGATATTGGTGGTAGGTCTTGGTCCTATCGGAGAAAATGTTAGACGGCTATTAAAAGAGTCTTATTCAGTACAAGGCTTCGATTCTTCTTTAGGTCATACTGACTTAATCAAAACCATCATCGATACCAAACCAAATATAATTGTGGGCGCCACAGGTTTTCCTATTATGACTTCAGAAGATATTGAAAGGTTCGCTAACCACACACCACTTTACCTGATCAGCGTCTCTTCATCAGATCGAGAATTTCCTGTTTCATTTTTTAGAAACGGATCTACCTCACTTCACGCAGACATGAAATACAAAAACATTACATTTGTAAACAATGGTTTTCCAATCACATTTAAAGGTAATCGAATTGAAAGTCCTCTAGAGGGAATGGAAAATACTATGGGGTTATTACTAGGATCAACACTGGAGGCGATAACAAAAACACCAATGACAATAGGCTTCATTAATGTTCCTCAAGGAGTTATTGATATCCTTTTGTAAAATATTTTCAATACTATTCTGACACAATTCTCAACACCTCCTCAATGCTCGTCAGTCCTTGCACCGCTTTGAAAATTCCATCCTCCAACATTGTTATCATACCTTCTGTCTTTGCCTGTTCTTCTATCTTATCAGCGTTCGCATCAGACATAATCAATTCTTTAATAGCTGAAGAAACTTTCAACACTTCATGAATACCCAGTCGTCCCGCATATCCACTATCAGTCTCTGTTACTTTTCCTGGCCTATAAAACGGAACTTTCTCCCATGACATATTTTTTGCCACAATTTTTTCTTCCTTTAGTACTTCCATCACCTTGTCGAGGTCAACTTTCTTTTGTAGATTCGCAAGCTCAGCATCACTCAAAGTATATTTTTCTTTTGTCTCAGACAGCTGACGAATCAATCGTTGTGCCACAATTACTTTTGCGGTTGATACAATCAAAAAAGGCTCACATTTCATATCTATCAAACGAGGAATCGCACCCGCTGCAGAGTTGGTGTGCAAAGTTGAAAGCACCAAGTGACCCGTAAGAGCCGCATTGATCGCAAGCGCGGCTGTTTCATTATCACGAATCTCTCCCACCATGATGATGTCAGGATCTTGTCGAAGTAGTGATCGCAACCCAGTAGCAAACGTAAATCCAATATCGGAACGAATTGCTGTTTGATTGATTCGTTTTATTTGATATTCGACAGGATCTTCCACTGTAGAAATATTTACATCTGGTGTATTCAAAATATCAAGTACAGTATACAGTGTTGTAGTTTTTCCAGATCCAGTTGGACCTGTTGTTAAAATCATTCCATCAGAATAATTAATAGCTTCCTGAATATCTTCTAGAGATTTACCATGAAAACCCAAACCCTCGAGTGTAAAACCAGAAACCGCTTCGCGCAAGAGACGCATCACAATCTTCTCTCCATAATATGTTGGCAGGATAGAGACACGAAACGAGACTTTTTCACCGTTCAATTCTATCTTGAAACGACCATCTTGGGGGAGACGCTTCTCATCTAGTTTTAGGCTGGCTAACACCTTGATACGTGCAACAATACTTGGACCCGTCGCTTTTGGTAAAATCATGGCATCGTGTAACATGCCATCGATACGATATCGAATGACTGTTTCCACCTCAGTATGTTCCACGTGAATATCGGATGCGTTTTGAATCACCGCGTGCTTCAACAATGTTTCAACAATGCGCACAATGGGCAAGTCCTCAGCCATCTTTCGCAGATCTTCTGAACTTACTTCTGCATTAGGATCCGCTTCAGCCAATGTCTGCACCGCACCAGCTACTTCTGTTTGCAAAATATCTCCAAAGTCTACCTTCAAACTTTTCTGGTATTGTAAAAGCATCTGCTTCATCGACTCTACATTGGTCAATCGAGGAACGATTTGTAATCCAGTCTTTTTCTTTACAAAATCAATAACAGGTAAATCATCTGCATCTAGGAGCGCAACTTCGAGAGTGTTATCTTTTTTGCCGATAGCCACAATATTGTGTTTTCGGGCGATAGGCTCAGGGATTAGATATAAAATGTCTGAAGATATCTTTTTATCAGATAAATCAATAAAAGGCACCCCACTTAAGTATGATTCAATCTTAATCATATCCTCTTCTTTCACCTTACCTTGAGAAACAAGGACTTGTTGCAATTTTTGCTTACTGGTTTCTGCCAACTCTTTAAAATGCTCATATTCATCCTGTGTAATAAGCCCTGTATCGATGATGAACTTGAAGAGTTTTTCTTGATCAATGTACATAAATTGTTAAAAAATTGATTTGACTTTTTACTTATATTTGATAGTATAACACACATACAGATAGTCTAATCTAATACTGAGTCTAGTCCGTACCAGACTCACAAGAGATCGCTCTTCAACCAGACGCGATCTTTTGTTTTAGAGACCTTTGTGTCGACTTTCTATATATTTACAAAGATAAATACAACAAAATACTATGTTTGACCTAAAAGCAATACATCTCGTTCTGGACCAACTAGAAACAGAGCGAAATATACCAAGAGCAAAAATAATTGAGGCTATCGGCTCTTCTTTGGCTACCGCCTACAAAAAGGAACATGGCCGACGATCTCAGATTATTAAGGCTGATTTTGACATTAACTCTGGAAAAACCGAGTTTTTTCAAGCTAAAATAGTTGTTGAGCCCGGCGAAGTACTAACTGAGGAGGAAATTGCTCAGATGAAGGAGGATCGAGACAACGGCATTGAACTGACCGCGGCCCAGCAAGAGGCTATTGCTCAAAAGGTTAGATTCAATGATGATCAACACATACTGCTGGCCGATGCTCAAAAGATCAAAAGAGACGTCGTCGCAGGTGATGAATTGGTATTTCCTTTGGAATATAAGGATGATTTTGGACGAATTGCCGCTCAAACAGCTAAACAAGTGATTATGCAAAAGATCCGAGAGGCCGAAAAAGTCAATCTTTTGGGAGAATTTGGCAGTAAAGAGGGGGAAATTGTGGTTGGAACAGTAGAGCGCGTTGAAAGAGGCTCAATCTTCGTTGATGTGGGCAAGGCTGTTGGTGTTATTCCATACGATGAACAGATAAAAAGTGAGAGATTTAAACAAGGGGAGAGGATCCGAGCCTATCTTATGCAAGTAGAAGAGACTGGCCGAGGGGTATTTCTAAGACTTTCTCGATCTCATCCTAAGTTCCTAGAGAAGCTATTCACCCTTGAGGTGCCTGAAATCGCTGCAGGAACAGTGGAAATCAAAGGTATTGCACGAGAGGCAGGAACCCGTTCAAAGATTGCGGTCAAAGGAAACGGAGTCGACCCAGTAGGAGCAATGGTGGGACAAAGAGGCTCTCGAGTAAATGTAGTTCGAAACGAGCTTAATGGAGAGGGTATTGATATTATTGAATGGTCAGACGATTTGGGAGAGTTTATTGAAAAATCTCTATCTCCAGCCTATATTCTAGGGGTAGACATCGATGAAGCCAATAAAACAGCTCATGCTGTGGTAACAGAAGATCAACAATCACTCGCTATCGGCAAGGGAGGGCAAAATGTGCGATTGGCTGCCAAACTTACAGGTTGGAGAATCGACATCAAATCAGTACCAAATGATCAAGCTGGTGAGGAAGAGGAGGTTGTTACAGAATAAGTAAATTAAAATAAATTTAAAGAAATAATAATCTTATGATAAAAGTTTTTGGACACATTTCCCCAGATACCGATGCAACAATAAGTGCAATCTTGTGGGCTTGGTATTTGAAAACTCATACCTCACAAGAGGCGCTGCCTTTTGTTTTGGGAACATTAAACAAAGAAACACAGTTTGTATTGCGACGATGGAATACTACAGAGCCGACTTTACTGGAGACCTTAGAGGCAGGCGATCAAGTTGTTGTAGTAGACACAAACAATCATCAAGAGCTACCACCAGCAATTGCGGATGCAGATATTATTCAAATTATAGACCATCACATGCTTGCTGGTGGATTATCCACTCGAAAACCTGTAGATATGACCATTCGCCCACTGGCTTCAACTGCAACTGTAATGCATGATCTTATGGGTCCTGCTGTGATTGATACATTGCCAGAACCAATGGCTGGACTTATGTTGTCATCAATACTCTCTGATACCCTTGCATTTCGATCACCCACAACAACTCCACACGACAAAGATGTTGCGGAAAAACTAGCAACAAAACTTGGGATTGACGTTCAGTCATACGCCGGTGAGATGTTTAAAGCCAAGTCAGATGTTTCTGATTTTACAGATATAGGGCTCATACACATTGATAGTAAAAAAACTTTGGTTGGTGACAAAAATATCCGGATCTCTGTGGTTGAGACAACAGATTCTGAATCAATACTGGCGAGAAAGGATGGAATTGTTGCCGCCATTAAATCACTATTAACTGAAGAAAAAGATGTGTATGATGTTCTATTTTTTGTCATCAACATCCTCACAGAAGAAGCAACCGCCTTCACGTATAATCAGTTTATTAAAGATCTGGTCTCAACCTCATTTGGAGTCAGTGTACAGGGAGATACGGAAGTATTGCCCGGCATTCTCTCAAGAAAGAAACAAATTATTCCTGCATTAAAACTACCCAACTAATCCATTCAATATATTCATATATGTTCGATAAAAAAACATTTAAAATCAAAAACACAAACGCATCCGTACCCTGCCAAATTACTTTGGAGGTGCATGTATCAAAAGAAGCCATTGCTAAAAATAGAGGTAAAGCGCTCAAAAACCTAAACGAGCAAGTCAAGATTGATGGTTTTCGACCCGGCCACGTGCCTGAGAAAGTTCTAATAGAAAAGGTTGGCGACTACACAATCACCGAGGAGGCTTGTCGTTCAGTTATAGACGAGGTTTTTTCAGATATTGTTCTTGAGAGTAAGAAGATGCCTATCAACCAACCTCAAATCACGGTCACAAAGTTGGCTATAGGTGACGACGCAGAACTCAAGATTACCTTCGCCACTCCCCCAGAAATAGATATGGCCGACTACAAAAAGTTAGCCAAGAAACATAAAACTACTGAAGATACAATTGAAAAGATTGACGCGACAGACGAAGAGATTGACGCGATGTTGCTTGATTTACGAAAGAAGGTGGCACACATGGACTACCATGCCTCAAGTACCCATGGTCATGACGATCATTCACACGGAGATCTTGAGCCAGTAGCACTCGATGATGCATTCGCAAAAAAAGTTGGTCCATTCCAAACAGTGAACGAGGTCAGAGAGGCTATCAAGAAAAATATTATAGATACTAAACACCAAAAAGCACTGGAGAAAACTCGGATTGTGTTAATCGATAAAATTATTGAAGAATCAAAGATTCAATACCCTGATTTCTTTTTAGATTCAGAATTAAATATTATGATTGAGGAGATGAAAGCAGATATTGCACGAATGGGAACAACGTTTGATGCATATTTAAAACAGATTAATAAGACAGAAAAAGATTTAAAAGACGAACGAAAAGAAGTTGCGGACAAGCGGGTGAAATCGCAGCTGGCACTAAGTAAGATTGCCGCGCTTGAAGAATTGAAGCCTGATGAGAATCTGGTTGCAGAGCAGATAAAAGACATCTTACGCATGCACCCAACAGCAGACAAAGAAAATGTACGTGCTTTTGTTGAGCGATTCGAAATGAATCAACTTGTATGGAAATTCTTAGACGAAATTAAGTAGTTCACCTTTTTATAACCCAACCATTTTTGATCCACCAACAATAGCCGCTGTCTCAGCCCGGAGAATATACTGCCCTAAACTAAAAGGCAGTATGTTTTCTTTTATAAAATTTTCTACTTCTGCGTCAGTCCAACCCCCTTCTGGGCCAATAAACAGCGCACTACTCTTTGCTGAATCGAGATGGGACATGTTTGCAGAGTTGATGTGTCCAAAAAAAACCTGCTCGCTATATAGTTTCGATTGCGATATTGCATCGTTTAGGGTTAGAATGTCACCGATCTTCATGAGATCTATGCGGCCACTCTGTTCTGTGGCTTCTTTAATAATTTTATTTAATCGATCATAATTCAAACTTGTCTTTACTGTTCTCTCTGCCAATATAGGAACAATCTCCCCCACACCGAGTTCTGTCGACTTCTCAACCACAAGATCAAAATTGCTGTTTTTAATGATAGACATGAACAGGGTGGTTTTTTTGGTTGCAGCCTCCCCTTCTACTACTGTATGCAGTCCATCTTTGATTTGTTTGGTAAATTTAAAAGACAATTTCTTTTTGTGAAAATCAATGATCTCCGCTTCCCACTCCCCTAAAGATTCATTAAAGACAGCTATTGTATCCCCTGTCTTATATCGGAACACATGTGACAGTTGATGAATTATATCTTCATCTTCTATGAAACTTGATACATTAGTGAGGTCTTTTATATAGAAACGATGGATTCTCATTCTATTATTATATATCACAGTTGTAAAATGTCTAAAATCTTGATTTATAACGGTTAAATAGCACTTTTGGCCTACTTTTTAGCTATTTTACCCGCATTTATGGCCTATATAGGCGAGACTTGCATAGTCTGCTATAATGGCAGCTATGTTAATACCAACAGTTATTGAAAAAACACCCTTGGGTGAACGAGCCTATGACATATATTCGCGCCTATTAAAGGATAATATTGTATTCCTAAATGGAGAGGTTAACCACGACACAGCCAATATTGTGATAGCCCAACTACTATTTTTAGCCTCAGAAAACTCTAAAAAGGACATTAAACTATATATAAACTCTCCCGGAGGATCTGTCATAGATGGTTTGGCGGTTATTGATACTATGAACCATATTCCCAACGACGTTTCTACTATCTGTGTAGGTTTGGCTGCCTCTATGGGTGCTCAGATCCTCGCTTCAGGCAAAAAGGGCAAGCGATTTGCCCTACCCAACTCCGAGGTGATGATTCATCAGCCTTTAGGAGGATTCCAAGGACAGGTCTCTGATATTGAGATCCATGCCAAGCTCATGATCGACGCCAAGAACCGATCTATTAAGATGTTGTCTGATAATACAGGCCAACCTGTCGCCAAAGTGGCCAAAGATGTAGACCGAGACTATTTCATGACGGCACCAGAAGCCAAAAAATATGGCATTATTGACAAGGTCATCTAGTCTTGTTGTGGTTGTACAGCGCTGAAAAAGTATTGCAAAATATAGATTTTGTGGCACAATTGAGATATTACTACGGTAATAAAGTTTTGTAATATTTATTAAATAATACGCAAAAAATAAACAGCTATGAACAAAGCAAGTCTTGTAGAAAAAATCCACGACCTTTTAGGTACAACAAAAGTACAAGCAGAATCAGTTGTTGATACCTTTATTGACTCAATCATCTCTACTCTAAAGAAGGGAGAAGAAGTTTCAATCGCCGGTCTTGGTATTTTTTCAGTTAAAAAGCGAGCAGCCCGAATGGCACGAAATCCAAAAACAGGAGCGAGTGTTAAGGTTCCTGCAACCAATGTTCCAAAATTCCGTGCAGCAAAAGCATTCAAAGACGCCGTTAAACAATAATTTACATAAGTAAATCCTGACACTACAATCAAAAGACCTCCTAGTACCGGAGGTCTTTTGATTTATAGATCTGCCACAAGGGTGCGGGGTAAGAGAATCGAACTCTTGTCTACTGCTTGGAAGGCAGTCATTCTACCACTAAACCAACCCCGCCTTCTGTTCTTAAATCTGGTATAATACTAGCAAACAATATGCCATTATTCAAGTTTATCCTTACGTACAAATACCGAATCGTATTTTGCATTTTTATTCTCTTTTTCGTTGGATCCTTGGTATCACTCGCGGGGAAACATTTTCTGAGTAAAGGAAACTCTTTTTTAAAAACAAATATGGCGGCAGTGTCTCAAACCAGTGGAAATACTGGGGGTATCGAAGATTATGTCCTTAATATTTTTTGTACCGAAAAATATCGAACATATGTAAAAGCCATAAGTGGTAGCGGGGTATTTCTCTCCGACCCTGACGAAGAAAGCGGAATTATTTTAACTAACGCGCATGTGGCTCGGCATCTTTTAGACTCTAATAAACAATGTGTTGGACGCACTGGAAACCCTGCACTTACCACTCATAAACTTACACTACGATATATTCCCAGTTATTGGTTAAATGTAAATAATCAATATATCATTGGTGATCCAGACCAGAGTTCAACAGGAGAATTTGATTTTGCACTCATCGAAGTAAAAAGAATAAGTAAGATGGTCAAGAAAAAAACTTTGTACGATGTACTTAGACAAAGATTAGAACTCCGGGTCAACGATTACCAACCTGCCCAATACAACAGTACAAACTATTACATTTATTCTTACCCCGCACAAAAGACTTTATCTGTTTCTATTTATTCGCCTTTATATAGAAAGAAAGATGTTGTAACAATTGGGGGAGTATTTCAAAGCCCTACATTACGACGTGACAGTAACTTGTTAGATGCGATCGGATCACAGTTTGTTGATCACGGATCATCGGGTGGTATGATGTTGGGAGTAGATACAGTCTATTCACTTATAGGATTATCAACTATCTTGATACAAGACAGAGCACCTCAAACAGTTCGAATAGTCACAATGAGACACGTCTTCGATGTACTAGATAGTGAACTGAACAATATTCAGAATTCTCAGAGCGAAAATTATCTGGCATTGATTAGACAAATCTTAGGACAAAACAAAGTCGACCAATCTCTCTACTCAATCCTAAAGAGTCAGAAGTTAACTTCTACTCTAGAAAAAAACACTAGAGATACTTTGATTCAATTACACATAATCTCTAAATAAGAGATTGACTAGTCGGAGCGCTGGGATTCGAACCCAGAGTCACATCAGCCCAAGTGATGCATGTTAGCCGTTACACCACGCCCCGGTATGCAAGACATACTATCACATACCTGTTATATTAACAAATTCACGTTTTGAATATACTTTTGCAAATAAAGGCTTTTTTCACCCAACTCGTTTGTTTTCTCTTCTTTCCCCACAATTGCTAAGTCTAAGTGATATCTGAAATACCACCCCTCTGTCTTGGTTGTGCGTTGGATTTCTTGTCCGATATTAAACATAAAGTATCTGTATTTAAGTAGCTTCTGATCAATGTTGAAATTCTCAAGCGAATACATCGCCCTACGGTCTGACCTAGTTTTTACTTCAACAGCTCTTACCTCGAGCACGTGTTTCTCTGGAATAACCTTATATACCAGGAGGTCTATCTCAAAATTCCACTTCCTGAGATTTGATTTGTAAGAGATATACCCTCTGCTAATCAACAAATCTTTAATATATACCTCTCCTTTTGTCCCTAAATCTTTTATTTTGTCGTTTACATGAAGTTTTTCCATATAATCATAATACCGGACCGAGGATTTGATTTATCTAAAGAAAAGATAAAATCCTTTTAAATAAAGGCTTACTTGGCGAAGACTAAGACTCTCACCCACTTCACAAAGAGACAATATAAGTCAAAAATCTGTCTTTTATACACATATCCCCAGAGTTATCCACATTTATCCCCAAATTCTGACCTATAGAAAACCCAACAAAATCAACACTATAAATACATGTGCGGAATAGGAGAATCGAACTCCTGTCTCATCCTTGGCAAGGACGTATTCTACCACTAAACCAATTCCGCAGCCGATTTTTATATCTGGTGCACCTACCAGGACTCGAACCTAGAACAACGGTTCCGAAGACCGATGTGATATCCATTTCACCATAGGTGCTTTCAATTTTACTTGAAAAGTATTATATTTCAAGTATTAATCACATGCTATCATCAAAAACTAAAAAAAACAAACACCTGTTAAACGGTTTGATTCCTGTGGCGGTTGTGGCGGCTGTAACTTCACTGGAACAGGCTGGCTTTGAGGCGTATTTGGTCGGAGGCTGCATAAGAGACATCTTAATGGGTACGGCCCCAAAAGACTGGGATGTCTGCACCAGTGCCACCCCAGAGCAGATTCAGCAGGTGTTCCCAGAATCTTTTTATGAGAATAATTTCGGCACAGTTGGCGTCAAGACAGAGTTAGGGGTTATAGAGGTGACTCCTTATCGAGTTGAAGGATCATATTCTGATGGTCGCCGACCAGATAGTGTTAAATTTAGCCTTAATATTCAAGATGATTTGAGTAGGAGAGACTTTACCATCAATGCGATCGCCTACAGTCCAGAAAAAGACATTTTTATAGACCCTTTCGATGGTACAAAAGACATCAAAAATCAAATTATCCGAGCTGTAGGTGTGGCTGAAGATAGGTTTAACGAGGACGGACTACGTATTATGCGTATGTTACGTTTTGTGGCACAGCTTCAGTTTGGAATTGATCCAGAAACCCTTGCTGCCGCGGTAAAGACTAGGAACATGTTGGCCAAAATATCTAAAGAAAGGATCCGTGATGAATTTACCAAACTTGTATTGTCCGATAACCCAGCAGGCGCTTTTGTTTATGCAGAAAAAACAGACATTTTAGAGTATATAACACCTTATTTAAAGGATGCTGTGCACGTAGAGCAGAACGGTTGCCACGCATACGATGTATTTGAGCACCTTGTCCGCAGCCTCCAATGTGCTGCAGACAAAAAATATTCTTTGGATTTGCGTCTAGCTGCCTTATTTCACGATATTGGCAAACCCCCTACCCGACTTTGGTCTAAAGAAAACAAAGATTACACATTTTATGGTCATGAGGTTGTCGGGGCGAAACTAACCAAAAAGATTCTAAATGATTTAAAGTTTTCACATGAAACAGTTGAAAAGGTCACAAAACTAGTCCGATGGCACATGTTTTTCTCTGATACTGATCAAATTACCCACTCCGCAGTACGTAGGATGATAGCAAATGTAGGGAAAGAGAATATTTGGGATCTGATTAATCTACGTATCTGTGACCGTGTTGGTACAGGTCGGCCAAAAGAAGACCCTTATCGTTTGCGTAAGTACATGTCTATGATTGAGGAAGTCTTGGCTGATCCCACTGATGTTTCTATGCTTAAAATTAATGGAAATGACTTAATAAACAGTCTGGAAATTGCTCCGGGGCCTATTATAGGTAAAATTTTGCACATTCTGTTAGATATCTGCCTAGAAACTCCCGCTCTAAATACCAAAGAGACCCTGCTTGATAAAACCAGAGAGTTGCTCACCCTACCAGCAAATGAACTCAAAGAGCTTTATATAAAAGCGTTACACACGAAACAAGAAGAGAATGAGTCCAAGATCAACCAAATCAAGAGGACTTACAAGGTCTCATAATAAACATCAGTCTTCTAAGGCGAGCACTATAGGACAGTGATCTGATCCTAATATGTCTTTTAATATAAGGACATCATACTTACTGTCCGATACGCCCCTGGTTCCGTAAAAAGCATCTATCCTCCATCCGATATCACGATCCCTGCTTCGGGTTTTCATATCCCACCACGTATAAGCAACACTTGTTGGATATTTTTCTCTGTACAAGTCGTAGAATCCCCTATTTATAAGTAAATCTAGCTTTTTACGCTCTTCTGGTAAAAAACCTACATGTTTCTCATTTTCCTTAGGTCGAGCCAGATCTATTTCCTTATGGGCAATGTTTAGGTCTCCAAAGAAGACAATTTCTTTTTTATATTTTTTCTTTAAAGACATGAGTAAGTCTACAAACTGATCATAGAACCTGAGCTTATATATCAATCTTTCGGGCTTACCCCCTCCATTTGGAAAATAACCGTTGATTAACACATATTTATCGGTCTCAACACACACCAATCTTCCTTCTGTATTAAGTGTTTCATATGTAACACTTAGATTAATCCTTTTAGAAAATAAGGATTTCGAGACAAAAACAGCTGTACCACTGTACCCTTTACGCTCTGTAGCTGAGTTATGATATACAACATATCCCTCTGGGAAAAATCCGGTGGCCAATTCAGTATAAGTAGCCTTGGTTTCCTGTAAACCGATAATATCGATGTGTTTATCACTTAGATGTAATACATCACCAAAACCCTTTAAAAACAATGTGTTCAAAACTTCTTTTCTTTGGATTGACCTGATGCCATTTACATTCCAACTGAGAATATTCATATAGATATTCTATCAGTTATAAGCTTTTATTCAATGGTTTATTCTTTATTTCCCTCAGGTTTCTTATGAAACTGTTGATGGATCCTCTTCAAATGTGAATCTGTGACATGTGTATATATTTGTGTAGTGGCAATACTTGCATGACCCAACATTGCCTGAACAGAGCGTATATCTGCCCCATTTTGCAACAAGGTGGTTGCAAAACTGTGTCTAAGTATGTGAGGAGTTACTTTTTTAGATATTCCGGCCTGTATAGCATACTTTTTAACCAATCTTTCCACGGTCCTAGGTGTCACCTGAAACAATTTGCCTGAAACCATCATTTCTGGCGTTTTATCTACCATTTTTTTATATTTATTGATAGTTTCCAACACCTCCTTATTTAAAAACACAACCCTAACCTTCCCTCCTTTACCTCTAATGGAGAATTCCAGCTGGGACATGTCCATATCCATTTCTAAAGAGCAGAGTTCTGAAACACGTAGGCCACTTATAAACAATAGCTCTAAAATAGCCTTATCCCTCAATACGGCAAGGTTCCCAGCTGGGGTTTTTCCCTTATTTCCTTCTTTTCCTGGCGGATTTGGTGTTTTTTCGGGCTGTTTCAGCAATTTACCCAATTCATCCTCTGTCATAAAGGAAATTTGCCGCTCAGCCACCTTGGCCAACTCAACTGTTTCTGGTGAAACTACCTCTACCCCTATCATTCCCAAGTACTTTAAGAAGGCTCGAATAGAAATTAGATAGTAGTTTTGGGTCTTTTTGGACAAATATTCATTTTCAGACCGTATTTGCTTGATTTTCTGTCGATTTAACTTCAGTCTATAGTCCCGTATAACCTGTCTTTGAATGTCTTTTATGTGAGAGATACCATTGTCTTTTAAGTACACTTCAAAGTCTTTTAGATACCGGCCATAGTTTTCGATAGTTTTTAGACTTCTACCCTTCTCGATCTCGACATATTCCAAAAAGTCATGTATATACTCAGAGATCTCGTTTTCTTGCTTTTTTGTGATTTGTGTTGTTTTGTCAGCCATTTATAGAGCTTTATTATGATTATGTTCAGAAGGCGGAGCTGTCCCAAGTCAGGGGCGTGTCGGGTGGAATAGGGGAACAACCTTATTTAGGCTTATATTTAAAGGCTTTTATCGGCCTCAGATATTTGCATTTTTATGCGATATGTGCTAATATTCTAACATGTTATCTAAAAATAAAAAAACTAAAATCATCGCAAAGGCACAGATCCACGATAAGGATACAGGTTCTCCTGATGTTCAAGTGGCTGTTATCACAGAGAGAATTGACTATTTGGCCGATCACTTAAAGATTCATAAAAAAGACAATCACACACGAAAAGGCCTTTTAAAGCTTGTTTCAAAACGACAAGCTCACATGAAGTACTTACAACGGAAAAGTCCTGAGCGATACGCTGCTGCACTATCAACAGTAAAGTCAAAGTAGTTTTCAAACAACTTCTGATCTATGCCTTTTATAAATAACCCTCGATTTAGATCGGAGGTTATTTATTTTGCTGTGTGATACAATAACAATCATATGGAAACTACACACAGAGAAAGCTTAAAACACAAAGGACAGCGTGTTGGGGTGCTGATTGATACACAAAACTTATATCACGGGGCTAAAAACCTGTTTCGCGCCAAGGTTAATTTTCAAAACATCCTTATAGATGCAGTGGCGGGCCGGGATCTGATCCGAGCCATCGCGTATGTTATCAATACGGATTCAGATGTTGAAAGGGGATTCTTCGACGCTTTGGAAAAGATCGGTATTGAAACAAAAATAAAAGACATACAAATCTTCAGTGGGGGATCAAAGAAGGCTGACTGGGATGTTGGTCTGGCAATCGATGCGGTAAAAATGGCACCAAAACTAGATGTAATAGTGATAGTGTCGGGTGATGGAGACTTTGCCCACTTGGTTGAGTATTTACAGGGAGCATTTGGATGTCGGGTAGAAGTATTAGCCTTTGGCAAATCCGCTTCTCAAATAATTAAAGAAAAAGTTGATACTTTCGTTGACTTGTCGGAAAACCCCGGCAGATACTTGATTTCTTCAGCACCACAACGACCTCGACGGCCACGATTTATGAACATTAAGAAATAATTTACCTGTTAGGTTTTAATGTATGGAACCAAACCCACCTTTACAAAACAACTCACATACTAATTTCACCGGCGGTATGAAACCACCTCCTGGAACTCCGACAGAAGCTGTGCAGCCAAAAGCCTCGATCCATACACTGGAAGGGGATATATTTACAGCAATGAAGGACGACAATTATGACAACAATATTGTCAAAATTGTTACCAAACCAACCACTAATAATAAGAGCTCCCCTGAAAACGAAGAGGGTATAAGCTTCACTAGAAAGATTACCTTAGCGGCTATCATTTTGGTTGTTTTAACTTTGGTTACGGTTGGATATTTTTGGATAGCAGGGAGGACAGGTGCGAACAATAATCCTCTAGATCCAAATGCTACAACCACACCCAACACCTCTGGCAGCACATCTACTCCAATAACTACACCAACAACAAGTGTACTTGGGGCTGAAGCCATCATACAACTCAACATACAAAACCTAAACAAAGCTGAAGGAATCGAAAAAATACGACAAATCCAACAAGATTTACGAGACAAACAGATAGCACAAGGCACGACTGTGGAACTAAATTTAGGATTATCTATGCCTGAATTGTTCGCTAAAAATCAGTACTCTGGTGACGAAGGATTGATTCGGGCACTAACCAACAATTATTCGTTTGGTGTATACAACAATAACAAAAACTCTTTTGAGTCTTTTCTGGTCTTCAAACTGTCTTCTCCTGACCTCGCTCTCTCAAACATGTTGGGTTGGGAATATTATCTACCGAGTGATTTAGATGATTTATTTAAAGATACAAGTAAAGCAGCGAAAGTTATAGACCCAAATGCCACAAGCACCCCACCAACTCCCACACCACCTGTACAGCCAGGCTTCAAAGACAGGGTATTACGCAATACTGACACTCGGGTATACACCGATGCAACAGGTGCTATTCAATTTGTATATGGATTTATAAATAAAGATTACTTGATTATTTCTGGAGGAGTGGAATCATTTATTAACATCAAAACACGATTGTTGAACGACAATACATTACGGTAGCGATATATTTTGTTGTATTGATATTCTTTATATTTTCTTTATATTTTCTTTTACAAAAGTAAGGTACTGTTTTGATAGAGTAGATTCATGAGGTCTAACAATAAGATATATTCCTTGCATATACAACCAGAAAGTAGTGGGTTGTTGCAGATTGAGACTGTGATCGCAGGAGGTATTTATAATTTTTCTATACTAGGGATAGCCAACAAATATGCGCTAGATATAAAACACAAGGTCTATACAGCACTCAGAGCAAGTGGAGTACTAAATCTCAAATCAGACAACAGAAAAATTACTAGTAATATTATTGCTGACAAGGAAGATATTGTTCCAACATATGCAGAGCTAGCCACAGCTATTTCTTGTATAAGCTGTATACAAGGAGACATTGTCGAATCACCACTACTTGCACTCGGAGGACTATCTATAACAGGTGTTATTATACCAACAAATAAAATGTTGCAGTGTATCTACCTAGCGATTAAGCACAATATCCCATATGTGTTATGTTCAAAACAAGATATTATACATGTAAATCCAGAGTATTTAGATCATGCAACAAAAAATAATATTACATTTTTTGTTGGAGAGACAATCACAGAGCTTCTTTCAAATATGCAGACCAACACTTTATATAAGATGAACCCACACACCTGTGGCACTGCTGTGGCACCTTCGTCTACAGAAATCGCAGCCACTATATCTACACTCAAAGAATCTCATCTTCTGTGGGCTATATTTATTGCTTTGTGTGGAAAGCACAATTTGATGATCGAGACCAATAGATCCTCTTACAGTGAGGAGTTGATTGATATGGTGGGTAATTGTTTATTACTACCAACCGTACCACAAAGGTTGTTGTTGGCACATAAAACAAAATTAGATGGACAACTCTTCGATTTGGCGATGCAGGACTCCCAATACTCAAAGATACCCTCATATACATTAAAAAAGATGCCTAAAAATGGACTGGTTCAGTTTACATATCTAGAAAACATTCTCTCATTAGGTATTGATGTATATGCGCAATACTATACTGATGTGGATCACCAGATCATATCTACATGCCAGTTTTGTCCTTGTGGTCACCACGGATCATCCAAAAAATGTTGTTGTATCCAACGGTCTATACTCAGATATCAACACAAACTAAAGACCGAACACAAACCTTATTATCATATGTGGGTGAGTCACAACTCTACTGGTCCCAACCAACTCATTAACAACCAAGATTTTGGTGTAGTGTCACATATTATCCAAACTATTCAGGGAACATCTACAGAAAATCTGGTTTGCGATATTAAGGCCGAAAAAATGTATACACAACTGGCCGAAGGTTTAGGAATCCACCAGCGCAGCTCTTTGTTATCTTTGGCCACAACGCTACAACATCTGACCAACCTAGAACAGCCCAACCAAGAAAAAAGACCAACTAGGATTTCTACAAAAAATCTTCTGCTGGCCTTTTCATACCTACCTAAAATGGATTTTTAGCGCCCCGAACCTCTACATGAAGATGGGGACCTGTTGAGTCTCCTGTATTTCCCAACGTTCCCACCTGTTGACCTCGAGAGACAGTTTGGCCCTGATTAACGGTGATGCTGTTCATGTGGGCATACAATGTCTGAACCCCTCCACCATGACTAACTACCACATAGTTTCCATATCCACCATTCCAAGTGCTTCCACCACGCACCAAGGTAACCGTGCCTTCTCGGGCTGCGAGTATTGGGGTGCCAATAGTGCCAGCTATGTCTACACCATTATGCCCGTGAATACCCTGTGTTTTAATCCCACCGTGCATCGGTCTTGAAAAATACCCAATACCCGCGTCATTTTTACTTGATTTTGGTACATTTTTGACTGGTGTAGTATGAGAACCTGCATTGGCAGCAGGGGTAATTGTTCCTCCTGGGATAATAATAGTGTCTCCAATAATCAACCTTCCGTCTTGTAAATCATTGAATTCAACCAATTCTCGTTGTGAGATATTAAATTTATCTGCAATCTCACTTACTGTGTCGCCAGCTTTGATTTTATATGAAACTCCTGTAGTAGGGAGGACCACTAGTTTTTGACCCACCCGGATGGTGCTTGTTCTCTTAAGGTCGTTGGCCCAAAGGATAGTATCAGCAGAGATGTTGAATTTTTTAGAAATGGAATCAACAGTATCTCCTTCTACAACAACATATTCTTGAATTTCTCCGTCCTCTTCCAGAGTGATAGGGTCCTCTGAAATAGGAGGAATATTAACCAAAATCTCTGTGGCCACAATCCCAGATGTTGCTGTGGTTGTAATCGCAGGGGTTGAGGAGCTTGGCGTCCCATTCGCAAACTGATTTAAAGCGGTAAGCTCATCGATGGAGATCTCTGTCTCACCATTTGTCGTATTTTCTTCAACAAATCCTTTAATGGCAAGCAATTTACCGTCTAGGTTAAGGGCTGTAATTTTCTTAAGGATTGCCTTTGTTGCTCTTTTTACCTTACTCTGAGCTTGAACATTGGCAGCTTGAGGAAAGTTAACAGTTAAAGAAGCAGTACTTTTGATTGCACTACCCATGTTTAAAACATGATTCTCAGCCATAAAAACCGATGCGTCCACCTTTTTCAAATCACCAATCCCTAGAATTCCTGTCGAAGCACTGACTAACACCATTACACCCACGAAGAGTGAAGACGATTTATGAGATAAAATAACTTTGATTTAAATAAATAAACACCCGTTTGCACCCGAATGTTGCACGATATACATTTTAATATATCCACAATAGGGGGGCAATCACTTATCCACGGTTTATGTGGTATAATTTTGGACATGAAATCACACTCTCATGCCCAAGAAGGGCTAGAATCAGGAGTCACCACACCACATAACGAGGTTATTGTACAGGAACTAAAAACACTTCGACTAAAAATTGAGGCTCAGAAGGCAAAAATCAACGCAGAACCTCTACAAAAGAAGCGAATTCAGCTTGCCAGAACTCTTGTCCGCTTGCAGGATGAGGAACAGGATCTTTTGCAGCAGTTGGGGCAAGGAGAGGAGATAACGGTGGTAGAAGAACCAGCTCCTCGCGCTGCTGTTTTAGAGCCAGAATCTCCGACAGAAGAACCTGCAGTAGTGGATGATAGAGGGCTTGTTCCTTCAGAACTCATTCCTCCTGCAATTTTTGTAGAGAATCCACCTGTTGTTGCTGAAACCCCTCTAGCAGAACTGGTTGATGGTGCTTCTGCTCCAGCACCTGAGGTTATGACTGGGGAACCAACAGATTTAATAAACATGGCCATGATAGAGTCTTTAGCTCCAGAAGACACTGATACCCCTGCAGACAGAAAGTCTAAAATAGAACTGTTAGAGGTGGTTCGAGGAAAGTTAAGGGCTGTTCGTACACAATTGGTCAGTAAAACTAAAGCTGAAGCGGCGGGGGAGTTAGACCGATGGCAACGTACAATAGATCTACTTAAGCCCATCAATGAGCATCTAGATGCCTTGCAAGCCCTTTCGAAACCTGGTTACACACCTGGAAAGGCCTCACACACTCATCATCCACATCCTACTCCATACCACACCGAACCACGCATCCATCCGGGTCACCAAAACGCGCCGTACAATCCACCCCATCATGCAGAGTCTGCAGCTAACCGAAGAATCAAGATTCTACCAAATATTACCAAGCTGACAAAAATGGTTTTAGGAAATACAGAACTTGAGAGTGCTACTGATACGGAACAAACTCTTAGAGAAAAGCTCGACACCCTTGAAGAATCACTCCGGCGATTTAACACCATCATGGCAAAAGTGGGAGATGAGGCTACCGCAGCAGCTAATAAAAATACAAGGTATCGGAATGATCTATTGGATAAGATGACCGAGTTGGAGGATAGAAAAAAGGAGTTAGAAACCGCACTGAAAGCAAAAAAGAAGGCGGATCCAAAACCTCGACAAAAAAAGAAATTTACCCTAATAGAGAAAATTGCTCCCCTGGCCTCAATTGAAGCTCTTAAGGCCGACATTTTAGATGATGTAATCACTCTACAAGACAACGAAGCCTCGCTTGAGACAATGTTAGAAGCGTTAAGTACCGAGCTTCAGAGCTTGGGAAACAAGGTATATGCAGAGCAATCTGATAAAGGAGCATTGTACACAGCTCTCCAAGAAAGGATTAAAATTGTCCAGACTGCTCACAATCTAGTAAGCGACCTTATAGAGGCGAAAAGCTCTGACGAAGGAAGATTGGCAAACGGTATCGGTCCAACCCAGGAGATCATAGGATCTCATCCCATCTTTCCAAGTGTTGAATACATGGCTGACGTACAAGGGATTGTTGATGATGTTGAATTTTCAGCGACTGACAGCCTTGAAACACTTAAAGACTGTCGGACCCGACTTGCTGAGCAGCGTTCAATTTTAAAGACAAGCCAAGAAGAAATGAAAACTCAAAAAAATGCAGTCGAGAATAATATAGCGACTCGTTGGTATTTTGTTACTCATGAATTGGCTCATATACAAAAGAGATTAATTGAATTAAATGATTTGATATACGAAAAAGAAGGGGAGGAGGTAGATGAAAATCCAAAGACAGCTGAGTTCCTGGATGAGGTGCGAGGAAGCCGAGCCCCATATGGAAACAGGTTTGAGGATTTGATGATGGTAATAGGACAAGACATGAGGAGTGTATCTCCAGAAATATTGGATGGTTTAGTACAAGCTTCTCATGAAGAGTTAGAGGGGTTGTTTGAGGTTGTAAATGAGGGAGGAGACGATCATTTGGATGCATTGTTAAAATTGAGAGACAAAAAAAATCAACATTATTTCAGATACTACTTGCAGGTAGTGTGGCAGAAGGCTGAAGCTTTAAAAAGATCAATTAATAGAAAAAACAGTATACGAAATTTGCCTGGATTTATCTCCCTAAAAACACAAATAAACCGCTTAGCCCGTATGTGTAAGGAAAATAGTATACCTCTTATGCAAAACAGTGCGGATTATGAGATGGATAAATCTGAAAAGAGGGCGAAGGAAGCGGCGGACCAAGCAGCCGCACTTGCGGCGGCCGGAGGAACGCCTACTCCTGTACCTATACCAGGAACAACTCCACCTACCCCACCTGTTCAACCTCCCACACCAAACCCTATTCCAACCCCTCGTCCACGAACTATGACTTTAGAGGACCTGATCATTATGCCCGCAGTAATGCCTATAGAAATAGAATCAGATATACAATTCAACCAGTGGTACGCGAGCATACAGTCTCGATATGATGCCGTCGGATACCCTTTTGATGCAACAATATCACGGCCTTTGGAGGCTTGGTATGAACAATATAAGAGTTATGAACCAACTTTGGATAGAGCTCGCGGTTTTCTAAACAATGGATCATTAGACGTGGCTCTTGGTATCACCAAGAAATTGGAACCTGGGCAAACGACAGAACAACGAAAGAAAAAAGAGGTTTTGGATGCGGGTTCTATTGGAATACTGAGAGACCAGGCTTTTGAGAGACTACAATACGAAATATTTATGAAGGGGGAAGCCGGCCAGAGAAGACTTGAAGAAATCTTTACCAGCATAGAGCAAGCTAGACAAAACAATGAGACCATAACAGCATTAGAGGCAAAATTGAAAGCCCAAGAAAAGATCTTGGCTCTACGGAAGGGAATGAAGGTGGGTGCTGAGGAGGCGGTTGTAGTCGTTGAAGACAATCCAGAAGAATTCAAATCAAATAATGTGAATTATATTCGTCGTTTTGTCGAAGATATGAAACACAATTTTAGATTCTACGCCGCCGCAGCTCCAACCATGATATCAGATGGGGCTAAAGATAAAATCTTCGATCGATATTATGCCGCACATGGTGGGGTTGAGACGGAGGGAAAAAAACTTGGGTTTTTCAGTCGATTGGGAACACGCCTATTAAATCGAGTGGGTAAAATATTACCAATTGGTAGGGCAGCAGCTCGAGCTGGAGAAATACTTACTGGGGCTGAGATGACAAAAAGACAAGAAGAAAAAAATAGATTCTGGGCGATAATGGAGATACTGAAGAAAAATAAACTTATTCCAACACA
>JBDKKY010000005.1:0-38962 GCA_039795875.1 Candidatus Parcubacteria bacterium | reverse complement strand
GAGCGACCTGGTGATATATATAATTCACGTGTAGATATTTCAAAAGCTCGGCAAGAATTGGGCTGGATGCCACAAGTTTCGTTGACCGAGGGGCTAAAAAAGACTATTGAATATTACAAAGCTCTATAAAATCTCTGCAACCTCAAACACATACGCATAAGGAATACCAATCTCCGGATTCTCTCTTTTGATAACAATCACCGCCGAATGTGGCCGTATCCCC
This sequence comes from Candidatus Parcubacteria bacterium, assembly GCA_039795875.1. Taxonomy (GTDB): domain Bacteria; phylum Patescibacteriota; class Minisyncoccia; order Phycocordibacterales; family CAIZLB01; genus CAIZLB01. The sequence continues at coordinate 38,739 of JBDKKY010000005.1, read as the reverse complement.
ATCTCTTGCAGTGGGATAATAGTTCCTTGAATGCTGTGACCTGTGGTAAGTACATCATCTACGATAACTACCAGATCATGATCTCCTGGAATATATCCATCGATCTGTTGAGCCTTACCATGCTCTTTCGGAGTATTCCGGACCTCTGTAAATTTCAAATTAAATCTCGAAGCCACTACAGCTCCGAGAGGTAATCCGCCATATCCTGATGCCGCCACGCACGTCGTCCCTTCCGGCAATCTCTTCCCTACTTCATCTGCTAAACCATTGAGAATGTCTGGATGTCCCCACGCCTTTTTCATATCACAATAGAATTCGGAAGTTTGCCCAGAACGGAGAGTGACTTGGGCTTTATAAATAACTCCGATCTCCTTAAGTCGATTGATGAGATGGTGCATGGTTTTATTTTAGCATGAAAAAGAGTCATCGTTAGAACTACATCCCCAAATCTTTTAGAGACACTTCTCCCAATATTATGCTATAAGAAGGATTACACGGACATTCAGGTGTAGGAGCATCGCCCTCTGCGCCCTCAATCCATTTTGAATATCCTGGATCAGCTTCCAACATGATCATGCGCAAATTACCATTCTCATTCTTTAAATAACCCCATGATCCCGGTGACCATCCCTGTTCTCCCCGTGGAGCAGTAAATGTTTTACCATTTACAACTAGTTCATCAGGTGACCAGCCTTCTTTGTGTAAGAGATCACTATAGTAGTGTATAAATCCTTTAATGTGCACCTGATCCTCTGCTGCCGGTCCTTCTTTTGCGATCCACATACGAGCAGGTCCTTCTACCTGATCAAATGAAACCCCGTGAGGTTTTGTAGTCTCTTCTGTCCAAGTCAATCCTGGGTATAAAGGGATACCTGAGGATGCAGATTGTGAGGAGAGAACAACTTCGTTTTCAGGAGGTGTTTTTGTTTTGTTAATGTTTAAACATATAACTACTGCGATAATAGCCAATAGGATAACCACGGTGATTATTTTTTTCATATTATTAAAGTATAACACCAATGTTTTAAATGTGCTCTCGCACGGTCGATCCTTCGCCTTGCAGGCATAAGTGTTCCCTTACAAGGTCCGGAATCTCCGACTACGTCGGCAGGTACTTTTCGACTTCACCTTCGCTCTACCGAGCTCGATGAAGTAACGAAAAGTCGTTCGATTCCTAACGCGACCCAAACTGTTGGGTCGCTCCGTATCACACATTATATTGAAAATGCCCCTTCATGGGGCACTTTCAATATAATAGTGCTCTCGCTAGGAATCGAACCTAGATTAACGGCTTAGAAGTCCGCAGTTCTATCCATTGAACTACGAGAGCGTATACAATATATATCACCGAACACTAGAGCTTGCAACGACAGTACTTGTCGCTGGAGTTGTGGTCGCAATAGGTGCCGGAACCTTACTTATCAACGCATTGAGTCGAGTATGATATATCAGATCTCTATCTCTATATCCTTGTATAACAGATTCCATATTTATGATCTTTTTTAAAGCCAATTCGTCTTTGCCTGAAGCGTTATCTGTGTTGGCCGTTTCGGTTGCAATCGCTTGTATGTGTTTATTCAAGGTGATGTACACGTAACTAAAATATCCAGCGATCACGATCACCAAGATAGCCACAAACATCAAGATCAGATCCCAGTGTGTTTCTGGAGCAAAACCGGAAAGATTATTTTGTGAAAAAGGCTTTTTCTTCATGTTATTTCTTGACCAATGTCTCTATAATTATTAGATAAATCTTGGCTCTGACTGTTGGGCCTTCGGCAGCAACAGTGGTTTGTATTTTTTCTAGAAATGTCAAATCAACTTTCTCAATACTTGAGACATACGGCACTGATCCTAAGGTTTTAATATATTCATCAACCTTTTTATACGGGCCTTCTGCTTCAAGTTCTACCCTGACCTCTCGGGCATTGTATTTGTTTAGATCAGCATTTTCTCGAGGAGATACAGACATGAGACCTCCTCGATCCTTAGTAGCCAATCCTGCTCTGATCATGTCAACCTCGATCTTAGAGATAGCAGAAAATGAAGTCACATTACTCAATACATATTTTTTAATCTCACCTTGCTCCGAAGAGCCTTGGACCAGAATCTTTTTATACAAATCAAATGATTGTTTATTCTTCTCCAGAAATTTTACCAATTCTCGTTTTTCTGAGATTTTCAAAACATATATATCAAATTGTTTCTTTCCATACCAAACTCCTACCACCAATATGATGAACATCAGCACGGCACCTGTGATAGAAAGAAAGAGTTTATAAGTTTTCATAATTTAAAGTTTGAGGAAATGTAAATGAGCTCTTCTGACTCAAGACTGTATACGGCAGATCAGCACCCAGATATTTTTCCTCGGTTATTTTTTTGACCAAAGCTTCAGCCACATCTTTGTCTCGCACGTACAGATTGGCCTTAATAGTTTTGGTCAGCGTATCAACACTCACCGTCTGTATCTTGGCTCCTGGCACCGATTCGACCACTTCAATAAGTCTCACATAGATCTTAGAGATATCTGGTTTTGGTGGCAAACTCAAAATGTCTACATCGGCCAAAATCTTTGAGACATCTTCCTTAGCCACTTCCACCTTCATAGTAGAGATCTGATCTTGTAACGGTTGTATTGCCAGATTCAAAGATGTTAGTTCAGAGTAAACCTTGATAATGGTCGGCGCAGCCAAACACACAGCAATAACCAAAGTGATAAATAGACATGTAGTAAGCAATCGGAATACCTTAGAATAATATTCTTGTTTGATTTTCTTTTTCTGCGGTGTGGAGAGAAGATAAAACATGTCTTTATAATTATACTCGAGGAAGAGCCAAACCAATAGCTACCGCGTACTGATATGACTCGTCTTTGGTGATCGGCGGCACACTTACCTTTGTATCCATAACATTGATCCACACATCAGCCAGCACTGTTGGGATTTGTAATTGGCTACTGATTTTGTTAGAAAAATCAGATCGTAAGATATCATTGTGAGTCGATGTCAAAATAATAGACTCAATCTTTTGAAAATTATATTTTTTATTTTTCTCTACATATGACAACCAGAATGTCATCACCTTCTTAATATCCGAAACTACATCACTCAAAAGTTCCGGTGTCTCGATGACCAGGTCACCTCCTTCTTCCCTAAACACAGATCGATTAATGGTTGATGTATAGATAACAACACCGAAGGAAACCACTGACACCACGATCGAATGTTTTTCTACAGCCACAATACAATACGAACCTGTATCATCCTTACGAACCAGTGTTCTGGTCAGCGCTTGATTTTGAATCAAGAAAGAAACAATTTCCATATTGGCCAAAGCAAACAATGAAATATAGTCTTCAATATCCTTTTTATCAGCCACTGTTACTGAATACAAGGCTTTGTTTGTATTTGCAATACTAGTTACCTTTGTATAATCAAATACAGCATCATCGACAGTGAGAGGGACATTTTCTTCAAGTTTTGATTCTATTTGATTGCGGATTGATGTCTCGTCACCATCCTCGATCTCTATCATATAGAGGTAAATCTTCTCCTCTGGCAAAGAAACTTCGACATATTTCAACTTATGTTCTTTCTGAGTCTTCTTAAGGATTTGTACAATATCAGATTGTGCTGAGAGAGGTTTGCCCCCTGATACCGGCGAAAGCAACTTCTCTGTTCCATAATCAACAACATGTATCACCCCAGCCTGCTTCTTCAGGTGTAAAAAACGTATATGGTCTATACCTATATCCACCCCCGCATGTTCAAAAGAGATAGATTTTGGAACTGGGATATATCGTTTTATAAATCGAGTAAGAATGTTCATATATTTATGATAATAACGTACCCGGCGCAAGCTCTCTGGTCATGATAGTGAGAGCCAACCCACTTTCATCTTTACCTGCCAAAATCATAGCCTGGGATGGAATACCCATGATGTCACGAGGCTCTAAGTTGGTTACAAAAACCTTCTGGCTATTCACAAATGTACTCATCTCAATATATTGGGCAATCCCCGACACGACCGTTCGAGGTGTCTCTTCCCCAAAATCAACACTCAGCTTCAACAATTTCTCTGATCCTTCTATCGGTTCAGCGGACAGAATTTTCCCCACCCGGAGTTCAACTTTTTTGAATTCATCAAATGTAATCATGCATTCAGTATACTATACTCTCTGCTGCAGATCGAGAAAACCTTGCAACATATACGCTGCGACTTTAGCATCATCATCTTTACTGTGTTCACGAATGGCTTTAGCATTCTTAGCAGTATCTTTAGAGTTCGCACTATATGTAAATGTAGAACGCAACATCGCCTGAGCACCCGAAGTAGTCATTCGTTCGTCGAATCGATGAATGGCGCAACCGGATTGTTCTATAAACACTTCGATAAACGCCAAAATATCTTCTTCAATTCTATTCTCCTTCCCCGCCAGATCGATAGATCGCCCAATAACCACATCATTGACACCCTCCTTGACGCAGATATTGACGATTGTCTTGACATGGGACATATCCGTTTGAGGCTTGATAATGCTATATGGAAAGGCAAATCGGCCCTCTTCGTCACTTTTGGCAATACCAATCTTCTTTGAGCCATAGTCTATACCTAGGTATTTCATGTATAATTGATGGTATCACAAAATATTATCAATTTCTTTAAATCAAACATATATATTTATGCCAAATTATGAATTAAGCAATACTGCTCCACAAGAAGGAGATTTTTCAATGGTTCCGGCTAACAATCAGGAGCTCGACGCAGTTGGACGACAAGAACGTATTGTGACTGGAAAAGTTATCGAGGGGGGTAATGAAAAAGCAACAACAGTAAAAGGCAAGCTGGCAAAATTGGGACTAACTGCTGTAAAGGTGGCGGGTAAGATGGTTATGATGGCCGGTAGAGCTGGGGTAAAGTTAGCAAAATTGACAGGCAAGACAATCGAAACCGGTGTCAAAATGGGTGCGGCCAAAATAGAAGATGGTATCGAAAAAGGAAAAGGTTGGCTAGAAAAAAGAGCTCAATCACGAGCAGCTTTAGCGGCACAAAAAGCCGAGACCGGCACAGAATTGGCTGAGTATAAAAGTACCAAGAATCCAGAAGCGCTGGGAAAATTACAACAAACCATCGGCAAAAGACAAGAAGGTTTAACACGATACAGCCAAGAATCGAGCGTGGCAAACAAACGAGGTTATTGGGAAAGTAAGAGTAAATATAGACAAAGCATGTTCACAATATTACTACGAAGACTGTCTTTTGCTGCTGAACAACAGGCTGCCGCTCAAGAAAAAGCTGCTGGATATGCTGAGCAACGTCGACGACTTACAAAACGAATAGCACTAATGGAAAACCTAGGACTTGGATATTAATTTAAATACATATTTTTATGAAAACACCACAAGACATACTTACACTTATCACTGACGACGCGGATCTGAGTCCAGAACGAGACGCTAGTGTGCGGGCATTGTTGGCTGACCTCCCTGCTGACCAAGTTGTTGATCTCAGCATCATTGATGAGATTCAAGATTTGATTCAAGCCCAGATCGAAGAAGATCTTGCTAAAGAATTAACTGACGGCGACCGTGCAGAGATTAAAACTGCTCAAGATACAATGAACGGAGAATTGGCAGAGATTGAAAAGCAGATCGATGAGGATATTTCTTTTGTTGAAGTTGAACTAGAAGATTTGGAAAAATTGGCCACTGACCTCGATCCTGTTTTGGACCAAGCAAACATTGACCGAGTGAAGTCAGAGTTGAAGAATTCAAGCCAGGCCTAGATATTTTAAGGACAATCTGCTAGTATCTCCTATGGAGGAGTGGCAGAGAGGTCGATTGCACCTGTCTTGAAAACAGGAGGGCTGTAATGGTCCCGTGAGTTCGAATCTCACCTCCTCCGCATTAAGCAAAACCGCCTTATGGGCGGTTTTTGCGTTGCGGGGAGAGAAAGACGCTAGTGCGTCTTTCGGGTGAGATTCGAAAAGCTTTGCCTTATTTTCGAGAACTCGAAGAGTTTGAGAAAATGGCAAAGGTGTACTGAAGCTGTAAGCTTCGAATCTCACCTCCTCCGCCAATAAATAAAACACCCTGTAAAGGGTGTTTTATTTATTCGACAAGTTTGTCTTTGATTGTACTACAGTATATAATTATTTCATATAAAAAAAATTATATTAATAATCCTATTGGGTATTATTGTCGGTTTAGTAGTATGGTCCAATGTCAATACACCAACAAAAAACAAGAATAATAAAGCATTAATTACCGAGGGCATGAGAGAGAGCACTAATGTGGTTATAGATGATAGCATGAAGAATCGCCGCACTGAAAATAACGGAACAAATAATCCTACAATACCTACGTTGCCCACAGGTAAGGTAGGGTGTATAAAAGAGGCAGCATGTGATTATGACGACACAGCTCGTGTCCAAGGCCCGTCATGTACATTTGCGTGGTATGTATTTAAGGATGGTAATAAATTTATGCCCGAACGAGATGAAGACATACGTAATGATAATATCCGAGTACCTGAACTAAAACCTAACACGGTGTGTAATGTTGAGGGTAAATGTACAGATGCTTTATATGTTCGTTCAGAAACTGATTATTACGATGGACGACGACCAAGCTATGTTCAATCAACAACTTTTTATACTCATGTAAAAGAAGGTGGGGGTGCTTGGTATGCAGGAACTCACGCCTGCACTGCGGCCAAAAAACTAGCTGAGGTGAATAAAACTAAAAAATAAGTTGCTGGTGGATTAAACGATAAACAACGTTTATATATCTCTAGATTGGAATAGATAGTATCTTACCTTGTGTGTAATGCTTGTGGCACGGACCGTGGTATCATAAAACCAATGCACATCATTCGCGGATTACTTAGAAGCATATTGGTTGGATTACTAGTGATTTTGGCTGTGTGGCTCATCACTTTACAGATCTATCCTCGCCTGGCTGACCGCCTTCCCTTCTTCATTGCTGTCATAGCCACATATTTTGTCGCTTCTTATTTGTTACTTCCACAACTTGTTCACCTCGGGGCGATTTTATTTAGAAATAAAAAGATTCCACCATACACTCATGCGGCTGATGGACTTTCTGCTGATCCTGTAAATATTATTTTAATTGGGACTCAAAACGATCTGCTTCACGCCTTTACTTCTATAGGTTGGAGTATTGCAGACCCTCTAACGATGAGGACAACTTTGAAAATGATTGTGCAATTTTTAAGAAACAAACCTTATCCAACCGCCCCCTTCAACCCATTATTTCTCTTCGGACGTAAACAGGACTTTGGATTTCAAGAACCGATTGGACATAGTCCACGAAAACGACACCACATACGCTTCTGGGGCGCCCAACCCGAGAAGGAAGGTTCTATCTTCGACAGTGTAGTGAAGTATGTTAGCGATATTACATATTGGACACGAAAACAAAAATTCGGAAGCACAGAACCAGTGATGTGGGTTGGTGCCTGTAGTAAAGATATTGGCTTTGCATTTGCCAAATTAACATATCAATTTGATCACCGAATCGACATGCATATAGATGAAGAGCGAGATTATATTTTAGATAATTTGCAGAAGGCTGGGAGAATTTCTGATATACAAAAATTGAGTACTATGATGCCTGTCGGACACCGATACATATCAGATGGACAAATAGTAACAGCAAAGCTGCAATAATCATATGGAAACTACTCAGCCTAAAAACAAAAGTGAGCTGTACGGCGGTATCGTCTGGATTTTATCTGGATTAGCCCTAGCTGGGTATGGCATCCTGTTATTTTTCAATACTAATATTCCTGGTATGGAAGACTTGATTTATTTTCTAACCACTATTGATAGAAAATATATATACATCACGACTTTGATTGCTGTATTTCTTGAAGGTTTGTATTTTATAGGTAGTTTCTTCCCTGGATCTAGTTTGGTCATGATCTTGGCTATATTGTCTCAAGCCAACGGATTGCCCACTCTTTTGATTACGTTGCTCTTGATATTTGTCGGCTGGTGCATGGCTGGTATTATCAATATCTATTTGGCCAAAATGTACCGGTCTAAAGTCATCAAACTACAGGAAAATGAAAAATATCAAATCAAAGACCATGTCTGGACAACATGGTTCCCCGCCTTTCGATCCAGCCATGAAGTTGCCCAGATCGCCGCAGGTGGCAATGTTATAAAAGTATTTCTCTCTTCGCTGAGAGTGCGATTTTGGGCAACACTGCTTGTTGGTGCATTAGCATTAATCGTTCCCCTCTTTTTTGATATTCGTAATACCACTACAGAAAAAGAAGGGTTTGCTTCTATTATAATTATTATCTTGATCAGTGTGGTAGTAGGTGTGAGAAAGATTAGAAAATATAATGCCAATCAAACCTGATCAACCCACAGTATTTCATGGCTCTGGGACACGCGGATTAAAAAGTATCTCTCCCAGGCAAGAATCTGTCCGGGATCCCAAGGAAGGACCGGTGGTGTTTGGAACTAGTCGGTTACGACTGGCTTGTATGTTCATGAGTCCAGATACTCGAGACTCTTGGACCAAAAAAGGTAGTTTCAGTAATACCTATTATTTCATTATCAGTAATGAAAAAAGATATCGTGATGGAGATAAAGGTGGCAGTATTTACGAATTGCCTGCCGATACATTTTATAGAGAAGAAGGAAAGGGTATGCAAATAGAGTATGTTTCCAAAACAGAGGTTCCGATAATCAAAGAACGAGAGTTTGATTCTACGCTCGATGCCCTGCTCTGGTGCGGTGTCCAAGTGTATTTTATAGATCCAGAAACCTTACAAAAGATTTGGAAAGCTCCCGACAATGGTTTAGATATACTCAAAACTCTGACATCGGAAAATATGAAACAAGGTAAGAATGTTCAACAATTTATTTAGACTCTCTGATCTCTGGCCTTAGTCTTTACTGCGATAGATGCATTTAAAGCCTCTATTTCTGTAGGTGATAGATGAGCCCTCTGTCTCTCCAAAAATGCATACAGCACATCCGGGTCTGCTTCGATACCTGTCAGATGTAGAATCTCATTTGACTGTATAGTGTTTACGTTTTCGAGGGCATCCATAGCAGTTTCCCATCTACTGTGGAGGAGATCCCAGCCATTATCTGGAGAGGTGTTTCCTTCTGGTAAGCTTACTCTCTCCTTAGCCATTCGCCCTGACAATATTGCGTGAGCCTCCGCCGGAGTTAACTTATTTCGTGCTTCTTTGTTATACCCCATATCAGCCAGAGCTTGTTGCATTTCTCGAGTTATCATGAAAGGAACATCCACGGATTCTTGATTTTTGGGGGGGAATGAAATTTTCCATGTTCATGCACTAAGTATATCGCAAAACTCGAGCTATTGACTATGCTACACTATCAACATACATGGCCACTAGCATTCCGAGTCGTATAAGTACCCTTGAGGCGTTTATTGCCATAGCTGTAGCGCTTATTTTCGACGCGCTGAGTCTTATCCCTTTTCTAAATATCTTGATTGACGTCTTAGCTTGGTTCGTCTTTGGTATTTGGCTTATTACAAATGGTGTACCTCCAAAGATGGGTTATAGAATTACCGGTACAGCCAGTCTCTCATTTATTATTGGATTTATTCCTATTGTGAGCTGGCTGCCAGAGATTACTGCGTCTATTATCTTTATTATCCTAAGTATCAAAGCAGAGGAAAAGAGAGAATATCTAAATGCGATGGGTAAAACCCAGGCAACACGTGTTCCCAGCGGTGAACAGTCTCGACCGATGGGTCAACCCATTCCCCTTCGTCAGGCAGCAGCGGAACCAGAACCGCAAACAGTCACTTTTAATCAACAAAATCTTCTCGGTGCAGAAATTGAACCGGGAGAGGAAAAGAAAAAGTCTATGGTGCCCGAACGGGAACCTATCGAAGATTCTTGGAACGACGCTCAGGCCAGATTCAATAGTTTGATCGGACCAAGAAATCAGCTTCAGTTTGGAGGTAAGGTTAAAGCCACCCCACAGTACGGTGGCGTAACGATGGTTGTTGGTGGCAAAACCATGAACCTAGCTGGCAAGGGAGCTGAGTTTGGAGGTAAGACTATTGGTGGATTGACACCACAAGAACCCTCTCACGGTGATCACGAAAATGATAACGAGTTGGGTCTGGCAGCGTAATATTTATTCCGTAGTTACACCATCAAACTCCTCATTACTCGCCTCAGCCTCTGTCTTGGTGGCATGAATCGTCCCGTCTTTATGATGTGCCGGAGAATAGATCGTGTACATTTTCAAATCTTCTGATTCCGAGACATTTATCACATTGTGCTTTGCCCTTGCAGGAATGATAATCGCGTCACCATCTGCTACCTCATATTGGCTTTCATTTATAAAAACCTTACCCTTCCCTCCTTCAAATCTGAAGAATTGGTCATTTTCTTCATGAACTTCAAAACCTATTTCTTCTCCTGGTTTTAAGCTCATCAATACAAGCTGACTATGCGTACTGGTATACAGCACTGTTCGAAACGTATTATTGTTTAATGTTGCCTTGTCTATGTGTGTAAAGAATCCTTTTTTCATAATTTCATTGTATACTAGAATCATGGACACTCAAAAAGGCTTTATCGGCATATTGGTGATTCTTCTTATTGCTTTCATCGCTGGTTATTATTTTGCTGGGCACAAAGATGCCCTAGATCTTCCAGACATCCTTCCAGGAACGGCGTCTTCGACTAAAACAGTGAAGGTGTACTTTCAGGATACAACCAAATACGCTGTCGGCACTGAACCATATGAGGTTGCTGTTGCGAGAAAAGTTCCTGTTGCTAAAGATAGTAGGATTGCTGTATTGGAAGAGTTATATAAAGGACCAACCGTGGTCGAAAAACAAATCCACCTAGCGCTTGTTTCAAGCCAGACCACCGGCGCGACACTAACATTTGATGCTGCAACCGGGGTTGCTAAAGTCTACTTGCAAGGCAAATGTGACAACAATGGTGGTAGCTACAGCATTGCCAATCTCCTAAATCTCAACCTCAAACAATTCCCCGAGGTAAAAGCTGTTCGTATCTATGACCCGGCCGGCAAGACCTTGGAGGAACAAAACCTTACAAAAGATTCTACTCCTTCCTGTCTGCAACCCTAGTGCCGTGTGATATACTGTGGGCATGCAAAACGAAAACCCTTCACCATCTTCAAATATTATTACTCTTATCCTCTGCATCGCTATTATCGCGGTTGGGGTATTTTATTTCATACGGAGAAATGATGCTATTACCATCACCAACACACTAACAGCTACTTCGACTACAACAATCGCGCCAACAGAGGTGATTCCGGCCACAACCACAGAGACTGTCGCAACTTCTGGTCTGATTATTGTTTCTGATCACACCCAGATCTGTGGACTGCAGATCGAGTCTCCAAAACCAAATTCTAAGATTACATTCCCTTTGACAGTCACTGGAACCATAGACAATACCAAAGCAACCGAAGGGTGTCGTTGGACCATGTTTGAAGGACAAGCTGGTATAGCCCAACTATACGTAGACAATGCTGGACTAGGCTGGGACCCGGTCGGACAAGTATTTATCGTAGCAGCAGAAGACTGGATGACGACAAAAACCAAGTTTAAGACAACTATCGAATTCAATAATAAAGGTGTTGGGTTCAAAAGTGGTACAAAGTTCCGAATACGATTCACTGAGGAAGATCCTTCAGGTATGAACAAGACACAGGTTGTGGATTTACCCGTCGAACTTCAGTAAGCTTCTCCGCCATACTCCGGATTTCACGATAGAAATCCTGCGTCTGTCGTCGTCGCTTAGTAAAAAACCACTCAGACGAGTGGTTTTTTAAATTTACCTATTCTTCTGACTAAAAACATAGTTGATCAAACTTTTCAGAGTGGTTGCTATGGCTTTATTTTTTATGAAAATGCCAGACGGTACTATACCGAGAGTTGAGATACGCACCTCGTCATTGAAGATGCCAATATCACACTCTATAGGAAATTGTTCTTGATCGATTTTTATTAATTCTTGACCAGACGATTCTGGTTGAATATACTTTGCTGCACCAGAATAGATAGCCCGAAAAGTCGAGTTTGAAGACACACGGGCTTGATCAATTTTTTTTAATTCTTGTTTTGAAAACATACGATCCAAAAGTTCGTATGAATACACTCCATAGTCCATACCTTCGGAAAATGATTGGGTTTTAGTAAATTCTTCTACCGCCCGCTTAAAAGATTCTCGTCCCTCATAAAATCGCACAACAGGTTTCTCCCCCGCCTCTTTATCGATAGTCTTAAGGGCAGCAACAATTGATTCCAATTTCTCTACTTTTCTATCCATTAACATTTTTTCTTCTGCTACAAGATCACGCAAACTGTCTGGGGTCTCCGCTTCATAATATGGACGCTTACCAACCATCACCTCTTTAACTAAACGCTTATTTTTCAAAGCCTCAATAATGACATAAACTGTTGGCTGCTTCATGCTGGTCTTGCGAGACAGTTCCACAGCAGAACTACGAGTCATTTTTAGCAGGGCTTGATAAATACGAGCTTCTTTTTCAGACAATCCTATATATTCGAGATCTTTGAGATACATGGGATATATAGTATAGGAAAATGGATACTGGGTCAAATTTTATAATTTGAATTATAAATGTAGACCTATTTTTGCCTTATTCTATAAGAATATCTTTAATAAACACACAAAACAGTCCTATTCTCCGGCACAAAACCCGAACCTGTTCTATATTTAAAGAGTGAGCACTGTAGCTCACACAAACTACCATGAAAAGAACCTTACGCCTTATTGTCCATTACGGCCGCTATCGGACCTGGGCCCCTATGCTTGCAGGTTCGATATTTCTCTTCTGCTCGACAGGACTGGTGTGTTGTGCCCGATATCACCACCACGACATGTCATATGAAGCACTGATCTTGATCACCATCTCCGTGACCCTACTTCCTTGGATCTATATGATCATGGATATCCTGTCTACGGTTTTAGCTGAGATCGGGGTCTATCTTATACTCCGAAGGAAACCTCGAACCGTACGGATAAAAAGGATTCGGAGACACAGAGGAGAAATCCGCCAGGTCTGGGATGAAAACACTCACACCTTGGTACCCGATGACGGGACCTAAACACTATTCGGTTTTGCACATTACCGTTTCAAAAAATGTGCGCTGAACAAAGAAACAAAATCAACCCCCCTATTCCATGCTCACTACACTGAGAATCTGTCAAAGCCTGCTCTGTATCGGTCTAGCCGTCGGAAACGCCTACGTACTGCTGGAGCTCGGCAGAACCCCTGACTTGCATCCAGACCTACAAAAGCTTATCTGGCCAATAAGGATAATGATTCCCTCAATCTTATTCCTCGGCTTCGTCCCGTGGTGGCGAGACATAAAAGAAACGACTGATACCACCGCGTAGCACACGCGCACGGACTCTCTCGCGAGAGCACCGGCGCTTTTTCATATATACCCTACACACTGTGAGTCCCTGCAACATATCCAGTAGTCCAACACAGCTGAAGACTATATCCACCAGAAGGTCTATCAATATCTAACAGATCACCGACAATGAACACGTTGTCACACAATCGTGATCGCATTGTTTTAAAATCAATTTCTTTTAATGGAACTCCACCACTGGCGATAATCGCCTTATCGTCTCCGAGTAGCCCACTTACTGTCATAGGCATATTTTTTATAACTTCTATCAACACCATCCGTTGTTCACGGGTCACTTGTGAGCAAACCGTATCATCAACGACACCAGCTGTTTGCAACACTGTTGGGGCGATTGCCTTCGGCAGAATCTCATCAAGTGTATTCTTAATCTTTTTGGCCTTGTGTGCGGCAAAGATATCTTGAAGTTGTTGATTGAGTTGCCCATGATCAAGATGTGGTAGTAGATCTAGATGAACCGCTACTTTTTTCTTTTCGGCAACAAGGTCACTTACCTGCTTACTCATATTTAAAATAGTTGGACCGGTAATACCAAAATGTGTAAATAATATTTTACCTTTCTTTGAGGAAATCTTTTCTTTTTCCACAACTACACTTAATTTTATATTCTGTATTGTGAGTCCTTGTAGGTCCTTAACCCATTTTTCTTTTATAGTTAGAGGAACCAGGACCGGTTTTGGTACAGCAACATTGTGTCCAATAGTCCGCAGCCATGGATAGGCGTCTCCAGTCGAACCAGTTTCTGGATGAGAGGTTCCCCCTGTAGCGATGATGTACTCTTTGGCTGTAATTGTCTCGATCTGCTTGCCTCCAACTTTCACCTTTACTCCTTCGATATGAGTTAAGCTGTCTTCATTACCACTTACCGCCAATTCCTGCACGTCTGCTTCTGACAAAACCTGAACCCCTATCTTTTCCATACCATGAACCAATACGTTCCAGACACTTCGTGCACTGTCACTGATTGGGAAAGTCCTCCCCTCATTTTCAACCTTAGTCGGCATTTTGTTGTCGTGGAAAAAGTCCAATGTCTCCTTCACACCATATTGGGCGAAGGCAGAAAACAAAAACTTATCACTGTCTTTATAGTTTGCCAAAAACTTTCTAGTATCAAATTCCGAATTGGTCACATTGCATCTTCCTCCACCAGTTATGAGCAGTTTCTTGCCGAGCGTGCTGTTTTTTTCCAATACCAATACCGTAGCTTTTTTGTTTTTCAGTTTGGCTGTATAGGCCGCCATCATACCAGCAGGACCTCCGCCAATGATGACGAGGTCCCAGTTACGCTCTATGAGTTCTTGTGTAGAGGAATTAGTTTTCATTAGTGGTATCATCGGTGAGGTCAGAGTCTTGTTGAGGGTTTGATAGCACTTCTTTAGCAGGATGAATGCGTGTCCAACGAACAGCGAGGAGGATAATCCCCATCACAAAGATAATCAGCACAGTATTCAGTAGCCATTTATATTTTTCGCCAAAAGCCACCAACTGTTCTGTTTTTGAATACAATGGATTATTTTTAACATTTTCTACAATAACCTTATCTGGGACCACACTCTCAAAATAACTGAGTGTTTTTTGAATTTCATACGTTGGTGTGATACTGTCGTTATTACCAGACAAAAGCTTAACACCAACCAAACTTTTATCTTCTTTTTTAAATAAAACGGCAACCTTTTGAATCTCTACCACTGCATGATTATCAACTTTCAAAGCTGTATCATTGTTGTTTTGTACAATCACTTTAATATAGTCTGCTGTGATTGGTGCAAAGGCGACACTCAACATTTCTCCCTGAAACACAGGAGAGTTGATCCGATAGATCTGCCCTGCTGCAACCGCTGACCAAGTTATACCTTTATCATCTTGTACTCCCACCAAGACTGAAACTTGTCTTTTAAAATTTGTATCATTGTTGTCAACTTTTAATGTAATTTTGTTAGCACCAACGAATCCTGTCTTACTGTCCACTTTGTATGTAATCTCTGTTACTTTTTTGTCAGTATTTTGTACTATATTTTCTACTTTCGCTTCTTCGGTGACTTTAGTGTCTGCGTTCCAGGTACCAGCCAGATAGTTTTTGATGCTTGCACCCTTCTCTGCTGTATCTGACTCATATGCGATTCGGACGCTGTCTACCACAACATTGTTTGTAAATTGGACACCAACTGTGGCAAGGTTTGGGTCTTGTTCGAACCGTAGACGTATATATCGTGACGAAGCAGGACCAAATTTTACATCTGTCTTTTGAATGAATAGTCCTTGCCGGTCTGAGTAGTTATATATCACCGGCTTTGCCTCGATCTCTCTCCATGATGGACTGGTTGCGCCTAGTTGTACATCTGACACAGCGATATTCACCACTTTTCTAAAGTTTGTAGACTGTGGAGACACTTGTAGATTAATACCATTGTAGACTTTTCCTTCAAGTGGTATCTCAAGCACCATGACTCTGTCTTGCCCGCGCGGACCTTTCTGTAGCGAATTTTCTAATATTCTTAAAGGGCGTCCAGATGTTGGATTATTGTCTTCCAGTAACGGAGTGATGTCTCCTTGTCGAACAATCATGTAGGGAATCTCTGTGTTTGAACTATCGATAAGGCGAATGTCTGACAAAGCGGCTTTGGCACTGCTCTTAACCATGTCGGCTGGTAGTTCAGCCAGAAACCACTCTGTTGAACCGATCGCTGCCCCATTTGCAAGCGAGATATCGGCTATTGTAGTCCAGTTCTTAACCTCTATGACTTCTGCTGAGGCTGTCTGCGTTGATAGCAATAGCAAAGCCAAACTAGTGAAAGCGATTTTTTTAAACATATGTGATGATCTATTTTGTTTCATTAATAGGAGTAATTTTCTTGCTGTGGTGTATATACAGATATGACAGCACCAGAAGCACTATACCAAATCCAGAGAATGTAACAAACCGATAGACTGGACCAAATCGCCATACCAATGAGATGATTTGTAACAATGTCACAATCAACATCACGACTCCCAAGCGTCTGAATAGCTTGTTTTGACCAAGTAATCCGATAAGTAGATAAATTGCGGTCATAATAACGAAGAATATGGCATTGACGAAGGCAGCTGTATTATTGATGTCTTGAACTTTGGTCTGGTATACCTGATATGATTCATTTAGTTGTGCCTCTTGCGCTGGCGTTACCTGTGAATCGTATCGAGAATATCCATATGTTGCCTCAAAGTCTTTATCGAGATCTCTTTGTTCAGCATATACTTCTGATGATTTGAATTGGTAATAACTCCAGATCTCAACACTTGAGAGAATGACGAAGAATACCTGTCCGAGGAGAAACAGAAACAAGGCAAATGATTTAACTTTTTGAATATCAATATTTTTCCATAAATACGCAACAACGTGCACTAAAACGGCGACAAAGAACCAGACGAGATACTGTTGGTTGAATACCGCAATACCGGTCTGTGATACTCCCTTATAACTTCCCCAAGCAATCATGTGTATGATACCCATGATTATGCCAGTAAGCGCTAGAACGTACATAACTCCTCTATTCTTGAATTCCTTGGTAGTGGCCATGTATGCAAGTACGATACCCTCGATAAACCAAACCATTGTGACTATTGGTCCATCAAATTGCATTGGGATAGCTGCTGTTGCCAGAACGATGAATATCACAAAATGAGTAAGTGATGACACACTTGGTGAGGTATTACCCTGCATGTTTCTGATGAATAAATAGACGCACAGGTGAAAGACTCCAAGTATCAGTGTTAAGAATCCAATGTAATTTCCAAAATGAGGCTGAACAAGGAAATATGCAAACCAGGCGTACAAGAATGTGTTTGTTGCTGTCAGAAACACTTCCCCTTCTTTAACTTTTGGTACAACACTAGTAGTGGCATCAGCAGTTTGTGCCGCATACAACCGTCCCCGTCGAACATCCCCAATGATGAAAACAATCAAATATTGTAGTCCAAACAATGTGGCAAATAACCACAATGGTTTCCAACCCAATTGTACTGATGACCATGAATCGAGAGAGAGGCTATATATAGAAGCAAACATCATCCAAGTAAAGATAAATCCGGCATACATAGATTTTTTCCAATTCTGTACAAGTGAAACAGCGATGATTCCACAACTGATGATACATGTATACACCAAGAGTTGTAGGTTTGTATTACCATCGTGATTAGCAACACCAGCGATCCAAGGCACTATGTATGCTCCAAGTACTCCAATAAAGAATGATGTATCCTTCTTCTCCGCAAAACTGATAATGACTGAAACAAGAAGCACTCCAATAATTAGACCAAGAGTGACTGGCAATGAAACGATATGATATGTGAATGTTCCTACATAGAGCGTGATATACCAGATAATAAATCCTCCCCCTCGCAATATCTGTGCATATTGCAAACTCTTTCTCTTCACCCACTCTGCGATGGCGATACAAGCCGCGCCGGCAATCAAACCAATAGCGAACTTGGCTGTTGGTCCGACCAATCCTTTTGAATTGATATATGACAAGAAGTACAGAACTCCAATCGCCAACACAACAATACCGAGTTTGGCAATGCGAGTTGCAAATGTTTCCATAGAATGAGCAGCGCTCTCTTGTACCGGCAGACGATCTTGGGGCTTAAGAGGTGTAAATTGGCCCACAGTTGTGGCCGTAGTTTGAGTCTGAACTGGCATGGCTACAGGCTGTGTTGACGTAGAAGTGTTTATAGTACCACCTGAACTCTTCAGCTGTGTCTCTAAGAATTTGACTCTGTTTTCCAGAGTGTCGACATGCGTTCGCAGTCCGTGACTAAAAATAAAATAGAGGATAATAAAGACGATTAGAGCAAGAAAAAACATATATAATATTTATAAATTATTTAAATATAGTATAATCATACCATGACCAAACTACCGATCATATGGGAGGAATACCACTATGTCCACTTTGAGAAATCAAAAGACTGGAAGTGGTCTGTCGGTATAATCTCTGTAACCATTGCTTTGGTGGCTTTTATGTTGACCAGTATTACTTTTGGCTTTCTTATCTTGGTCGCAACTTTGGTACTTCTGATACACGCCCTGCAACCCCCAAAGATGCTGCGGTTTGAGATCCATCAAAGCGGTGTTCGTATTGATCAGGAAAAATGGAATTTTTCGGACTTGAAATCATTTTATATCGAGGACAATCGAGAGTTCCACAATCACTCACGAATACTGTTCCGTACTGATCATGTTATGTCCCCCCTCTTGGTTTTGCCCCTACCCTTAAGTACTGACCAAAGGGATCTACACGATCTCCGAGAAGAACTGACAAAACTATTGCCAGAAGAAAAAATGGCCGAGTCTTTCTTTCAAAGAATGCTTGAATATTTTGGTTTTTAGGCTATATTTTAGTCTATCCATCCGGCTCCCGTCGTTCAATGGATAGGACATGAGTTTGCGGAACTCAAAATTTAGGTTCGATTCCTAACGGGAGCACTAGACGTAAAAAACTCGGACTGCTCCGAGTTTTTTCGTACTTGTGCTAGGCGGAGCCATGTTTTTCCTTGTGGAAAAACGGGCGAGTCGGGGTCGCGGAAATCTCTGAGCGGCGGCGAAGAGATTATCTGTGACCACCGCCAACGCATTCGACGATTCCTTAGTAGATTACCTCAAACACATAATACACAAACCCTCTCTTCCCCTTCTGCTTACCCACTTCTTTTAATATAAACCCACACTCTTTCCCAATCTTCCTTAATTTTTTTACGTCACCAAAAGATGACCAAGCCACAAAGGCTTTTCCATTTGGCTTCAAATGTTTTGGCATGCCACTAAAAAACCTTCTTAGTGTTTTATGGTCTTTGTCCCAAAAACTTATCTCGTGTCTTTGTTTCGCCACCTGATTGGTAAATGGAGGATTAAAAGTAATGATATCTACTTTCTTGTTAATTGACCCAAATACATCCGCCTGCCGAACATCAATCCTTAGTCCTAGCAGCTTACTGTTCTCTTTTGCATTTTTAATCGCATCCGGGTTAAGATCCGTTGCCAATACATATCTTGCCCCCTTCTGTTTTGCACTTAAGGCGATGAGTCCCGTACCAGTTCCAATATCCCAAACATCCTGGCCTTTTTTTATTTTCAATATTTTACAAAAGAGTTCTGTATCAGTGCTTCCTTTATAGACTTTCGGTAGTACTGAATATTCAAACCCAGCCAACTTCTTAGTATAAGGCTTTCGGGCTGCCATCTCTTTTAAGGATTTTGCCTGTAATTTTAGGCTTAATTTGCTCATATTTCCATTATATCAGAGTCAGGGGTAGGCCTCCTTCCCTCCTCAAATCATGATAAAATACACGTATGAGCAACCTCAACCTAAAACCCAATCCCACCATGCAGGATTATCAGCAATACATTAGAGAAATGGTCGTAGAACGTGGTTTTGACAAAGAAAGCCTTCCAGAAATATTTATGCTTTTTACAGAAGAATGTGGAGAGTTGGCAAAAGCTATCAGAAAATCTGCTAGCGGTTTAAAGACTGATAATAATTCAGAAATATTCAAACTTGAGCAAGAAGCTGCTGATGTTTTTATTTACCTTCTAGATATTTGTAATCATTTGAATATAGATTTGGAAAAAGCATTTCGAGACAAAGAAGAAATAAACAAACAGAGAACTTGGGCATAATATAAAAAATAAAGAGTCGCCTCAGGTTTCCCCGAGGCGACTTTGACGTGGCAGCTGTATCACAGTTTATTGATTCCTTTGAGAAATGGCGCCACTGCCGCAACCCCGAGCGTAACTACTCCACAGCACGCGAGTACTGTTGGACAGCCCACTTTGTCGGCTAGCGGACCCATTGTGAGAGAGGCCAACACTAACCCGCCATAGGACATGGTTCCTGACCACCCTCCGACGATTCCCATCACCCTTCGTTCTGTGACGTGAGTGAGAGAACCTCTGAGTGCTGAGAACATGGACACAAACCCAGCTCCGACAAAGAACAGACAGATGGAGGCCCAGTATGTGTTCGTGGTCAGAGACAATAGAATCATGAATGTGCCTGCGACCGTCATGCCACCAACGATGGCGTTCTTGTGAGAGAGCCTGGTGTTGAAGACGATGGTCAGCAATCCTCCTGTGAGCGAACCGCAGCCGTAGCTGGCAGACAGGTGACTGTACAAGATTGCATCGCCGTGCAACATGTATTTTGCAATCACCGACATAAGTAGTTGGCACGGGAAGACAAACAGACAGAGCGTCATCATCAGGATCGTACACAGGCGAATCTCTGGATGGGAAAACACGTGTTTCGCCCCTTCCACCACCGGCCGCCAGATCCGAAGTCTATCGGTCGGCGGAACATAGTGGATGATCATGTGAATGTTCAGCAACGCGACAACGAGGCCGACGTATGAGAGAACATTTAACAAGAACGAGCCGGAGTATCCGATCGTTAAGACAAGATATCCTGCGACACCGGGACCAATGACTTGCGCCACGGTGTACAACGAGATCACCAGCTTCGAGGCTTGCTTCACATGATCTGGATTTGCCACAATATCTTTCAAGATTGCATTACGGCCATTGCCGTCGATCGCAGTGATGAGACCGAGCAGAAGTGACAGAGTGTATATCCACCAGATATTGATGTGACCGGTATATGTGAGTAGAGTCAATGCTGTTGCTTGTATACCGCCAAGCACAGCAGTCGTGATAAGGATGTTGCGCTTATTCCAACGATCGAGCAAGATGCCCGCAAATGGACCCAGGATTACACCCGGCAATAATCCAAAAGCATTCACCAGACCGATGACCGTGGCAGCTTGTTCTTTACGGGTTAATGAGAGAACAAGCAGTGCGAGCACCGCCCCTTGCAACGTGCTTCCAATAGAGGAGCCGAGTTGACCGAGGAGGTAGCGTCGCACATTAGGATCACTCAAGGTGCCGCCCTTGGGTGCGGCCGCAGTAGCGGCCAAAGGAGGATGTGAATTCATAAGAGAGAAAAGTTCTGGGGTAAGAGGTTGAGGAATTATCAGAATTCCCTTTCAGACAATACCATTCGTATGTATTTATGTCAAAAATATAAAAACCACCTGGACACACATGGTGCCAGGGGTTGTTTTTCGGACGAAAAGGTGTCATCTCACCTTTTCTGCCAACCATCTGCCCCACGTTTCAGGGGGTGTGGCAGCCCAGGAACGACGGAAGAAGACAGAAGTTGTCCCATCAGTCATCCTCATGCAAGGAAGTGGTTGGTTTTCGGGGTAGCGGGTTGGTAAGGTCTTGTATTGATTGGTGCCGGACCTGAATTCATAACCATCATCCACCACCACATCCAGGTACCAATGGAAGACTCTCACGCTCGCAGACCATCCAAGGGCAAGATATGAAGGAGATGTCGCGCAAGGCAGCAGGAGGTTCAATCGGGGTTCGGGGATGTGTCCGACGGTCCAAAAATTGGGGCCACCGCCGATCCTAATCATTTTGAACCCGGGTGGTGGTGGCAACACTATCTTACCGGCCGTCACCACATCGTGGGCTGCCCGCTGGTTAGGGCAGATCACTCCAATGTGGTGCAAAGTGAATCGGCCGGTGTGATCAGGAAATTGTTTGGCCAGGGGCAGAAGGGGTTTGTAGTCCATCATGGCCCATGATGTCCCACTTCCACCTTCCTGCAGGGCGGTAAGGATCGTTGTTAGAGATTGAGATTTGGATTTAGACATATTTGCAAAGGTCAGGTTAAGGTTTTGCCCTTACGTAAGAGGCAGTTTAAAGTGAGATCTGTGTAATACAACCCATATGCAGTATAGTCAAGCACACCGTCAGAGAGGTTGGAGGAAGATTTGGAGTGGATTCAAGTACCACATAAGAATCTGCGTGTACTAACAAATCATAAAATCACCCCACCCATGTAGCAGAGTTTCGCTGGTCGAATTAAAATCTAGCAGGCAGACAGTCATTAGTGTCCGGCGCGACGAATTCTTGGAAAATGTAAATCGGTTTAAGTGTCCGGCTATCAACACATATGGCCCTAAGATTTGTTTCTCTTCGATCTCCAAAAAGCACAAGCCGTGCAGTTGATGTGCCTGAACTGCAATCTACGGAAAAGTCATTACGCTGTGAATCAATAGCGCTTCGCACATCACCTCGCGAGCACAAACTGGAAAAGTTATGTTTGTCTTCGAGAAAACGGTGAGCGAACTCACGAGCAAAATCAAATCCCTCGCGTTCCCATTCTGGTTTACACTGTACTTTCGGAAAACATCCCACCTGATAAATCGCAGTTCCTAAAATCAAAAATACCGCTAACGATAGACCCAGTATCAACCAAGTATGTTTCATGCTCCTACTATAGCATTTGATGTGAAGTCTGCCTAATTCTCGACTGCTCGGGAGAATCTAATTTGCTCGCCTTGGCATCCACTTGAAAACGCCAAGTAAATTAACAATACAGTCCGTCCAAACTATTGGTTAGAATACGACCCCCTACACCACCCGCTCTGAGTTCTTCTTAAGCAAATCTTGAACAATGCTTTTGTTTTTCTCTAACCACACACACACCTCCACATCTCCCAATTTCAAAAAGTCCTCCACCCTCTTTCCCTCTTCCCAATCCAGCTTTGTGACGAAACCTTGTTCACCGAGTACAAACACTGTAAAAAAATCTTGCACGTCACGTGGCACAATAGTTAGTTCTTCATTTACAATAAACACCAGCAGTTTCGCTAGTCGACCAAACATTTTATAAATATGAATATTTGTTTCCAAACCGTGATCTTCTTCATGATGGTAGAAAAGTTTTTCAGCTTGCCGAAAAAAAGAAACTACTGACCGAGATTGATCAAAAGCAAAAACACGTCGTGCATCAGTCAACCGAAACATTTCTTTACCTTTGACAACCGAGAGAGTAGCAATGCTATATTCATTGATATGTGGACGTAACTTCGATCCAGCTTTACGAGTTCCTTTGGCCACGATATTTATATAGCCAAACACATCAGAAAAAACTCTTAAAAATAAATCGTGCTCTTGAATCGGACGAACTCCTAGTATGACAGCCTTTGTCTCATAGATGGTATAGGCCATAGAAAAATTTTAAACTTTCTTTACTTCGACTTTAGAATCGGCCTTGAACTCAACCTTCTCGACAGAAATCTTGACGGCACCTACGGTTGATAAGATATCTTGCAGCCCCTTCTCTACCTGTGGCTCATCAGTAAACACTGTCACCTCAACTTTGTCTTCAGGCATCAGATTGAGGTTCTTTCGCTCAGCCTGAATCTCACGTGAGATATCACGCACCAATCCTTCGATCCTCAACTCTTCAGTGATGTGGGTATCAAGCTGTAGTGCAAGTTGCACCTCCCCCTTGATAACCATCTTGACATTGAGTTCATCAGCGATGATGTCTATATATAGAGAGTCGTACATCTCACCGGCAACAGTGAGAGAGGCTAGTGGCTGTCGCACCTTGATTCCCTCTTTGTTCCGCAGAGCCAGTCCCTCCTCGACGATGTGTCGAGTGTGTTGCATTCGTTCTAATACTTCGTTTGCGAGGGGAGACATCTCTTCTACTTCTGGCCAATTATCTAGATGAACACTTTCAACCAGATCTTTCACGCCAAAAGCCTTAAGCTGTTGATAGATCTCCTCAGCGACGAATGGTGTCATCGGTGCAAGGAGTTTTACAACTGTCACCAACACATACGCCATATTATTTGTAACCACTTCCGCCTGGTCTGTATCCTTAAATCGATCTCGGGATCGTCTTGCATACCATGTAGAAAATTCCTCAACAAAGTCGAGTACGGGCCGAGCTGCTTTATCTACCTGATAATTATCAAGGCTCTCTGTCACTGTTGTTATCAATCTTTGCAATAATGTGTGAATCCAAATATCCAAGATATGCTCCTTATGTGGTTTTATGCACGCATTTTTCACACCATACATTTCAAGAAGAGATGCTGTATTCAAAAGCTTGTTGATCAATTTATTATTCACCTCTGTTAAACCTTTTGGTGAATATGTCACCTCTTCAGCCCGCACAACCTGTGAAGATAAAAAGTAGTATCGCAAAGCGTCAGCACCAAATTGTTCTGTTACAGGCAGTATATCGGGAGAATTCTTTAGGCTCTTACTCATTTTCCTTCCGTCTTCCGCGAGTACCATTCCGTTTACCATCACATTTTTGAATGGAGCCTTATCAAACAAAGCGACCGACATAACTAGCATGGTGTAGAACCATCCGCGAGTCTGATCCAATCCTTCAGATACAAAATCTACTGGCAATGTGTGGTCGAATCTGTCTTCATTTTCAAAAGGATAATGAATAGAAGCAAACGGCATAGAACCTGCGTCATACCAAACATCCAAAACCTCCGGCAACCGCTTATATTCTTCCCCTTCCCAAGTGAAAGTCACACCATCAATGTATGGTCGGTGAAAATCCAAGACATAGTTTTGATCATGAGGAATGTTGGCAAAATCGAGAGTGGTCAGAGCCCCAGTGTGCAAATAGTTTTCAGGGTTTTTCCATCGAGCAAGATGTGTTTTTCCATCACTACCAGCTGCAACATGTTCTGTGCTGTAAGCCAAACCTTCGTGGGTCACGATCATAATACTCTCACCTGTATGTTTCGCATCAATCTCATACAGAAACTCAGCCGCTCGGATTCGAAGGTCTTCTATAGATTCTCCGTTAGCTACTTTTGTAAACAAAGTGTCTTCTTGAGTCGCCCGATATTTCTTTAATTCTGTTCTACTATGACCATCAATGTCTCCAAAATCCTGCTCTCGGATACGAACATCGGCAACAAGTGTAATGTCTTTTCCGATTTTTTCTTTTAGAGTATCTCGAACAAGTTCCGCTGTCTCTCGTGTTCGTCGAAGTGGTGAGTGATAGATGATTGTAGGGATCGCATTATCAGTGATCATCTGATCGACTGTCGCAGTGATCTCCTGACGACCCTTCTCTGTCAGTGGGTGTTTCTCGGCTGTCTCCATGTGAGAGCTCAACACGTTTTCTGTGAGGTGTGTTGCCTCACCATGTCGCATGACCACGTACGTGTTCCGTCGGGTTTTCTCTCGTATCTCGGCAGCACTTCCAAGGCACACAACCTTTCCTGATTCACTTTTCCAAACAGGTAGAGGTGTTCCCCAAAACCGACTTCGTGATACGGCCCAGTCTCGCATATTATCAAGCCACGCTTGAAGACGCTTATGTCCCACTTCGTCTGGATACCAGTTTACTTTATTATTTTCTTCTATAATTCGGTCTTTGATTGCTGTAGTTTTGATAAACCAACTTGAAGTAGCATAATTCAGAAGTGGTGTTTTACATCGCCAACAGTGAGGGTATGAGTGAGTATATTTTTCTTTTGCAAGTAGGGTCCCATGATGAGCTAGGTATTTGATAACCTCCACATCGGCTTTTTGATGATCTTCTTTCGGTTTTACCTTACCCGTTAGATCTGTAACTTCTACTACAAATTCTCCAGTAGGATTTACGTGTTTTATCACTGGCAGATCATGAGCTTGGGCAAGCTTCATATCATCCTCACCAAAAGCTGGTGCAACATGTACTATACCCGTTCCATCTGTATCAGTAACAAACTCTGCGCCCCAGGTCTGGTACATGTTCTTTTCTTTTGGAAAATAATTGAACGGTGCAGTGTATGTTAGACCAACCAGTTTATCTCCACTGATTTCTGATTCTACACTGAGCGTATATTTGTCTTTAAGTACTGTTTGGAGTTTCTCTAGAGAATTTTTAAGGATAATTATTTTCTCAAATGCATTTTCTGTACTGGTAACTTTTACTACTATATATGTAAATGTGGAATTGATTGCCAAAGCAACATTTCCAGGAAGAGTCCACGGCGTAGTAGTCCAGGCAACTAGACTCACCCCCTTCAACTCGCCGTCTGTTGTAATTGGAAATTTTACATAGGCTGAAAGATCGGCAATATCAACATACCCTTCCGTAACCTCATAGTTTGAAAGAACGGTCTCACAATGAGGACACCACGGCATAATCTTGTATCCCTCGTATACCAAACCCTTGTCCCACAATTGTTTAAATCCCCAAAGACCCGACTCCATAAATGTGTTATCCAGTGTTCGATAATCTTGATCCATGTTCACCCATCGACCCAATCGAGGAATAATCTTTTTCCAATCATCTCGAAAACCAAATACACTATTTCGTGCCACTTCGTTAAATTTTCCAACTCCGAATTCTTCAATCTCTTTTTTGCCTTTGAAGCCAAGTTCTTTTTCTACGAGCGTCTCGATAGGCAATCCATGACAGTCCCATCCCCAAGTGCGAGGAACATGATACCCCCGCATCGTTTTGTATCGTGGAAATAGGTCTTTTAGAGCACTGGCCACAAGATGTCCAAAGTGAGGAAGTCCTGTTGCATATGGGGGTCCGTCATAATATCGAAAAGACTTGCCACCTTCTTCAGCTGACTTATTTTTATCCAAACTTTTCTGGAAAATATTGTTATCCTGCCAAAATTTTAGTATTGAGGACTCACGCTCATTTGGGGTTTTCATTATATTTTGTAGTATACATGATTTTGAGCTGTTTTGTAGGGGTTTTTAGGGGGAAATCCCCTATTTTATCTTTGCCCTTTCCTTGATCAACAATTGTTTTTTCATCGCCGGTCCCCAGCGAAATTCTCCAATAAGTCCATCATTGCGAAGCACCCGATGACATGGGATCAGAATGGCAATATTATTTTTAGCGATAGCTGAAGCGACAGCTCGTACTGAATTGGGCTGTCCCATCATCTCGGCTACTTGAGAATATGTTTTAGTCTGACCAGATTTTATTTTCAATAATGTTTTCCAAACTTCCAATTGAAATGGAGTACCATGTAGATCTAGTTTGTGTTTTACATTAAAATCAAGACCTTCTCTGTTTACTCTTTGAAATACAACATGTTTACTCCGTTTTAACACTTCTCGCTCAATAGCAACAACAGCATCTGCTTCTAGACCGGTAAAAAAGGAAATATCAGAGATACCCTTCTCTGTTGTGGCCAGGATATATTTTCCATGTGGAGATTTATGGATAGAATAGTTTACGATTGACATATATTCGCATGATATCACAAATTGACAGGTTGGTTAGAGGGAGTATGATGGCGGTATCCCAACCAACCCCGAACTTTCCCAATTGTATGAATCTAATCATTCCTCCACACAGAGCTTTTTTGGCTCAGCTCCTTATCCCAACCAACGGAACCATCAACGTTGAGGCATATTGCCGTATCTGTCGAGAGACCGCCACAGGCAAGATTCGTATAACCAAGGTTCCTGCTGGTGAGGCACCTCTAGGTATTCGCAAGAAATGGGTCGGCCTCATATTGCCGTGTGAACCGATCGCCGGATCGAACGACACCGTCAAAGAATACGGTGTGGTCAGTCGTAGAGACGATGGCACTGTCCGACAAACTGTTAGTGTACCGCAGGATTTGGCCATTCTTGTTCTCAGACAACAATTCCCACAAGCTGCCGCTTGGTGGGTTAGAGCCGGCTACCCTCGGCACAGCGAATGGTTCAGCTTTGGCCTCGACGAAGTTGAAATCATCGAAGGTGTCACCATCGCCAAAGTCAAAGCCTATGAAGACGCCGGCCAAGGTGGCGAACCTTTGAGCGGTAACAACAGTCTCGACCGATAAAAAATCCCAACCCAGCATTCGCGAGAGTGCTGCGGTTTTTTATTTTGTCCTGCCGAAGGCGGATTATTTAGAACTCCTCCACTTCCTCAACCTGCGCGTCCAACACCACATCCTCTTCTCCAAAGACAATAGATCCGCGGATCTTTTTTCCGGCCATTACAGTTGGAATCCAGTGAGCATCTGCTGCCCACATCGCACCGTATGGTATCTCATCTATAGAAAACCATTCTGGTCGCATCTCTTCACTCTCTGTCGGCTCACCTTCAAAGTTTTCGGAAACATAGACATGCACCATCTGATTCCAAGCAGAGTTGTGAGGAAATGTAAATTGTAACTCTCCAACTTTTTCTAGACTTTTCACATCAACGTTGACCTCTTCCTTGGTCTCTCGTTTTGCTGCCACCTCGATTGACTCGTTTTCCTGAACTTTTCCGCCAGTTCCATTCCATCGGTCTTTGCCGAAGCCTCGAAGTTTCATCGCTAAACACACATCGGTGATGATACCGTCAGCTTTCTTAACTAAGAATACTAGGGTGGCATTTCGCATGGATTTATTTTATCACAAACCTCAACATGTAAATAATATTAAGCATTTGCAAGGTTTTTATTAAACTGCTACAAAGAAGACATGCTTACAATCGTCTCAACCATACTCAGCATCACAGTCCTGGAGCTCATGCTCAGTGTGGACAATGCCTTAGTGAATGCTTCTTTGGCTGAGGATCTTCCTCCTCATTTACAAAAGAAGGCTATATATACCGGCATAGCCCTTGGTGCAATCTTTCGAGTGCTGTGCCTGTTGATTGCGTCGATTATTATAGAAAATGGAATCATCAAATTGATCGGAGGATTCTATCTACTATGGCTGGCCTATTCTCATTTCTTTAGGGGAGAGAAAGAAACTAAAGAATTGCGAAAACATCCTCATTTTTGGAGAGTGATTGGACAGATCGGTGTGGCTGACATTGTTTTTAGTATCGACAATATTGTTGGTGCAGTCGGTATCTCAAACCACTTCCCGTATGTAGTGTTCGGTGTTTTGATCGGAATCGCTACCATGATTTTTATAACCCCTATTATGCTGGGTTTGATGAACAAAGCCCCAACTTTGATCAAGACAGCGTACGGGATTATTGCCTATGTCGGATTTACCATCGTACTTGATTCAGTTCTCGGTATTCACCCAACTGAATGGTTCACATTTATCCTGATTCTGCTCGCGATCTCAGTCACCATGCGTTATGACAAGCTGAAAAAGATCAGTGTATAATATTGTATATGCAAGCCTCTTCGGTAAAGATGGAAGATTCTTGGAAAAAGGTTTTGGAGCCAGAATTCGGCAAACCTTACTTTATTGATTTATCTTCTTTTGTCCGTGAACAGTATCTTAAAAATACCATCTACCCCGGACCCAAAGATGTCTTCCGAGCTTTTGAACTTGCACCATTTGACCAAGTGAAAGTAGTTATCATCGGCCAAGATCCCTATCACGGACCCAAACAGGCCAATGGCTTAGCTTTTGCCGTACACGAACATATCGCCCTTCCACCCTCATTGAAAAATATTTTTATAGAAATAGAGAAAGATTTAGGAATCAAACCAGTAGGAAATGGCGACCTCTCACGTTGGGCCAAACAAGGAGTACTTTTGCTAAACGCAACTCTCACTGTTCAAGCCGCAACCCCTGGATCTCATCAGAAAAAAGGTTGGGAAGAATTTACAGATGCAGCTATCCGCAAACTTTCTCGAGACCGGGAACATATTGTCTTTATGCTTTGGGGTGCTTACGCTAAAAACAAAGGTGTCATGATTGATAGGAGTAAGCACTTGGTGTTGGAGGCCGCACACCCTTCCCCTTTCTCTGTCTACAATGGATTCTTTGGTTGTAAACACTTTAGTAAGGCCAATGCTTATTTAAAAGAAAACGGTCTAGGCGAAATAAACTGGATATAAATCCAACAATAAACCAAAGCAAAAAGACCCTCTCGGGTCTTTTTCACTCAATCTATTAGAAGATTATGATAAGTGCTTTGAAACTAGTTTTGTCATCTCAAACATTGAAACTGTTTTCTTTCCGCCGAATACTTTTACAAGAGCTGCATCACCATTGATGTTTCTTTTGTTTTTTGGATCTTGTAGGTTAGCTTTCTTGATGTACACCCATAGTTTCTTTACAACCTCTGATCGTGGCATTGGTCCCTTTCCTACTACTACGGCTAGATCCGCACTAATAGTCATAGGCTTCATAAAGGCTGAATTTGCTTTTTTTGCTGTTGGCATGTGTTTAAATTTTTGATTATATATAAATGAGTATGAATATAGTATAACATATTTCTCAATAGTCTATAGGGGGTGTGGGGTACTTTGTGTTTTGGGGGATTTACGATAGGATCAATAATAACCGACAATCCCTCACACCCCGACCAACAAGCACCATGAGATTCACACCCGAAATCAGTGTTGAGATTTTCAGTAATCCCTTCGATTTGAGCGTGGTGATCACCCAGGAAAATGGAAAATACGGGTTCATCATCACACGTGGAGAAAAGCACAAGTTCCGGACTTTGGTACGGGCTGTGCCGGGTGCCGCGTCAATACAAGATGCAACCGATACGGCCATAAAATACCTCACCAACGTAGTGGAGACTACTCAACTGGCTGAAGGAGACCCGCCTGTTCTTACCCTCGACCTCATCGCCCAGATCCGATCTGCTCTCGCAACTTACCAAATCGCAGCAACATGGGATCTCCAATCCCTTCCAGCTAACTAAAACCCTCGGGCGGCACACTCCAGTGTTGTCCGGGATTTTCTTATATGATATAGTTAGTCCGTTCGGTTAAGAAAACATCCCTTAATCGCTACTCATTACATGACGGACAATAAAATACTAGAAGTGATTGAACGCTACCGCGCTTTGTTCAGAGGATTAGGCATTCCTGAAATCCGCTGCAACTCAGACAAAAAGATAGAGACTCGAGAAGAGGCCCTCGCCCACCTGCATCAGATGCTGGATACAATGGTCACCTTCGTCGGAGAAAAAAGAACTGGAAAAGCCTTTAGATGGTTAGGCTTCCTCCAAGGCGCTTTATGGGTTCTCCAGGAATACACATTGGACGAGTTGAAAGACCACAGCCGGCCTGACATTTCAGACCTTGTGCTGGAGCAAGAAACAGCCAATTGATCAAACCATTATCCTAGCCGAACAGTACGAGAGTATTGTTCGGCTCTTTTGTGTGTGTAAAAGCTTGATTTATTTATGACTTGCCAGTGCAACTTTGATACCCAGAGCGATTAACACAGCTCCTGTAACTCTCTCAACCCAATGATGAAATTTCTGTATTTTAGCTTTTATTCTGTTGTTTGAAAACATCAATGCGACAAACGCAAACCAAGCAAATGTGATGAACATCATTTCTCCTCCGTACACAAGCTGAATAGTTTTAGGTGTTAATGGATCAATAACCTGAGTGAAAAAGGCCAAGAAGAAAAGCGTTGCTTTTGGATTCAGAACATTTGTTAGAAATCCGGTCCATATTGCTGATTTCGTTGATATATCTTTTTTCTCTCGTAATATCACCTCCCTTGCTTCATTTGTGGGTTTTGCCTTCAATGATTTGTATCCAATGTAGATCAGATACGCCGCACCTATATATTTAATAATATTAAAAAGAAGAATAGATTTGGAAATAATAAGACCAATGCCAAGGATGGAATATGCAACATGTACTGAGATACCTAGAGCAATTCCCAGGGCGGTATAAATAGCGATCTTTCGAGAATAGATCAGGCTGTTGCGGGTTACCATGGCAAAATCCGGTCCTGGAGACATAACAGCGAATAAGTGCACTATGGCTACGGTGAGTAATTGGGCGATGAACATGTTGCTATTATATCACGCCCTCCAAAGCACAGCTTTTGGCGGGGCAAAGGGATAGAAACATGTTATAACGCACTATTCACAAAATATAAATTGCCATATTCTCTCCCGTCATCAAAAACCATATTAAAATCATTCCTTGTTAGAAGAGTTATGATTTCATCTTTCATCGCATGATCATGCCATTCAAAAACAATCTTTTTGATTTTAGAAAGCATTGGCACAGCACCTTCCAACACTTCCAATTCCATACCTTCGATGTCCATCTTTAAAATATCAATAGTATCTATACTGTACTCTGCGAAAATCTGTGGCACTGAGAGTGATTCAACTTTGATATTTTTGTATCGTTCTGGCTGTATCCACGTACGATATTCATTTTTAATCTCTCCTAGATACTTACCACCATATGCACTTCCCTCATCCAACGTCTTCATATCAAATGAGGTTCCGTTTCCTGATACACCTTTGTTAACCAACGTAACATTCTTTGTATTATTACTTTCAATATTTTTACAAAGTAATTCATAGGCTTTAGGGTTTGGTTCAAAAGAAATAATTTTACATTCAGGATTATTATCAGCAATTGCCAGAGAATACATGCCAATATTAGCCCCCATATCAACTACTGTTGAGCAACCCTTACCATCAAAACCTTCACAGAGAAGATGCTCTTTTTCTTTGAAAATATGATCATATAGGTGGATGGCAAACCACGCTTCAGACTCTCTCAGCCAGATTGTATACTTTCCTAATTTTAGACTGAAGACCTCATTAGAGGGATTAAAGATACCGTCTTGGACGTCGTCATTCCACGTACAGATCTTTCCTATAGCATCTTTTGTCTGCTGATCTTTCGCAATACTTAAGAGCCAGGTTGTGTCAAAAGTCTTGCTTGTAAGATTTGAAGTTGTTTTTGTCATATTGGGTATAATGACATGAGTTATGTGGGTATACAAGAGAAATACAGTTTTTTGATTTTCGATACCTGTCGGATTATTTTATTGACCCCTCTCGTACTAGCTCTAGTTGGCGGAGACGAGAGGATTCGAACCTCCGGTACCGTTTAAAGGGTACACCTCTTTAGCAAAGAGGCACGTTAGACCACTCCGACACGTCTCCAATGTGTCTATATATAACACATGGTTACACTTTTTCCGAATATGCTACTATACCAGTATGACTATACGTATTTCTCATATAACATTTACTTTGAGACTTGGCCTAGCTTTTGCCTACATTTTTGTGGCAATCCTCTGTTTCTATTCCCCTGCTGCTCTGGTGCCTTACACTCAACCACTTATCACTGCCAACCACTTGGTCCTATCGTTTTCTGTCTTAGGAATACTCTCATTGGCGTTGGCTGCCTGGATACTGTCTGGAAAAAAGCCGAGGGCGTCCAGTGGAATTTCTTTTATTATTTTTATAATAATCTTGATCTTGGGTATTGAAAAATCATTTGTCATCTTTGCGGCGCTACAAGTCCTGTGTTTAAACCTGGCTCTGATGTTCTCATATAGATTGGGAAATACTGTGACTCCGGAGTTTGTATTACCTCAATCAACCCCAGAAGACAAAAAGGCTGTCGCCCCATCGGTACCCTCTCACACTACTGTGGAGCCTATTGAAAATGATCCTGCAGATACCATTCTCTAACCATGTCTGAGGCGAAACAATTTATAACATTCTTATATTCTTTCTATACCAAAAATAAGAGAGATTCTTTACCTTGGCGAAAAAATAGGAATACATATCACATTCTCTTGTCCGAAGTGATGTTGCAGCAGACTCAAGTACCTCGGGTCTTAGTTAAATATAAAGAATTTCTTAAGAAATTTCCAACAGTGCAGAAACTAGCCACCGCTCCCCTTCGGGAGGTACTTATACTCTGGCAAGGATTAGGATATAATCGCCGTGCCAAATTTTTGCATCAAGCTGCGCAACAGATTGTGAAAGCGCAAAAGAAATATTTGGCATCATATGACTTTTTGATTTCTTTGCCTGGAGTTGGACAATCTACTGCTGGAGCTATCATAGCATTTACACAGAATACTCCAGTTGTTTTTGTAGAGACAAATATTAGAGCTGTATTGATGCACCATTTTTATAAAGATACTAAAGAGAAAATTAATGATCAACAAATCAGAAACATTTTGAGTTTATTATTATCTCTCCTGCCAAAAAAATTTAGTGTTCGAGATTTTTATTATGCATTGTACGATTACGGGACATTTTTGAAAACATCTTTAGGAAAATTTAAGAAAGATTTACATAAAAAGAGCGCATATTACACCAAACAGAGCCGGTTTATCGGTTCACGGAGACAGCTCCGGGCATTCATCCTAAAAACATTTTTGAAAATGAACAGTGGATTAAATGCAAAAATGCTGAGCGAGGAAGTTTTGGAGAATAAACCAAAATCCCTTGATATATATGGGCCAAATGACGTTAAAGGTCTCATCTTAGATCTCCAAAAAGAGGGGTTTTTCCTTGGTTGACATATCCTTGACAGTGTCTTACATCGGAGTATCATAATATATGAGGTCAACCAACCTCTATACAGAAACTACACCACCATCAGTATGAAAAGAAAAGCACTATCCACCCTCGTCATCGCCATGGCAGCAACCACGGTCAATGCCGAATCCCAAACCCAGAAAAACATGACCCCCAGTAGCGGGACTACTAGGAGTCAGGAACAGGACGTCACGCCGGCTGCAGAAAAAGAGGATCCACATCATCCGCTCGAACAGCCTTACACGGCAACATTCGATGACCCTGATCCCTTCACTCTGAATGCGGCTGTATATGCCACCCTCTACGGAGTTTGTGATGGGGAGTTGGTTGAACCTGAGAAAACCTTACCTCCCGAACGCTTGGCCAGACAAGCATTCCTGCAACGTCGCGGACTGCTCTAACGCAATCGCACCCAAAACAAGGCCGCCCTCCCCCAGGGCGGCCGCCTTTTTTTAATATTATTGACTATTTTATACACTATGACATCATGAAGTTGGCCAACATAGGCCATTGCACCCCCAAAAAAAACCCGATGAGCGCAGCAACCGTTAACAAACACCCACCACCCACGTTATCTCCAGGGCCTGTCTTATTCACCGCCGGCGGTGAAGATTACTATGTCGTCGAGGTAGAGACCGAGGGCGACCTGGAAATAAGCGCCGCAGATGTGAAAAAACTCTTCGGCTCAGGGAAAAAGCATTCGGCTGCAACTCAAGTAACAGAGCTGCTCAGCCGACCAGAGATTCGTAAACTCCGAGGACACCTGACCGTGTTCGAGGTAGATGGCGAATTTGACACCCACTTCTTTACAGCGGTAAATTGCAAGGACGGTCACCAGACCCCCTGCCGTCTATCCACTACCACAAACACCTATTTCCAGGTATTGTGTGCCCAACCAACAAATAAGAAGTGACACCGTGTCGCAAAGCGACTCTTCAGTCTGACCAACTGAGGAGTGTTTTTATTTCATCTCACCGGAACGTAGTGAAGGCGGATTATTCACTTATCTTTATCGCCAACCAAATTCCAGAGATTCCGCCAACGGCGCCCAACAAGACTCCGGCCATAGAAAAGGCACCTGCATCCCACAGGCTCGGAATCCAACTTCCAACATATGTGCCAATTGTCATTAATATCCAAATGAGGTGTTTTCTAGGCATTGGGATAATTTTAGCACATCATCACCCTAGATCATCATGCTATACTTCCCCCATGGACCTAGTCTCATTTTCCAAAATTCCTATCGAAAAAATCTGTCGTCTAACTAAACCTCAGATCACAGCGCTCCACAAACTTCATCTTAAAACTGTCGGCGATGTGTTATATCATTTTCCTGTTCGATACGGTGATAACTTCAGTGCCTCATATATAAAAGACGCTGACGCAGACACATCGGTCACTCTTTTTGGTCGATTGGTAAAAGTAGAAACCGGTCGTACGTTTAAAACTAAGATTCCAAACACCAGTGCCTTACTTGTTGATGAATCAGGTAAAGTCAGACTGATCTGGTTCAATCAGATCTACATTGGAAAAATGTTTAAAGACGGTGATACAGTAAAAGTCAGTGGAATAATAAAAGGTGAGCCTGGCAAACAAACAATGACCAATCCAAATATTGAGAAAACCTCTGAACAACCTCTGGTTACCGGCACCAATCTATTTGGCGAAACAAAAGAAGCCCTCTATCTTCCTATATATCGTGAAAGCAAAGGGATCTCTTCTCTGTCTATTCATCACATGATTAAAAGAATATTTTCTCATCCTGATTTTGCAAAAATGCCAGACCCCATTCCCGAGCACATCCAAACTCAGTACAAACTTCCTTCTCTACAAACCGCTCTGATCTGGATTCACAACCCTAAAAAAGAATCTGACGCCGAGGCTGCTAAAAAAAGATTTTCATTTGAAGAAATATTTTACATACAACTTGGAAATGCCGAACGAAAACGTGAAGCAAAAACTGCCAGCGCATACACATTTATAAATCTTGACAATTCACTTGACGAATTTAGAAAACATCTTGATTTTGATCTGACTGATGCTCAGCAACGAGCAGTCGAGTCTATCATCACCGACCTTAAAAGTGGTCATCCAATGTCACGTCTACTCGAAGGAGATGTGGGTTCTGGAAAAACTGCGGTGGCGGCGGCTGCGTCATATGCGATCATCTCGTCTCGTCTTAAAAGCATGCGGGCTGGTGATCAGACTAACTCTCGGTTACAAGTTGCCTATATGGCTCCGACTGAGATTCTGGCAAAACAGCACTATGAATCATTTGTAAAATTATTTAAAAGCCTGCCTGTAAATATAGGCCTACTGACTGGTACAGGATGCAAAAAATTTCCATCAAAAAGTGCGTTAGCAACAAATAAGTTTGGTACAGATATTTCAAAAAATCAGCTTTTAAAATGGATTGCTTCGGGTGATATCTCTATCGTCATCGGCACACATGCTCTGATTCAGAAGTCTGTCGTTTTCAAAGACTTGGCTTTTGTGATCATTGATGAGCAGCATCGTTTTGGTACAAAACAGAGACAAAAACTGGCACAAAAACACTTAGTATCAGACGAAGAGAAAAAAGCTCGGGCTAAAAAAGATTCTTTGCGCGTAAGTAAGAAGGTTGCCTATATTGATAATAAAAGGAATCCGACAGGACCACAGATTGTACAAACACCCCATCTACTTTCTATGACAGCCACCCCTATTCCTCGGACATTGGCTCTCACTATATATGGAGACCTTGACCTCTCTGTTGTTGATCAGATGCCGAGTGGACGAAAGCTAATCATCACAGAGATAATCCCCGAAAGTAAGCGCGCCGCGATGTACACACATATGAAAGGAGAATTAGCAGCTGGACGACAAGCCTATGTTATTTGCGCACGTATCGCCGATCCTGATCCAGATCTCATGAGCACATTGAACTTAAGATCAGTACAAGCCGAGGCTAAACGTTTGGCTGAATACGAACTCAAAGGTTGGCGAATCGGAATCTTGCACAGCAAAATGAAACCAGCAGAAAAAGATAAGACTATGAAAGATTTGTTGGATCATAAAATAGATGTATTGGTTGCAACATCTGTTGTTGAAGTTGGTGTGAATGTTCCAAATGCAACCGTGATAGCTATCGAAGGCTCTGATCGTTTTGGTTTATCTCAATTGCATCAGTTGCGCGGACGTGTGATCAGAGGAAATCATCAGGCCTATTGTTATCTTTGTACTCAAACTACTGGCGCGAAGACCGTAGAGCGTTTGCAGGCGCTGAAAAATGCTAAGAATGGTTTTGAGCTGGCTGAACTCGATCTAAAGATGCGCGGAGCTGGAGATCTGTATGGAGATAAACAATGGGGATTGTCTGATATTGGTATGGAGGCTATCAAAAATCTGCGAATGGTGGAGGCGGCACGGACTGAGGCAACAAAGGTTATAGAGCAAGGATTGATGGAGCCTCACATGAAGCAAAGGCTAAAAGAAAGTGAGGTGTTGCATATGGAATAGATAGGGTGTTATATTCAGGTCTGAACCTCAACCCCCTCACTCTCATGAACATTCCACCCGATATCTTGGGTTACGCTACCTCGGGCGCTGATCCAAAAGCTGTTGTAGGCGATGATGAAGCAATGGTACAAGAACTCCGACGTAGGATAGACGAAGGCGCCACCAATATTCCGGCCGGAGCCTTGGCAACCTGGTTGCAAAGCAAGCTGGGCGTCGTAAACGGCAAAGAGTTGGTGCTCGGCATGTTGCGTGCCCACAGACTTGCCAATGCCCCCGACTGACACTATCCCGTCTTACTGTAGTCCTCTTCTGAAGGCTGCGGCAGGCGGGGTTGTTTTTATGTATATTTCACCTTGTCTTGTGTGCGAAAGTTGAGGAGGACGAATATTTGTTGTGCAAACACTTGGATTCGAACCAAGGACCGGTCGTGTATAAGACGACTGCTCTACCAACTGAGCTATGCTTGCAATGGTTGGAGTGTATCATTTTAAGAGCTATTTTCCAAAATTTGACTTTAGAGATTGAAACGCATATATAATGTAGTATGAAAGAAGAAATCACCCCAATGGATTTGAAAGAGTTTTCCGAGATTGTAGATATGAAACTACAACCTTCACCTATCGACTTAGAGGCACACAAAGCACAGGCAGAATCAGACCCTGTTGTTAAAGAACGATTAGAGACATTGGTGGAGTGTTGTTTTGAATACACCAGAG
>JBDKKY010000004.1:0-47071 GCA_039795875.1 Candidatus Parcubacteria bacterium | reverse complement strand
CTTCATGCCAAGGCGTTATATGGTCAGCCTCCATCTCATCAATGTCAAAGTGTTTCTTACACTTCACACAATTTCCTTTTTGTCTTTCGTAAACCTCACGTTTCATCTTCTCATTGAACGCGCGTATTGATAAATATTTCTCAGCCCGTGTTAAAACAAAAGAATAAATACCTGATTTTTTTGTTACATCCTCATCTTGCATTAATTGAGAAATTTCATTCTCTAATTCGTCAACAACATATTTCTCATCTTTAAATTGATTATAGAGTTCGCCCCAGTTTACATTTACCATCTCTTTTCGATAGTTTGAAAAGGTTCTACGTGTCCAAATAACAACCTCTTGAAAGTAATTCCACAATTCATTTGCATCAGCATCATGCTGATGCTTTGCCATGTAATCTGCGATCGCCTCATTATTAATCCAAGACAGAGCTGTCTCTAGATAGTCCTGTCTGATTGGAGAACCTTTGAGAAGTGACCCGCCGTCATTTGCAAGAAGGTAGGCCGCGCAATTTGTTTTGCTAAACTTAAGTTTAGCATCGGATAGCCATGGACCGGTATATACAGCATTACGTAATTCCTGCTCAGTTAATTTTTCTCCGGCAATATTAATAATTTTAAACCAATCTAACTTTTCTTTATCTGTTCCTTCACAAAAATAGATCATTAGTTCGTAATTCAAAATTTGTTCTTGCTCTTCATCAGTTAAATTATGAAAAAAGCGATCATTAAGCGAAAAATCCCCGTTCACATATTGTCCAATACTAATAGTCCGCTGCTGACCATCCAAAACCTCATAACTACCATCCTCGGTCTCAACCCAATACATTACATTTAGTGGAAAACTGTTTTTAACAGTGTGAATAACTGCGTCTCGCTGGTCTCCTCTATACACAAACTCACGTTGGTATTTAGGTCTAATATCTAGTTTGCCTTTAAAGGCAACGACACCTTCTTCAGCACTATCCTTATAGCCTGCTATCACATCACGTATAGAAATTCTATTAAGTTCAATTTTCATATTATTTTTTTAATTATTATTCTAAAATATGGAGATTTTCCATTTATCACTAAATCCTTTTCATTGTCCCCTTTTCTAAATTTTATAATTTCAAACTGTTCAGGATTGTATTTATCCAAGAAAGTAATTGGTACCCCTATTGCACCATAGTAGTCCAGTGGAATATCTGCAGTTTTGTTTACGTTTATTGCGTCATAATTATCATATTTTGGATACTCTTCTGGTGAATATCTTTTATATAGAACCAGTGTTTCATGCCGAGCATCATAATCGAGGTTTGTAAACCACCGAACACCTTTAACTCGAATATATTTATTGCCTTCAGCATCAATTCTTGAACCTGCTGCATTAAGAGGATAATCCTCAGGCACACGAAACTCTCTATCCCCACTATGGATACTTGCTCCTAACCACATCCCACCATCTTTAATAAGTTTAAAGCATTCCTTGTATGTAATAGCATTAACATTTCCAATAATCAAAAATTTCTTATCAAACTCGACCAACTGCGAAAGATACTCTCGAAACAACGAGAACGGTGGGTTGGTTACAACTATGTCAGCCTCTTTTAAGAGTTCAATACACTCTTCACTTCGAAAATCACCAGTACCAATCATCTCAGTCATAAACTCACTCGGATCAGGCATTCTATTACCATTTTTGTCGCCAGTATACACCAACTTATACGGCGAGTCTAAAGTAAACAAGGTAGCATCTTTGTAATGGGTTGCGATCAGCTTCTTAAGTCCAAGGTGTTCAAAATTTCTACTGAAATATTTAACGAAATTGCTTTCTTTCGGATCATCACAATTACAAAAGACCACCTTATTACGAAATTGATCTTTATGATGCTTAAGTTCTTTCTCAATATCAGTGAGCTGCGTATAAAATTCGTCTTTCTTTGCTTTGCCTGCTGTATGTAGATTCTTATTCGATGTTTTTTCTGTCATGGTATAGTAGGGATTATATCAGAGAAAAGGTTTTAACACTTCATAATTATGAAAAGGGTTGGATTGTGTTTCGTATTTTATAGATGAACTAATTTGACAGATCTACGTGCGGCATGTACAGTGTCTCTCAACACATTGTATGATCGTGTGAATGGTCATATAATGTTTATATAACAGAAAAAGGCTGAGCGGCCCTGTGCAGGATTCACTCAACCTCTTTCCTTAAAGCTAGACTGCGGCAACTGCTGTAGTCTTGTTTTTCTTTTTCAGTCCTTTCAT
Source organism: Candidatus Parcubacteria bacterium (assembly GCA_039795875.1). GTDB lineage: Bacteria > Patescibacteriota > Minisyncoccia > Phycocordibacterales > CAIZLB01 > CAIZLB01. The sequence continues at coordinate 44,821 of JBDKKY010000004.1, read as the reverse complement.
TGGAAACCCTTTTTTATCGTATTTACTTGCGTAAATTCGTTTCTTGGATCGGTAATGAACGAACGATGCTCGGAATTCAACCATGGTCAGCTTTGGGTACGCCTTAACTCTATCTAATGTTTTTCTCTCTCTGACGACAAGAGATGCTTTCACACCGTAACCGTATGCAGGGAAACTTCTGATATTCAGAAAAAACACAGCTACAATACTTAGCACAATGATAGACAAGATTCCGATATAGGTTTTCCTATGCCGTCATCTAATCCTAGTGATAGCTAGGACATAATGATTTTATTCATCTTGCCCTATCCACTGTGCAAAATTTTCTAGCTGTGAATTTGTTTGTACAGGAATATTATCATTTGTGCACCTCCGTATTAAGCTCAGAACCTATCAAGAACTGAGCGAGGATGCACAAATGATAACATAAGAAAAACTCAAGACGCAAACAAATCACTATTGAGATTTTGGGTTTCTGTGTTGTGATTTATATAAGTCATCTTATCCAACGTACTCTTCTATTTCTTCTATTTTTACCGTACCCACCCCACCCAATCCCCCACCTGGACCCCAACCTTCTTATCATTGTTAAAAATCCCAGCTGGATCAAACAACCTCTTAATCCCGATCACCACCCCCTTATACAACGCGTCACCATAAAAATCCCGTAAGAACGGCGTTCTGATCAACCCATCCCCATGGTCAGCAGAGGTATTTCCCTTCAACATCTTCACCAACGCAAACACGTCCACCATCACATCATTTATAGTATCCACCGCCTTTTGTTTATCAGAAAAATCGATAATCGGAATCACCCTCAAAGCCCCATCCCCGATATGCCCGTGATATCCATATTCAATATTATATTTCTTCAAAATCGCCATGAGCTCCGGAATAAACACGTCGTACTTCGTAATCGGTACGATGATGTCTTCAATACACGGCACCGCCCGTTTATGAGGTGTGTCATACGTTGCATCTCGCAAAACTCGAAAGGCTGATCTACGCACTGCCCATGCTGAGTTGATAATCACAGGATCATTGGTATAGAAAACCTTATCAGTCAAAAACTTTAACCCCTCCGTTACCGCATGCGCTCGACTGTCAGTATCTGCTTGTGTGCTTTCACTGAACTCTGCGATCACGATCAACTCAACATCAGGAGTAAAAAATTCTCTGATATGCAATGTTTCCTCAGGCAAAAATTTTTTTGCCTGCATATACGTATTTTTATCAAATGTCTCCACCGATTCAGGATTGAAACCCATGATCGTCTTCAAGATCGCCGGCAATTGTGACAGATTGTGAATGGGGATAATCAAGGTCCGTCTATACAATGAAACCTCAACCAGCTTTAACCGCGCGCTCACAATGATACCAAGCGTCGCTTGTGCACCGATAAATAATTTGGCCAGGTTCCAGGTCTTTGTTTTGGGATTGTAAATCTTTTCCAGTCTGTATCCAGAAGCAGCTTTTTTTACATCTCCAACCGCTTCGGCATAATGTTTTTCATATTGCTTATAAATATCCAATAAATGTCGGCACACATGTCCAAGGGTGGTTTGAGATTTGGTCAGTTTGGCAAATTCTATTTGACTCACTTCTTCAAACGTATACAGCTCACCATCAAACAAAACCACGTCGACAGAATATATATTGTCTATGGTCGCACCGTGACGAATACTCTTTTCTCCAGATGCATTATTTCCTAGCATACCCCCAATACCACACACATCTTTCGACGATGGATAGGCAGCAAACACCAGATTGTGTTTCATCATTTCTGCCTCCAAATCACGATAAAACACGCCTGCATCTACTTCAGCCGATTTAGCATATGGATTTACTGAAATATTCTTAAAGTTTTTTGTAAGATTCAAGATATACCCCTCGGTCAACGACCCTCCACTCATACAGGTTCCTCCTGCCCGAACCGATAGATTGACTCGATACTTGGTGGCCAACTTCACAATAGTCTGAATATCCTGAACAGTTCGTGGATACAGCACGCCAGTAGGAACACGATTGAAAACACTTGAATCCTGACTATGAATAGCCAAAATATTGTCCGCATCGGTGAAAATGTCGAAAGATAGCGCATCAGAAAGTGCTTTTACGAAATCTGTCATATGCCTATATATTACTATATAATGGCCTTATACATAAAGTTTTATGCACTGCATCACCGTATTCCCCATTCTCAAAAAAACTTTTGCCGATACATTGACGTATTGGACTAAGGAATCATGTCAGGTTGGAGAGGTTATTCAGGTCAAAGTTCAGAACCGTAATATCTGGGCGGTCGTGGACTCGATTATTCCTATTCATGAAGCTAAAGAATATATAAAGTCACAAACATTTGTTATAAAAAAAATCGATCAGATCATCAAAACTGAGTATTTTAGTCGAGAGTTTATCCTAGCTGTCCTCGATACATCTCAATATTATTGCAAACCGTTTGGGGAAGTTTTTGCCGAACTTGTCCCTAAGAATATTTTAGAAAAAATTGAGGATCTTGAGCCCCAACCTCACACAGTGGCAAAAAGCACTCACACCACACAATATATTCAAGAGCCAACATCTATGCGCATCGATAAAATCAAAGAAATCGTCACCGACAACACGTTTATTCTCTCGCCTATCAAGACTCACGCGTCCTATCTCAAAGCTCAAGACCTAAAAAATATTATTCTACCTATCGACTCATACAAACTCGATCAGGCCGACCAGCCTATTTGCATACTCGAACTAGCTTCCTCAGAATATTATCGCCACATGCGCAAAGATTTCGATGTTCGATTCTTTATCCGCTCATTCTGCAAACGAAAACACATACAACTGATAGAAAGTGACACCCTCTTGCCTATATATAGAGAAGAGGTCAAAGGAAAATTGAACTACACCATCTCTGAAAAGCCAAAACTCCACATGATTGACCTGACCGAATCAGGCAAGGCCAAAATAAAATCTAAAGAAAACCACAAATTAAACCTAAAACACTTTTCACCAGAGCTGTTGTCTCTCATAAAGCACTGCGAAAAGAAAAAAGAGTCAATTCTTCTATATACGGTACGAAAAGGTTTCAGCGCACAAACAGTTTGCGGAGACTGCAACACTGTTTTCTCCTGCCCGACTTGTAAAAAACCATTTCGTTTACGAGAGCGAACTGACACCGGAGAGAAAATGTATATTTGCGACACCTGCAATACCTCAGAAACAACCAATAGAACCTGTGCTGTTTGTGGGAGTTGGAATCTTACTCCTCTTGGCACGAGTACTGAAGTAGTCAGAGAAGAACTCGCAACCATCACCGACCTCCCTATCATAATCATCGACAGCAACAATCAAACCAAAAGTTCCGCCGCTAAAGTCTTGAAAAATAAAGATGCTGCCACTATCTACATCGGCACCGAGCTGATGTTAACCCAGTCTCAATCTCAAACGTTTGACTACAGCGCGATCGTTTCTCTCGAGAGTCTGCTTGCTCTACCAAGTAGAACCGCGGAGTTTGATGCAGCACGGGTTGTATATACCTTGATGGAACGCACAACCAAAGACGTATTGATTCAAACTCGCAATCCGAAGCATCCACTGTGGAAAGCTGTGGAAAATAAAAACTGGAAACCCCTCATCGAATCTATACGAACCAGTACTGAAGAACTTCATCAACCTCCATTTGGTACCCACGTTCAACTTCATTCAAAACTCAATACCGATACTATATATATGTATTTGAAAAAATATGTCTCGGTGCAGAAAACTGAGCGATTCGATCGAAAAGTGTTGCATATGTTTTTCAAACCTGGTGAGTGGCCAAACTCAATGATATATCCATATCTCAAATCATTGCCAAGTAGTGTGATCGTCGAAGTCGACAGAACAAATTTCATATAGTATAGTACTTTTAATAATGACTCAATTAGCAATCGTAGAGAAAGGTGATCCTATCCTTGAAACACCCGCCAAAGCACTGACCTTGGCGCAGATTAAGAGTGCTCCTATTCAAAAATTGATTGCCGACATGAAAGAGACCTTGGATGCGATTAGTGACGGTGTTGGTCTAGCAGCCCCACAAGTTGGTCACGGTGTACGTATTTTTCTCGTTGCCAAACGAGTGTTAGCTCGCAAAAAAGCTGGCGCTGGTGAAGTGATTGACCTTAATGCCTTAAAAAATATTCAAGATCTTGTTTGTATTAACCCAAAAATTGTTAAAGCTTCAAAGACTAAAAAATGGATGAGTGGCGAAGGTTGTCTTTCAGTGCGTTGGTATTATGGAAAAGTATACAGATCGACTCATGTGACTTTGGAATACACCGATGAACATGGCGAAAAACATACTCGTGGCGCAGGTGGGCTACTCGCACACATTTTTCAACATGAATGTGATCATTTGGAAGGACATTTATTTATAGATAAGGCCAAGGAGGTGGAATGGTTAGAGCCGGAAGAAGAAGGAAAATAATCCGCCTGCGTAAACTCCGGCGAGGCAAAGAGAAAAGGGCTGCCACTTTGACATGACAGACCTTGTTGGGGAATGGGATCTTGGGACGTATTACAGCTTCTGTCCATCGACCGGAAACCATTCGATGATGTGACCTTCCAGATCAAAGCAATACATTTTGCCGGGCGTGGAGGTGAACGGCTGTGAGCCGACATAGCGGCGAGGATTCCGATCGAGGCTTTTGAAGATGAGGCAACATTCATATCCGGCTCCGCTGTCAACGGCGAAAGTCTGGCCGAGGAAATACTTTTGAGCCAAGAGCGGCGTGATTACCTGACCAGCATAGGCCCGCAGTCCATCTTCACGACCGCACCGGTAGACGATGAGGCAGATGATGATGACGGCGAGCAGTCCAATAATGGCAGCGGTGACCAAGTATCCAGAATTGTCAACGATTTCGCTAAGTGAGAGTGCAAAAGTGTTCATGGTGATAGGGGGGGTTAATGTTCAAGGGACCAAGAGAACGTTCTCTCAGGTTCGGTTTATACAATACAACAAGTTAACTGTAAATACAATAAAAAAAACCCAGTGGCGAAGGGGTTGAACCTTTTGCCACCGAGCTGTTGTCACGGGAATAATACCCGTAACCTGATTGGATTGTCCTCCTTACCGTCGAGAGACAGTGTCCCTCGCAGGTCTTGGCCGTATCCTGATTCCCAGGACTTGTCGACCAAGGTGAAGGTGCCGATGGTGCTCTTGTTGGGATCAAACACCTCCCCTTCGATCACGAAGACTCGGAGGTCGGGGTATTGCTTCCGAATTTCTTTGTCCGGAGGTTGATCATAACGCTCTCCGCCTTTGAGCCTGAGCTTGCCGAGTGTTGGGTGTTCGACAGTAAGCACAAATTCTTCAGTTGAGCGGAATACGCCGATCTTATCCACAACCTGCCCATCAAAAGCACAGTTCCACGTGTTGGGTTTCATTCCTTTTGGTGGAGTTTGCGGCTGTTCGGGCCGTGTTGGGACGATGCGCGGAGGAGGTGGCGGTCCATTGATAAGGAAGAGGGCTTTGTCGAGAGCGATCTCTGCCTGGCGTTTGTCTTCGGTTTTCTTGTAGATGGCCCGCCCCTCGACTTCTAGCAGTTTTTTGTAATCTGTGGCTGACCACAACGTGCCTATTAGGACGGGGCCGCCGATGGCGAGCACTCCAAGGATAAACCCCCTAGGACTCATGTTGGTCAGAATTTCTTTGTTTGGATATTTATAATCGTAGAAAATTACTCCTACGAGAACAAGGATGCCGCTCAGCACAAGAAGCGCGGCGTACGGACTATTTTTGATGATTTCCCACATAGGTTTTATCGGATTTGGAGGTTTAGTTTCAAGGTGTCTGCCAGAGGAGTCTTTTCCTCTGGTACCTATAAACCATGCCATGTTTTATGTATAAAATCAAGGTAAAATAAATCCCCCACAGAGCCTTTTTCAGGATGTGAGGGTTTTTCACAGAGAGTGCTGTGATCACTAGCAGCGCACGAATTGTTTCCTGCGCTTGTCGAACCGGTAGTGCTCACCGGCGACAGGGTGGAACCCTGTGGCGCGCATGAAGCGGTCATCACGTTCCCTGTCGAACCGGATTCTGATCAGGTGTCCGGCGGAGATAGACTCCTCGACAATGGATCTGACGTCAAACCGGCGGTTTGGGAAGGTCTTGGCGAACCGGTTCGCGGGCATCAAGGACCCGTAGCATTTCCTGGTCGCACGCTTGCTCGCCACCTGGTAGGTAACAATGATGGAAATGGCAAGGATGGTGAGAGAGACGAGTAGTTGCATCTTTTTAGGTTTTAGTTCAAGGGTTGTGCAGATCAGGTTCATTTCCTGACTACAGGCTATATTATACCATGTTTTAGTCAAAAAGCAACCCCCCCAAGACCAAGGCCAAAAATCACACCCGGGCAATAAAAAAAGACCCCTAAGATCTTACAAACAAAGCTTACATAAGCGAGTTGTAGATATACTGGGATCGATTGGTCCATAAGGACCGGAAAGGGCTAAAGGGCTGGCTGGGGGCACGGTAGAGTCAGAGTGAGCCTGTAAGACGCCCTGCGGGAGCTTCTCGCGGCAAAGACCTTGAACAAGTCCGTGCTCCCCAGCCACACCTCTAATCTAACACATCTAAAAATCGTGTCAACTGTGTGATATATTGGTTGTATGAGTCTTAAAAATCCCACCTACATCTTCTTCGGCACTGGTTATTTTGCCGAACCTCTGCTCAACCATCTCAAAACCCTTAACTTCCTTCCCTCTTATATTGTGACCTCTCCTGACAAACCTTCCGGCCGACATCAGATCATGACTCCACCCCGAGTAAAAATATTTGCTGAAGAGAATGATATTCCAATCTTTCAGCCAGCCAAACTTAAAAGCGAAGAAAGTATGACTGAATTAAGAAAAATTATCGATGGGGCCGAAGGTGTTGTGATCGCTGATTATGGAAAAATGTTACCACAGATCCTACTCGACCTTTCCCCTACTGGTTTTATAAATATTCACCCTTCTCTCCTTCCTGAATATCGTGGACCAACTCCAGTACATGCAACTATTTTAAATAATAACCCCAAAACAGGAGTCACCTTGATCAAGATCGATGCGCTGATGGATCACGGTCCTATCATAGCCCAAGAACCTGTTTTTATAGACGAAACTATCTGGCCTCTTCCCATCGATCAATTGTATGAGATTTTGGCCAAAAAAAGTGCTGAACTCCTAGCACATGTTCTGCCTGAATACCTCACTGGCAATGTCACTCCTCGCGAGCAAGATCATGACAAAGCTACTATTGTAAAATTTATCGACAAGGCAGATGCTGAAGTACACCCTCTGACTGATTCTATTGCTGACATCTATTTAAAATTCCAAGCCTATAAACTGTGGCCAGGTATATTTTTCATGAATAATGGTAAGCGAGTAAAGATCAAAGACATGAATGGGGCTGAGATACTAAGAGTTACTCCGGAGGGGAAACCAGAACTGGATTATAAGGAATATGTTAAATATCATCCCCTCGCCTAGTCCAGCCCAAAGCATAACAAAAAGCACCGGCCCGAGAGCAAGTGCTTTTTTGTTTCTAGTTATTAGATGCAACTAGATATCGTCCCCAACAAGGTTTCGAAGATGACCATGGTCGTGCACCGTCTCTGTTGTACAGATACTCTGCATATTCCAGGTTACCTTCAGGTGTATAGAGGTCTATTCCCATTCGTTCAGCATTCGCTTTATGGTATCGCTCATTGATCTGGAAGACACCAACATCTTTCGAGTTGACTACTCCCCGTAGAACGTTACCGTTTCGGTCGTATTGCGCGTATGTTGATTCACAAAACGCAATACGATAGAGAATGTGACTTGTAGAGAATTTTCTCGCTACAGCCTGTTGAACTCCATCATTTGAATTTAATGAACTTGGGGCTTCTACAACCACAGGGGCCGTAGAAGGATTTTGGTTCGTAGCTGTCGAGTTGTCAGGTAAAACAATGGCTGAACCTGATAACAATGCTGCGAAACCGATACTTGCAATTTGTAAAATAAGCTTGTTCTAAACTTGTAATCTATGAAAATCTTTTACCAGTGTCTGAAATGCTTCAATCAGGGTGCTACGTAAGACGATAGCTCTGGGTGGAAGCGCTCTAAAAAGATTTTCATGTTGCACAAATGAAATAGCCACTCTTACAGTGACAGGAGGTATCATAGCATATCGGGGTCCAAAAAGCAAGTCACAGACTTCACTTTTTCTGATTATACGTTGGTAAATAAGGGTTTTTAGGAAACATGGGTGTGGGTGAATTTTGGATGAAAATGAGCATTTTTCATGAAGGCTTCATGTGGTTGACTTATACTCATTTTCTAGGTACACTTAGACCATCTGGAACCCGTTCTTCTGTCCCCCAACCAGACTTTCGAGGGGGCTGGCCTTTTGGCGGAAGAGAACCAACCGATCGTCCCGGCAGAGAGCGTTTAGTTACTGCGACAACGCAGAGGCACGCATTGGGTGCGAGCACAGTCCACACACACGGACAACCATTCCTCACTGCCGGGATGTTTTTTATTTTCAGATCTTAAAATCGTTGACAATAAAGGATGATTTAGATATTATGTTATTTGTCGCTACTCGAGCTTTGCCCGTCCCCCGGTGCAATAGGCAACTCTTTGCCAACTTGAAGAGAAGGACAGCCTCGGAAGAAGAAGGATCCACCTGCGGAGGAACGGGCACTGGTCGCCCCTCGGCATCGCAGCTACAATCCACGCTTCTTCCCGAGGCCCTTTTTTATTTATACCACCCACTCAATAACCACTACCCACAACCCTACCTGACTGGCTACTAAGATCAGGAGCATTAAAACCATCATCTTTCCCTTCCAGATTGAAAAGGCTATTTTACGCCCGTCCTTATTGATTTTTTCAATAAAGTGATATATACTCATCTAACATCTATATCACATTCGTGTTAAAGATTTACAAAACAAACGGTAAAGAATTTATTAATTATTAATCAACATTAGCCATGGCAACAAAAAAGGCGGCCGGTTCGTCAAAAAACCTTAAGGATTCGCAGCCAAAGTATCTGGGCGTTAAACTATACGGTGGAGAAAAAGCTTCTTCAGGTATGATTATCGTCCGACAACGCGGTAGCAAAATCCTAGCTGGACAAGGAGTGAAGATGGGTAAAGACCACACTCTGTATGCAGTAAAAGAAGGTGTTGTAACTTTTGGGACAAAGCGAAAAGTTCAAATCGACAACAAGGTCAAAGTGAAAAAAGTAGTTCACGTTAAATAATTTACTTACATTTATTCAAATCCCTGCATCGTGTAACCCGTTTCTTCCCCACTCCCAGTTCGAAACGACCACTTTACAGCTAATATTTTATGGAAAAAACAGAAGAAAAAATTAACATTACTATGTCTGCTCAATTTGCAGATATCCCAAATCCTCCCAAGATCGGTGACGATATTGAAGGAAAAGTGATAATCATGCATAAGAGTAGATTGTTTGTAGATCTATCTCCGTTCGGAACTGGAGTTATCTTCGGTAAAGAATTCATGATCGCTCGCGATATTATTCGCAAGGTAAATGAAGGAGATCTTATCACAGCCAAAGTTTGTGGCTTTGATGAGGCAGAAGGATATATTGAACTATCTCTAAAAGAAGCCAAGCAAGCTCTTATCTGGAAAGAAGCTGAACAAGCTGTCATCGATAAGACTATATTTGATGTGGCTATACAAGACGCTAACAAGGGAGGATTGATGGTTGTATGGCAAGGCATTCACGGATTCCTTCCTGCATCTCAACTTAAACCTGAGCATTACCCTAAGGTAGAAGACGGCAATAAAGACCGAATCCAAGATGAGCTTAAAAAACTTATCGGACAAAAGATTTCTCTAAGTATCATCACCGCTGATTCAAAAGAAGGTAAGCTTATCTTCTCAGAAAAAGGTATTGATGGCGCAACAACTTCAGGAGGCAAAGGTACAAATGCCCGAGCGCTTGAAATGAGTAGTAAGTATTCTATTGGCGATGACGTTGACGGAGTTGTTACAGGAACAGTAGACTTCGGAGTATTTATCAAGATCAACGATGAACTTGAAGGCTTGGCCCACATCTCAGAGCTCGACTGGGGACTTGTAGAGGATCCACGAACTATCTTTAAGGCCGGTGATGCTGTAAAAGCCCGGATCATCGATGTTAAAGACGGTAAAGTCTCTCTATCACTAAAAGCACGAAAAGATAACCCTTGGAAACTTGCAGCTGCTAAATATAAGAAAGATGACGAAGTTACAGGAGTTATTATCAAGTTCAACCGACACGGTGCGCTTGCAAGTATCGAGGAAGGGGTTTCAGGTCTAGTTCACATCTCAGAATTTGGCAACGAAGCTAAGATGAAAGAAAAGATCGAAATCGGAAAAAGTTATACATTCAAGATCAATATGTTTGAGCCTCGTGAACAGCGGATGACATTGCATTTGGTGGAGAAGAAATAGAAAATTCGCACGGAAACAAAAAACACCATTCTATCGTGAATGGTGTTTTTCTGTTGAGTACGAATTTCCGTGCAAATTTAGTAGTTGGCTACGCCAACGGCAGCCACAGAAGGCAGGGGTTTTTGCAATTTGGGCGATTCTGGGATATATATTTAACACACCAGATACGACTCTGGTAGCACTTAACCCACCACCCAACCAAACCCCATGGAATCACACGAATACATCGCCCATATCGGCCGACACCTAAGCCAGGATGTAATCCAAGCCGCTCCAGGACTTCAGAACAGACCATTCACGCTCACCAACATTGGAGCGCTAATGTGGCCTTACGAGACAGTCCTGAAGATTCGTTTTGACGGCGAAGACTACGATCGTCTCTGCATCATCACCGGTCTCCTTATGGTACTGGAGCAATTTGGCAGGCGCTACACATTCAACAGCAATGGCTGCCCGGTTATCGTTCTGACCCCTGCACAGATTGCTACAACTCCAGCTTTTCATCGGGAATTCACGGTAACCGAGGGTCAGCCCCTTGAGGGAGGAGTCCTGATCTATTTCCGGTTTACCGGTGAAGAGAAAGACTACGCAATCTTTTATCCTGCTGGTGCGGATTGCGGGCAACGGCCTTTCAAAGGGTACAGGTACTGGTTCGACCATCGCGGCAAATTCCTGGCGGATGAAGACAGTGTGCCCTGACCCTCCGACTTCATAGTCAAAAAACCCGACCACCTCTGGCAAAGGTGACTCGGGCTTTTCTTATACCCCCTTGCGGGGTATACATTGCATGACTGCATTTAATATAAATCTGACGAACGGAGAGAAAGGCTTGCCGCAGATTTTGCGGATGCAAAATTGAGGCAGAAGAAAATTTATTTTGGGATTGGGCCCCAAGATAAATTATTCTGTTCTTTCTCGTAGTGAGGAAGATTTATCTGCGATTACTCATCTCCATCGCCTTTGCCGGACCCTCAGACACAAAAGTCTCTATGATTTCTTTAACTTTTTTTGTGGTTTTCTTAAGTTCAGTCCATTCAGCATCGTTGAATGCACCTACTATAAAGTTTTGCATCTTTTCTCCAACCGGTTTTCGTAATTTTCCCTTACTATCAGCAGGAACTACCCCAATCTTCAATCTATAGTATTTTTTGGTCTTCAAAGCTCGATTAACCGATTCTACCCCCTTGTGTCCACCTGAATTCCTATCAAACATGATCTTGGTAACACCCAAAGGCATATCTACATCGTCATGTATGACCAGGATATTTTCATACTCATCCTTAGATGTACTGTCAGGGTACATGGCTTTAACCGTTTTCCCCGAATTATTCATAAATGTCTGCGGCAATACAAACTGTACAGACTTAGTCCCTACCTTACCCTTACCCATCAAAGCCAGAAAAAGCTTCTTGGGGCTGAGTTGTATATCTTCACCCCTTACAAAGGCAGAAACTACGTGTTCTCCTATGTTATGGCGTGTTTTAGTGTATTCTGGAAGCGGATTTCCCAGTCCTATGATGGTTAGCATATATATGCTATAATAGGCGTATTAGCTATATTTTGCAATAATTATGGACCCTGTAGAGACAAAACCGGCTGAAATTAAGCCTCAAAAGAAAAAAGAGATGTCTTGGAAAACTTTCTTCCTTTACGTCCTCTTAGTCGTTGCCATTCGTTTGTTTGTCGTAGAACCTCATAGTGTTTCTGGCTCATCTATGACAGAGACCTTCCACGATAAGGATTATTTATTCGTCGAGAAGCTGAGTTATAAGTTTTCTGACCCAGAACGAGGAGACGTGATCGTTTTTAACCCTCCCATCGTCGAAAGAACTGATGATCGATTTATCAAACGAGTTATAGGCATCCCAGGAGACACTGTGAAGGTGGAAGAAGGTGTAACATATGTCAACGGCACAGCCCAGAGAGAGACCTTCGTCGCTCACTCAAGCACTCAGCCTGCAAGCGTGACTCTAAAAGCTGGTGAATATTTTGTCATGGGAGACAACAGAGCCGGTAGCTATGACTCACGGAGCTGGGGACCTATTACTAAAGACGAGATACAAGGACGAGTACTTCTACGACTATATCCATTTGCCGATATTGGATTTTATCCTGGCAATTAGCCAAACCAAAAAATATATGAAAAAAACAACTCAACCAAAAGAAAAACATGTCATCGATGAGCACGCACATGTGTTTCGAACTCTGCAACACTTTGGATTTACTCTTGGTGATAAACCCCATGCCACACAGTTAGAAGAAAAAATTATTGCCAAGAAAACAGACAAAACATACATAATTGATACACTGGCCATTCAAAAGAGTGTGTTGGACAAAACATTCTCTTCATTTAACTTCCCTGTTCACATCGGATATAGTCACGACAAAGATTCATACATCTATCATATCGTCGGAACCAAAAAAAGTATTTATGACGCACTAGCAATCGAAGCAGGATACAGTGTTATTCAAGAATTGACTGGCAGTAAAGCAGAGATTCTTGTGGAACTTAACTTTATCGGTGATAAAGAGTCAGTCCAAAGATTCTCAAAAGAATTGCAACATTTTTATAAAAGACACGCAGCAGCGATTCCTAAGAATATCTTAAGTGTAGCCAAAAAAGATCCGTTTGCTTCATATCGAATGCTTGAAGGCGTAGAATTGAAACCCAAAGCTGCCAAGAAAGGAGGTGAAGTAGAGGCGGTTGTTGTGCCAAACCCCGTCGATTATCTTAGTGAGATTTCTCGAAAAGAATTTAAAGAAGTATTGGAATACATCGAGAGTCTAGACATGAATTTCCGTATTAATCCATTTCTATACGAATCCCCTGACGTTGTTAGTGGCATCATCTTCAATGTTCACACCATGGAGAAAGGCACTCGGGCAGACTCAGTTTCTATCTTTGGAACTCGAAATGATGTTCTCGGTAAGAAAATCTTAAATAAAAAAGAAGTTCCTACTATCTCTGTTGTTATATCAGGGCTCAAGAAGATTCCAAAGCAAACAAAGATTATCAAAGTCATCAAACATACTGAGATCAAGTTTTTCTACGCCCAACTTGGACCTGAAGCCCGATTTAAAACATTAAAAGTGATGGACATGATGCGATGCGCCAAGATTCCCTTGCACCACGCTATCTCAAAAGAGAAGATCTCCGCCCAACTTGCTCATGCTGAAAAATTAAACATTCCCTATCTCCTTCTTGTCGGCCACCGAGAAGCGCTACAAAACTCTGTCATGGTTCGAAATATGAAAAATCTCTCTCAAGAATCCATTACTATGGATAATTTGATCGAATATTTAAAAAAATTAATGTAAATCTAGATGTCTCAAATTCAAGGTGTAATTGCATTCAATATCAAAGGTGGCGGATATGTAAAAATCCCAGCCGAAAACAAAGCTGATGAAAAAAGTATTACTATTCCTGTACAGTTCACAGGAAGTGCTTTGCCATATGACACGGTGCTCATCAGTACTTTTCCCGAACCAAATAAATGGGGCGAGACTGAAGGTAAGGTTGTCAAAATCATAGAACGAAACTCTTCAGCCTTTGTCGGTGTTATTACTGATATCAAAGCTGATCATATCACCGCTCGTCCAGACAATCAAAAATTACATTGTTCATTCTCTCTGTCTCGTGCCCATCCTCACAAAGAGTCTGCCACTCGTGACACTCCAGAAGTTGGTGACAAAATCTTGATTCATCTGGACTGGAATATTGAACCCAAAGTAACTGTCACCAAAACTACCAATGCCGAAGGCTATCCCCGAACTGAAGTCTCTCGAACTTTTTATGGACACGTTGAAAAGATTTTTGGTAAACATGGTGAACACAATGTTGAGATGGAAGCCATTGTGGTCTCAGCTGGTTTTGAGATTGGCCATTCTCCCGAAGTCGAAGCTGACGCCGCTCGGAGTGTGAAAGAGCATGGCACACTTACTCCTGAAGAGCTACGGACTCGACGTGATGTACGAAATGTTTGGACTTGTACCATCGACCCCGCAGATGCCAAAGACTTCGATGACGCCTTATCATATCAAGTGTTACCAAATGGCAATGTAGAGATTGGTATTCACATTGCGGATGTGTCGCATTTTGTGCGAGAAGGAACATTGTTGGACAAAGAAGCGCGTAAGCGAGCCTTTTCTGTATATCTCGTTGATCGAACTATTCCTATGCTTCCCGAGATTCTCTCAAACGGTATGTGTAGTTTGAATCCAAATGAAGACAGGTTCTCTTTCTCAGCTATTTTTGAAATGGATGCACAAGCCCGGATCTTAAATCGATGGTTTGGTAAAACTATTATTCACTCAAATAAGCGTTTTTCATATGAAGAAGCGCAAGGTGTACTAGACAAAGAAGATACATCGGTCTTCCCTGACCTGTTTTCCCTTAGAACATATGGTCGTCTCTTAGCGGCTGACCGAAAGCAAAAAGGTGCTATTGATTTTGAAAGTGATGAGATCAAATTTACATTAGACGAAAAAGGCGTACCTATATCGGTCTATAAAAAAGAACGACAAGAAACTAATAGACTGATTGAAGAGTTTATGCTTTTGGCCAATAAAGAAGTGGCTGAATTTATTTTCAATAAATTTGTAGACGGTGGTAAAAAACTTCCCGGCGTCTATCGAGTACATGACCTGCCTGACAGTGAAAAGATTGCTGAGCTTGAGATATTTGTAAATGCGATCGGTTTGCATTTTCATCCAGGAAAAAAGATTCACGCCAGAGATATTCAAAAATTGTTAGAACAGACTTCTGGTCATCCGGCCGAAGCTACAATCAAAACCTCTATCTTACGATCAATGGCCAAGGCTGCTTATAAAACAGTAAACATTGGACACTTTGGACTGGCTTTCGAATATTATACAAACTTTACTTCCCCTATTCGACGATATCCGGACGTCTGTGTGCATCGAATCACGCAAAAGATTCTGACTCATGAACATCCATCACAAGATTTTATCGCTTCACTTGGTCCGATCTGTGATAGTTCGTCCAATCAAGAAGTTAAAGCAGCTGAAGCTGAACGATCAAGTATCCGCTACAAACAAGTGGAGTACATGTCATATCGAGTTGGTCAAGAATTTACAGTAACTATCTCTGGTATCGCTGATTTTGGTGCTTTCTTGCAAGAACCAGAATCATTGGCCGAAGGGTTGGTACGACTGAAAGATCTCGGCGATGATTTTTTCCAAGTTGATAAGAAGACGTTTAAGATCATCGGGCAAAATACAAATAAGGTATATAGTCTCGGCGACAAATTGCGAGTAAAACTACGAGGTGTTGATCTTGATTTAAAGACTGTCGATTTCGAGGTGTTGAAATAATCGGAGCTGGAGGATTGACAACAGGTATAAAGATACATATTATACTGACAACAGTTCAGTGTGAATTGTCTTGAAACTTAACCCCCCCCATTCTCATGAAAAAATTCTTCGAGTCTGTATTGTTTTTTACCTTCGCCACGGGCATAGTCTGGCTAATTATGACCGTTGCAGCCCCCGTTCTGCCTCCACCTCCACAACCAAATGAAGAGGCCCTGTTTGACAAGGCTTGGTCTGAGGCGAGAAATACGGCCGTCCAAGCCAAGCGGCAGAACATGCTGAAGACCGTCGTGGATGGCTATGCTGAGGCTTACAACCATGTCAAAGCTACCACACCGCTCCCGGAACATGAACGTCCCCAGGCCTTTATAAGCCTCCTGGAGGAAGGAAAGCTCGAAGAGGTGTACAAAGCGGTGACGACCCTGATCTATCGCACCCACCTCTGGAAAAACGAAAAAGGTGACCTTGGTGACAAGGTTGAGCTGGCTACCAACACCTTCAGCCTGCGATATGCCGCTGCCGGAGACACTCGGCCGGAGTTTGCGCAGGTTCAAGCTATATTGCAAAAACAACTGGAGAAGAAGTAGGTTCGGCCGGCCTCACAAAACCCTGACGAGAGATGCGTTTTACGCGCTCGTCAGGATTTTTATTTGTTTAAATTATAGTCATTGACGTTTCGTCTTTTTAAATGTATTATCACAACAAGCTGCCCTTTTGACAATCAAACTCTTTACTTCGGCAGACAACCTCAACCACTCCTCATATATGCCCGCCTTCATCGAACACTTCGAATACTACGTTTCTCCCCTCTATCTCCTCAGCCTCCTCTGCATGATCTTTCTCATCCCTGTGTGGCTCTGGGACCACTTTCGTGGAAACCTGGATCCAGAACACGCCTGGTGGCAACAATTGGTGGCAACCCTGGCTCGAACATTCGTCTGCGCTCTGCTAACGACGATTATTGCCTTCGGCCTGACTTCTCCCTTCATCGAATATCCCGCCGGCGAGCCGATCTACACCAAAGACAAAGATGGTCGCTGGCAAATGTGCGTGAGGCCCATCAAACATGAGCCGTTTGCCTTCGACGGCTTTAGTCATGAGATGGGCTGGGTATCGTACATGAAAAACACTCCCATAACCCTAGTCACTGGTGAACACGGCCAGAGCAAAAAACACAATCTCCAGGTCAATCTCCGCATCAGCACCGGTGATCCTGATTGCATGATGCACTTCCTAAATTCGCTTCCACGCGGCCAAGGAAGACGAGGGCTAGATAAAGCCTTGGACTCAATGATCAGTGAGGTGATTTCAGGAATGAAAGCCTCCCTGACCACGGCGGAGATTGCTGATCGCGATACACGTGATGCCTATCTTGAAAAGGTTTTCTTTGAGAGGTATCGCCTACATGCTCCCAAGTCCATCCTCATGGAACTAGAGTGAGTCTCCTCAACCTCCTCGTTCCAATAAACCCCGCCCGTAGCAATTGCTGCGGCCCGGGTTTTTTATTTTCACATCTCAAAGGCTTACTTGACATTTTCTAATTTTAATTCAATATATAGACAGCTCTTTGAATTATCCTGATTCCTGAGCCTCAACAATCCAACCTCACCCACTCCATGACACTGACTTCTCTCTATTACGCCATAACCCACAATCCGATCTATCTCTGTCTTGCCTTCTTTCTGCTGGCATTGCCAGTTTTCCTGACCATCTTCTATTTTACTCACAAGAGAAATGGTAAACCCTTCTTGTGGTTAAGCTGCCTGTTCTCTGGCTTGGCCAGCCTCATCCTCCCGTCGCTCTCCTCGGCCTTCATCGAGTATCCCATGGGTAATGGTTCAATCTGGGCATATCGTGAAGGCAAATGGACTGGTTACGATCGTCCTATACTCCACATGCCCTGTGCTTGGGATGGTTGGAGTGAAGGTGATAGATATGAACTCAGCTGCAAGAGCGATCCGTTCATCCTTGAAAAGACTCCGGCAAGCACCGTACCTGTACTGGCACAGCTTGAGGTCGAGTTGAGGAACGATCCAAAACAACCCGCTGTTTTCTTTTCAAAACTTGGACCATCAACAAACATTTTCAATGGGTCCAGGGAACGCAAGCTCCTCATCGACGCCTTGAACAGACGTATCACCAGACTCGTATTCACCATGAACCGAGACCAGCTGCAGGAGGCTAAGGGCCGAGACACCGCTTTACAGGCGGCACTGCAAGGCATGGGCGTGCTTATAACCTCAACAAGACTGACCACCGACTAACCTACCATCCATCCCAACAACAACACCGGCCGCAGAATACCACTGCGGACCGGTCTTTTTTCTATGACTGCCAGACGCGAAGCGTACTACTAAATTCGCACGGAAAGAAAAAACGAATTTTATTTTGCCACCGCTGCCGCCTCATCAAAACTGATAGACAGAAGTTGTGAGTGCCCTGTATTGCCCATAGTTACTCCGTACAACACTCCAGCTCGTGACATTGTTTCTCGATTGTGTGTTACCAAGATAAGCTGTGAGTGTTTAGACAACAACTCAATCATATCTCCATATCGTCTTGAGTTTGCCTCATCAAGCGCAGCGTCAGTCTCATCAAGAATGATAAATGGTGGTGGATTTACTTGACTCATCGCAAACAACAGCGCGATAGAAGTTAGAGCTCGTTCACCTCCTGAAAGCATAGACAAGCCTTTCAACTTTTTATGAGGCAACGACACATACACATCAATACCGATCTCTATCGGAGACTCTTCATCATCAGCTGATTCCATATCACCGTCTTCGTCTTCAATATCAGTCAGTTTTCTTTTCTTTTTTCGCTCCTCGGTGATTACCAATTTTGCCTCTCCTCCTCCAAACATCTGTTTGAAAAATGCAGAAAATTCTTTATTGATCTTCCCAACACCTTCATCGAACATGGTTTTCAGTTGAGCGGTCACATCAGTGATCAGAACCTCAAGATCAGCCATAGACTTTGTTAAATCTTCCAATTCTTTTAATAAAAACAAGTCTCGCTCTTCAGTCTCGGTGAACTCTTTCAGTACTGCTTCATCACCAGCTCCACCCAATTCTTCCAGACGAATTTTAAACTTCTCGACGGTGTGCAATTTCTCTTGTTGGGCCCTCCTGTCAATATTGACGTCAATCTGGACATCATCAAAACGGATTGCATGTACTCCGACTAGAACCCCGGCCTCCATCATTTCCCTCTCGTAAAAATCCTTCTGTTGTTTATAGGCATCTTCGCGCACCTGCAACTTATCCAACTCAGCAGTGAGTTCATGTTGTCGCGACATAATCTTCAATAATTCTTTTTCAGCTTCTACATTTTTCTCTTTTTCGGCTTCGATATTGTGTTTGGCACCCTCATACTCTTTAAGAACTTGCTGTTCGTGATTTGAGGCCTCTGCAATCTTTTCTTCAACTTCCTTGATCAATTTTTTAATATTACTTAATTCAGCCACCTCATCACTAATATCAAATCGAGAATCATCTTTTTTCTGGGTTGATTTTTGTGCGGAGATATAACTTTCACATTCTGTTACAAGATCTTTCGATGCTTTCTTGGCTTCATCAAATGAGGCATAATTGCCAACACTGATATCATTCAAGACAGTTCTGATTTTCTTGATCAATCCTTCAACTTCTTTTAAAGAGACTTGGATGTCGGGTGAATCCTCTTCTGATTCTTGTGCTGCCAATGTTTTCTTTTTGTCTATAGCACGTTCTATATATGATATCTCTCCCTCGTATCGACCAATCTCGCGAGAATATCCATCTTTGGTATTGCGGGCGTCTCGTAGTTTTCCCTCTAAGACAAAAAGGCCTTCTGTGAGCTTGGTGGTGCCGTCATTGTGGGCGAGGAGGTCTTTAGTACTTTTAAGCTTATCTTGAAGCTCTTTATACTCCTTTTCAGGCTCTACACGGCCTGTCATGATATCTTTCTCCTCTGCCGCCAACAAATGCTTCTCATGGGCAAAAAACTCCTTATATAGGTTTGTAAGCTCTGTACGCACTTCCTTAGCTTTTTCTATTTTCTCAACTTGTTTTTTAAGAAATCTAATATGCGGTGCCAATTCTCGTCGCAGTGACTCAACCTCTTTCATGTGCTCTTTGGTCTTATCCAATCGTTTTTCACTTTCTTCTTTTTTATATTGATATACCTTGAGACCCAAGGCATCTTCGATCATCTCTTTTCTTTCTTTATTTGAAGATGACAAAAGTCGATCCGCTTCTCCTTGTGAAATGATATGATGACCCGAACTACCGATATTGGCTTCAGCCAAAAGTTCGGTAATATCTTTCAAACGAACAGCTGATCCATTGATCATGTATTCATTGGTACCGTCTCGGTTCACCGCACGCTCTATAACCACTTCATCAAATGAATGAGTATTGAAGAGTCTCCCTCCCCCGTCTTGTGGACTGTTATCAAACGCAACCTTTACTGCGGCCCTATTCGACCGAGAGATATCTTTACCTCCATTAAAGATCATGTCTTCGCCTTTCTTTCCCCGCATACTCTTAAGAGACTGTTCTCCAAGCACAAAACGCATAGCTTCTACCACATTAGATTTACCGGAACCGTTTGGACCAACCACAGAGGTGATGGGTGTTGTGAAAGCAAGATCGGTTTTTTTTGCAAATGATTTGAAGCCGTGAATGTGAAGTGACTTGAGGCGCATATGTGAAATATTATACCGTATATATATGTGAAAAACACGTCTTTCAGGATTGCTCCTAATCAACGTGTTTTTCATGTATCTGACTCGATAAGATTGCTCTCATTGAATCAAGTACTTAAGTAGTATAGCTCAATCAAATCTTGTGTCAATAGCCTAAACTGTGGATAACTTCTTTCGGGCTGTTTAGTAGCCACCGCTTGCACCGCCACCGCCAGATGAACCTCCTCCACCACCGAAACCCCCACTGTGTCCACCAGAGCCTCCACTCCAAAAGCCTCCTCGACCACCACTGCCACGCTGCCATTTTGCCATTTTTTTACCCAGTGGACCTGAAGCAATCCAATCTATGAGAAGACCCAGAAGAATAAACCCAAACATATATATGATTCCTGTTATCAAATATCCAACAATTCCAGCAATGGCACCGACAACTCCCCCAGCTATAATCGACTTACTCTTGGCAAAATATCGTACTACACTCTGGAGAATAAAAAAACCAATAAAAATCCAAGCTGCGTAATCATTCCCATTTTGACCTCCATTCTGTGTCGAGTCTAGGGTTGTAGCAGTATACACCTCTCCTTTATCTAACACAGCGATCGCTTTATCAACCGCCAATGTAATACCGCCATTAAAATCTCCAGCTTTGAATAAAGGTGCGACATCGTCGCGGAGAATACGGCCAACTAGGATGTCAGGCATCACCGGCTCAAGACCATATCCAACTTCAAATCGAGTCTTTCTTTCTGCGGTTGAGATCAAGAATAGTAATCCATTATTTTTTTCTACCTGACCAAGCTTATTTTCATTAAAAATATCATACGCGACTGTTTCTACAGTACTGTTGTTTGGCAGTGATGGTAGAGTTACGACTACGAATTGATTGGTTGTTCGCTGTTCGTATGCTGTGAGCTTGTCCTCCAGTGCATTTTCCACATCAGCGGAAAGGATATTGGCAGTATCTGTTACATGTTTGGTCAGCTTGATGGTTGCCGCTTGAGTTGGAGACACAACAAAAAGACTGCATATACACAGTATTGTTATGTAAAACAGTTTTTTCATATGTTTTTGGTCTAAAAAAATTATTGGAGATTAACTACAGGAGCTGTTGCTGATCCTTGTGTGGCTTCAAAGTATGGCTGAACACTGTAGTGGAAGAGACCGGCAAATATAGATCCAGGGATTCGTTGCACTCGCAAGTTGTATGCTCGAACAGTATCGTTGTATTTTTGTCGTTCTACAGCAACTCTGTTCTCTGTTCCTTCTAGAGATGTCATAAGGTCCTGCACGGCGTCAATAGATTTCAATTGAGGATAATTTTCCATAACTACCAACAATCGACCAAGTGATGATTCCACCTGATTTGCAGCCTCTACTTTGTCTTGTTGAGTGACCGCACCACTGTACCGTGTTCGCGCTTCGGCTAGAGCTGTAAATACAGCTGTTTCTTGCTTCATCGCACCTTTTACAGCGTTCACTAAGTTGGGGATAAGGTCAAAACGTCGCTGATATTGATTCTCAACCTGAGACCATTGAGATGTATAGGTTTCCCGAGCAGTTACCAATCCGTTATATGAGGCAAATGCCCATAACACCAGAAGAACTACTATAACAATAATGATTGTTGATGTTTTTTTCATAGAGCTATTATAGCACAATTTGCACCTACACAAATATTATCCAAAATAATCAATCTTCATCAATTGTTTCATCTTTTTCATATTGGCCGCCGCTATCTCTTGAACTTTTCTTGTACTTTCCTCTATATCTTTTAGAATCTTTTTTGTGTCTTTAGCCAGCTCTTCCCGGCGTTCACGTATCGGTGCGATAAGATCTTGTAAAACTTGTATCAATCTTTTTTTGACAACCACATCACCTAGTCCTCCTTTTTGATAATCTGCCTTTAATTTCTCCACTTCTGCTTTATCAGAATCAAAGACATCTAGATAAGTAAACACTACATTGCCCTCGACTTTTCCAGGATCTTCGACTTTGATGTGATTGGGATCCGTGTACATTCCCATAACTTTTTTAGCGATCTCATCATTGCTATCGGCGAGGTAAATAGCGTTGTTCAAAGACTTACTGGCCTTAGCGTTTCCGTCTGTACCAACCAGTCGAGAAACCTGAGAAATGATAGGTTTTACCTCCTGGAAAAATTCTCCATAGATAGAGTTAAATTTTCGAGCCAATTCATTGGTCTGCTCAAGTACTGGAAGCTGGTCTTCGCCTACTGGGACGATACTTGCTCCGGCAAATAGAATGTCAGCAGCTTGGCTCACTGGGTAGGCCAAGAAACCTGCAGGCACATCTTCACCGAATCCCTTTTGTTGCATTTCAGCTTTTACGGTCGGATTTCGTTTGAGTCGAGCCAGTGTGACCAAGTTCAAAAAGAACACAGTTATCTCAGCGATCTCCGGAATTTGTGATTGAATAAAGAAATGTGTTTTCTTTGGATCAACTCCACAAGCCAAGTTATCAAGAATAACTTCCATCACATTCGTGGTAACTTTTTCTGGATTTTGAGCATTGTCAGTCAAGGCTTGCACATCAGCGATCATGTAGAAGGCCTGATCTACTTCGTCTTGTAGTTTGATTCGATTTTGAATAGAGCCAACATAATGACCGAGATGCAGTCGGCCTGTTGGTCTATCACCGGTTAAGAGTATTTTTTTCATATTTTTATATTTACTATTTTTGCTTAGGTTTCAACAATGGAAATAATATGACATCTCGCAAGTTTGATTGACCTGTCAGAAGCGCTATCACTCGCTCAACCCCCATGCCCCAACCTGACATTGGTGGCATACCATGTTCCATCGCTTCGACATAGTCATCATCTTTTTCCATAGCCTCTTCATCTCCAGCGTCTTTGTATTCTCCTTGTTTTGCAAATCGCTCAGCTTGGTCGATCGGGTCAATGAGCTCACTGTACGCATTTACAATTTCCCAACCGTTCAACACAAGTTGGAATCGATCTGTGACATTTGGATTTTCATCATTTTTTCTGGCTAAAGGAGAGATATCAATAGGATGGTGTGTTAAAAATGTAGGACGTACAAGTTTTGGTCGAGATACTTTCTTATATAGTGAATCAATCATGTTGCCCCGTCCAAGCACTTCGATGTCTTGAATCTCAACCCCCAACTTTTTAATAGCCTCTTTCAACTCTGCTGTTGTTGGATATTGATCAATATCCAATCCAGAGTCAGCGATGATAAGTTCACGGAATGTTTTCCTATCCCATGGAGGTGTTAGATCAACAGATACCATTTCTCCATCTCGGTTAGGAATAGTGATATTCATACTGCCTTTTAATTTTCCCACAATCTCAACAAACATCTCTTCTGTGAATTTCATATTGTCTTTGTAATCCCAGTATGAAGCATAGTGTTCAACCATAGTAAACTCTTGCAGGTGACTGGCGTCCATTCCTTCATTTCGAAATACACGTGCAATCTCGAAAATCTTATCAAAACCTCCAACAATTGCTTCTTTTAAATAAATCTCAGGGGCGATTCGAAGATACACATCCATATCAAGAGCGTTATAATGTGTTTTGAAAGGCTTGGCCAAAGCACCTGAGGCGGCAACTTGTAAAACTGGAGTATCGAGCTCAACAAATCCATGTTTTGCATAAAAATTTCGTAATTCATGAATAAACTGTGATCGGAATTTAAATCGATCCATAGTTTCTGTATTGCTGATAAGATCTAGATATCTTTTTCGGTACGCAGTTTCCTGGTCTGTTAGTCCATGCCATTTTTCCGGAAGCGGACGAATAGTTTTACTTAAAAACGTACACTCTTTTACCAAAACAGAAATCTCCCCTTTTTGCGTAGTAAACATCTCACCTTTTACACCAATAAAATCTCCAACATGTAGATTATCAAGAGCTTTCTCAAATGCCTCACCGAGAACATCAGCCTTAAATACAACCTGTAACTTACCAGAATAATCTTGGAGCTGGGCAAAAGCCAATTTTCCCATGTTTCGCATAAACACAATTCGACCAGCAACAGAAACGACGGTATCCATGGCTAGAGCCTTGGCCTCAGCCAACATATGAGAACGATCAAACTTACCGGCATATGCTGTGACTCCAGAGTCTTGAATTTTTTTCAATGAATTGATCCGATCTAAACGCTCGTCGGGCTGATTGCCTGCGGCTGATGTTGTATCTGTCATAATAGGCTGATTGTATCACACAATATCAGTGTTTTCGACCTAAAACTTCTTCTCCCTCAGCTCCACGATAAACGTTGAACCCTTCCCCGTTCCTTCGGATTCAGCCCAGACTTTTCCCTCAAAGGCCTCTACCATCATTTTAGCCACATACAATCCTAGACCGGTACCCAAGATATTGGTTTCAGACGCATTTTCGGCACGAGAGAATTTGGCAAACAATTTTGGCATTGTCGTTGGCGCGATTCCCACTCCTGTATCTTTTATACTAAACCGAATCATCTTTTGATTAGTCTCCACCAAAGAAATTGTTAAGGAACCTGTTGGTGTGTATTTGATAGAATTATCAATCAAATTTAAGAATACTTGTTTCAATTTTGGAGCATCACCTTTGATATGCCACCATTCTTTTCCGGCGGCATTTGGACCTTCAGGCATATGCACAATACATTTCAGACCGGCTCGAGTGATAGACGGCGACAATTCCTGTATACAGGTTGATATCAAAGCCTTAAGGTCTACATCAGAAAATTCAAATTTCATACGACCTTGTTCGATACGAGTGATATCCAAATAATCATTCACCACTCGAGTCAGAGTATTACAAGAGTCGATCATCACCACCGCTGCTTCTTTAGCCTCAGGAGAGATGGGACCAAAGTCTCCATCAAGAATCATCGAACTGTATCCTTTGATAGAGGTCAACGGTCCCCGGATCTGGTGTGATGCTAAAGAGACAAACTCAGTTTTTTCAGCTGAAATACGTGCCAACTCTGCATTGTTTTTGGTTAGCTGTACTTCTTTGATAGCCAACTGATCTTTGATCTCGATCTCTTTCCGCACACTTCTGATGAACAACCAACTGAAGAATGTCACTACACAGAATATAATTATCTTATAAATAATCTGATTAGTAGTTCCAGCAAAAATAATCTCTACAAATGACACCAGCATGAGGGCTGATGTAAACAGCTGGGCCACCACCACCTTTGGACTCAAGAGCTTGTGTCGTACCACTCCATAGACCATCACAATCACATATACAATAACGATATAGTTTCCAAACGGATAGATATTGAAAAATTGAGGGAAAAAGTTTGTACCTCCGGCTGCAAATCCAATAATACAGGTGACGATGGTGTTTTTTAATTGTGAACCATAGCTGCTACCACGATCAATTTTCCTCAGCGTGACCACAATATGACCAATACTCAAGATCACAACCACTGCAAAAAATGCTGGGAATATCACATATAACTTACCTGGTACGATCCAGAAGAAATCAAACAACCGAGCAACCCCTAGTTTAAAAAGGGGTGTGAGACTGAGTGCGGTCAATAGCGCACTAGAGACAAATAAGATATTGAGAGTGATGCTTTTTTTATACCGAAGTAAACAAGTGGCAAAATAAAAATAGGTTGAGGGAATCCAAACCGCTGATATATCGAGAATGTACTGCCAGATAAGGGCGGTGTGTGCATCACCAGTGTTCGTGATATTAAACAAAGCGAAACTCCATAAACCAAAAGGAATAGAAAAATAAAACCAAGCCCGATTTACCTTATTGGTTCTATCAGCTTGATAGGTGATAACACTGAACATCAGTGTCGTAAGGGTCAGTATGAGGCTGGAAAAACTAAACGGGGACATTTGAAATTATTGTACCATAGCTAACCCTTTAGATTCATAGTGAGGATAGATCTTACCAGATAATTCTTCAATCTTCTTCATAACATGCTCAGTCACTTCAATTAACACTTCGTGGTCAGTCCCACGGTCATAATATTTTTCAAAATACATCGGCTCACCCACCGCCACCCGAACACTCTTTTTAAAATTTAACTTTTTATCAACAATATTGTGAATCTCGTGTGCCCCTTTGATGCCGACTGGAATAATAGGGATACGATGCTCAAGCGCATATCGAGCGATACCGGTGTAGGCCTTTAGCATCTCAGTAGCTGATGGTGATCGTGTCCCTTCTGGGAAAATACCCACTAGTTGTTTTCTGGTGACATGATCTTTCACTGATATGTGCACAGCACTCTTATCTTCGGCATGACGATCTACTCGTATCTGTCCCGTTATCTTCATCAATTTTCGCCACCATCGATGTTTAAAAAACTTTTCGGCCGATAAGAAATGAATATTTCTACCTGACACTGAGGCTAGACATAGAAAATCAAAAAAACTTTGGTGATTCGCGGCAATAATAGCACCACCTTTGTGACGCTTTATATGATGTGTATTCTGGTGATCCTTAACCCAAATCGCTCGAATAAGGGGACCGATAAAAAACCTGGTTAGCCCATAACTAATCTTGATCGGAAGGCTGTGGGTTTTCATATGTGTGTACTCTATATTATACAACAATTACTTCAAAATAGGCCAGCTATGTGCCATTGCAAACTTTTCCATCTGGCCAGTGGGAGAAACCGCAACAGGATGTGATGTCTTCTCCAATATAGGTATATCAGATTGATGGTCAGAATATCCATAAGAATTGTTAAAATCAAAATCAAGAAGCGAATTTAATTTTTGGGCTCCGTAATTAGGCTTTCCATCATGTTCACCTGTATATTTTCCATCTTTAATCTCCAGTTTGCTAGCTCGATATTCATCAATATGAAAATATTCTGCGGCGGCTTTTACGATTGGCTCAAAGGCTGAACTACTAAGCACTATATCGTCACCTGCACTGATGTGTTTCTGTAAAGCCTCTACCGCCACCCTGTTTTCAATACTCGGAAATGTTTGAAATACAAAATCGTGAACTACCTTACCGACTTCAGCCACTTCCACTCCTTCCATAGCATGTCCAGCCAAATCATATATCGTATTTAGATAGGACTTTGGTGTGAGGTGTAATTTATATAAAATAAAAAATAATCTTAAACGGGCAAACTCTGACCAAGACAGATATTTGTGCCGGTATAATGTTTTAAGTAACAATGATTGGCTCTGAGCGGTAATCAGTGTTTGGTCCAGATCGAAGAATGCGTATGCCATGCGATGATTATATCATGAACGTAAAGAATGGACATTTTTAATAACTTAACGTATAAATACATCACCTCGAAAAACTCGTGGGCGCACCTTATCCTCTTAATAACCACTACCTTTATTCATCATGAATGTTTCTGTTGCCTCCAGAACTCTTCCTCCACTTACCTCAACCGCTGACATCTGGGCATATGTGCTCGAGCCCCTAAGGGAACACCTCAAGGGAGTATTGGCTCATCTTGATCAACCTACAGCATACGTACTGATCGGGCGTAGCACTCTCAACCGTGATGCCTTAGTGGCCAATCCAGGAGAACGATCTCCTTCAAACCCCCATCTCCCGACTTTTAAGCTTACGGACCCTGATGGTCGATGGATCAATACCGACCTTCCTACTCCTGCTGAATTCAGCGCCTCAACACAACAAGGGGCAGCTTTAAAAATATCCAACATAGTCGCCGAACGTAGAACTTCTTGGAGTGACAATTTTGGATTCGGGGAAGCGATCATCAATGAAGGGCAAGGGCTTTCCGTCCCAGGTATAGATAGTTGGGTCATCGTGGTGCAAGGCACCACTATTTGCAACATGATCGCAGCCATCATCGAACGCCTCATCAGAGGCTACGCAGCTGAGCGTGAGATGCGGATCGCGTATGCAGCCGCACAAGCCGGTCCAGGATAAGCCACTGGCTCACAACCCCTTCTGCCGTACGTCGAGTACGGTGGCGGGGGTGTTTTTATTCAACCGCAACCAACCTCTTATCTATATGAGTAATGTTTTCTTTTAAATCACTCCTTACTTCGGAGATGTCCTTCTTTAATTCTTTTCTTACTTCCGAGATATCACTTTTTAGTTCAAATCTGACCTGTTCAATCTTTTGATCTGTCGCATCAAACCGATCATATACCCGCCTAAAATTATTTGACGTCGTGACCGCCAATTCTTCTATATCTCTGTCGACACGAGCAAAACCCTGCACCACCTCACTCTTGAGATCAGTGATTTTATTGTCTATCTGAGCGATTGATACCGCTAAAGTAGCCAGAGTTATTCTTTTTTGTTCCTTTTTCTTCTTCATTACCGCTCATTATATTCTTCATACAGCAATAAAAGCAAGCAACTTAAGCTTTTCTGGAAAATACAAAATCACTTTACTATAAGTCAATAAAAAATGTAAAAACAGGCTTATTATATATGAGAAAAATACCCTCGGAGCGCCTCCGCATACCCAACCCTATCCGTCGGATCAGCCACATATGTTTTTCCTGCCGCCAATACTTGTTTTAAATTGTCATCCTTAAATCTTGGCACTACGTGCATATGATAATGAAAAGCGTGTTGTCCCGAAGCCGGCTCATTATTTTGTTCAATCCAAATACCATCACATGTTCTGACTTCTTTTAAAGCTACTGCCATCTTTTGTGCAGTCTCAGCAATCGCATGAGAGTATTCTGTTGGCAGTTCATAAATATTTTCAAAATGAGCAGTTGGAACCACTATCACGTGTCCTGGATTGCTTTCTATAAATTTTGAATTTACAAATACTAAAGTCTTTTCATCTCGATAGACAATATCGGCCTGTTTGGCCATATTAAATTCATTCTCTATACCGTTGATAGTGAGACAGATCGGGCAGTTATAGTTTTGGGGTGCGTGTTTATACATAATTAAATCTATTTATACCATATCTAATACCCTTTCAGCTCCTTCATCCTATCCTTATAATCCGGTATTGTTTCCCCTACTAAATCCCAAAATTTCTGAGAATGGTTAAATTGTCCCAGATGGCATAACTCATGCACGATCAGATAATCAGCCAGACGTGTTGGCAACAAGGCAATTTTGTAATTAATGTTTATATTTCCTTTTCGTGAACAACTTCCCCATCGTGACTTTTGATTCTTGATGGCGATTTGTCCAACTTTAAATTTATAGTATTCATTGAATTGTAGAATCTTCTCTTTGACTATCATGCGTGCTATTTCTTTATATTTTTTAAAATCTGTTCTACTGCTTTTTAGTTTGTGAGGGGACACCGGCCGAGCGGCAAATCTTTTTAAACTTTCTTCAATCCATTCTTTTTTAGAAGCAACAAATCGTTCAATAACCAGAGGTGAGACTCGAAGCGGGACACTAACCACCACTCTCCCATCCGGATACACAACTAAACGCAAGTGTTTTGAACGAGAATTATTTCGAATGGTATACGAAAAATTGTGCATGTAGAGTGTAATAATAGCATACTTGACTTTTGGTGTGTTCTGGTATATAATGTATGTATCTCTTTGAGCGTCAAAGAGTTCCAAAATTCAACCCGTACCCATCATGAGCAAAAAAGACGATAAAAAGAAAAAGAAGCCCGAAGCCAAGAAGGAACCGGAAAAGAGGCCCGACCACACCTGGAAATGGTTGCTCGCTGCACTAGTCATCCTGTGCATCGTGAACCCGGCCAACCCAGGTGCCCCCCGGCCCTTGGCACAACCCAGCCAACCGGACCAGTACCCTCAACCAGTACAGCCCGGACCGGCACCGATGCCAATCATTGCACACCGATGGGTAATCACCCCCAACGGCTATCGCGAGCTTCGGCTTGTGATCAATGAAGGTGGTGTTGAACGCTCCCTCGGCCCTAACCAGGTCAGCGGAGAGTTCAGTCGCGAAGCGAGATTCCTCCTTCCGCCATCATCACCCGGCCAACGGTACACGGCCCTTCGTTAAGAAGGGTTTGAGATCACTTCGGTGATCTCGGAACCGCCCCTGCATTTATGCAGATCAGGGCGGTTTTTTATTTTATATAAAATAGTGTATGCTTCTGTCCAGGCATAAGCCTCCTGATTTCAACCCCCGACCTTTCACACAACTATGATGACCAGAAAAGAATTTATAGAGCTGTTCCTCAGCAAGACGAATAAGACGGTCTTCCCCGAACTGCATGTTTCGTGGGTTAGCCGAAATACCTCCACCCCTGAAAAAGCTAAGCGATTTGAAAGATTCCTCAATCTACCAGTGACGTTGGAGTGGCTCCGTGCATATGGACGCGAAATCTACAGTGGTGCCTCTCGAACCCTGATACAGAGAGAGGATCCTGAGTATGCATATGATCCCGAAGTCACAGGACAACGGGCACGAATACTATCACAGCTCGGCGGACTATTAACAAATACTGTCAACCAAGCTCGCGGATCTCTGGATGTAGAGACGGTACGTGTCAGTAGCCTCCCTGCTGCACGTTTCAAGGACCGAATTATTGAAAGGGATTACGAACCCTCGAACAATCTTATCCCGCTGACCCTCTGTGACCGCTCCGACACGGCTATTGATGATCCTAAAAATACTGCCTTGATTATTGGTGTAAATGCGATACCCTCCACAAGCGATGTTCTGATGGACAGACTATTCAAATTGAACTACCGCGTGTTGGCTCGCGTCGCAGCCTTCGATCCTGTGGATCCTGTCGCGCTCCAAAATACCATCGAGAAATATCAGGCCAAATTATTGGTACTGCGCTATACTGGTGGACCAGCAAGCCCGATGCATCAGGTCCGTGCCGTTATCAAAAGACTGCCTCAGTACAAGATAGCCAAACGTATTATCGCGGGCGAACCCTTAATAACCTTCCGCCTGCACGAAGAGAGTGCCCAGTAGGGTGACAAATACGGCCTTGGTCCACTTTCGCGAGTGGTCCTTGGCCTTTTTTATTTACCATTGCCAAAAGCAACCCAATAAACTATAGTAATCAGATGCTAGACTACAACGAAATCGTAACAAGAAAAATGATTATTTTTGAGGATGAACCATATGAAATCCTCGACTCTCACGTATTCCGAAAACAGATGCGAAAGCCGGTAAACGCCGTCAAGATGCGAAACATGCTTTCAGGACGAGTGGTAGAACACTCATTCCAAGCAACTGACAAGGCTGAGGAAGCAGAGATTGAAACATATAAAACAAAGTATTTATTTAACAACAAAGGAGAATGGTGGTTTTGTCCTGAGAATGATCCAAGTAAACGATTTAAGCTTGAGGATACTTTGATAGGAGATAGCCGGAAATTTTTAAAAACAAACTCTATCATCGATGTAAAATATTTTGGAGAAATTCCCATCGGCGTCAAGCTCCCTGCCAAGATCGATCTGGAAGTAACAGAAGCCCCACCAGCTGTCCGAGGTGATACTGCCAAAGGAGGAAATAAGATTATCACCCTAGAAACCGGTGCAACAATCCTGACTCCGATGTTTATCGAACCAGGTGACGTGATTCGAATCAATACAGAGACTGGAGAGTATGCCGAGCGAGTAAGTAAGTAACACATATAAAAAACACCGAGTGATCGGTGTTTTTTCTTCTGTTCTTTTCTAAGGATTTCTGACAGTGTCCATAACTTGTCTGGCCACATCTTTGTACATATCTGCTCCTATTGGAATATGTCGATCTCGAGCATTTTGCATGAGGGACAGAATATTTAATTTGGATTTATACTCTATGGTAATCAATGGCCTCTTGCCCAGAAAAGCTTGTCCCCAAGGAATACGCTGTGTGCCTTTGATAGTGACCGGAATAATATCCGTATCAGTAAACTCCGCCAAGAAAGCAATACCTCCTCGTGCTTCTAATACAATATCTGGATCTCGGTTGATTTTTCCTTCAGGGAAGATACAAACCATTTTTTGTTGTTCGAGTAGATCAATGTGATTCGTCAAAGAGGCTTGGTAATCTTTCATGCCTCTATAGGCTGGAAAAGCGCCTAGTAGTTTAAATATCCATCCGCCATAGACATACCGTCGCCAATCAAATATTTTTTTATTATAAAATTCGCTAGTCAAAGCCACGTAATACATAGGATGATCAAACCAGCCAAACGGAAGAAAGCTTCTAATAAAAGGTCCGTCAACTTCATTGGTATGGTTTGAAGCAAATAACATACCTTTACCAGCTTTTTCGGCCGCGCGTACTTCGGCAGCGGCTGTATCTGCGCCGATCACTTCAACGGTAAACAGAGTCTTAAAAACTAATACACATACAAATTTGATTATAGCCTGTAGGCAAATCTGGATTTTCTCTCGGAGGTTGGTGTGGGATGTGTGTATCATATGGTTTTTATTATATCATGATTATATAAAATAATCAAGACACTCTTAGTGAGGTATGTCTATACTGCGCTTGGACAGCAAGAAGACAGAGAACATGGGGATAACAACACAGATTAGATAACCGAAGTCTGATTGGAAAAAAGTTCCAAAAGGCTTAGATAAGTTGAATACATCTGTGTCTGGCAACACATGAAAACAGACTCCGATGGTTAACAGCACGATACCGACCGATAAGACAATAGATTCCATCGCACCTTTTAAACTATGTCCGAGTCTAAAACTATTGGTTATACGAAACATGGCGATATACACTGGCGCTAGGATTATTAAAAATAAAATCAAATGCATAGTAAATGTGCTGGCACCAAAATTTAATTGTGCAAGCATCTTCCCTCCTCCGGCTTCGATAATGGAACGATAGATAACAGCTGTGGGATAGACCATGATGATGATATTGAACAATACATGTTTACCTCTCAAGAACGAGAGAAGAATAAATACCAATAGGACAATGTATAACGCTAAATATTGCATGTATAAAGTATATCAGAGAAAAACCTTCGTCACTACAATATATTTTAATACCCAGCTTTTCGTAATGCTTCAATCGCATTTTTTACGTCACCACTTATTTTTTTAGGCATATCAACTCGAACAGCGATCATCAAATCTCCTCGCTTATGTGAATCTTTATTACTATCAATCACTCCCCCTTTTCCTTTTGCTCGCAATACCTCTCCTGTAGTCACCCCAGCGGGAACACTGAGAGTAAAATCTTGGTCGAATGATTTGATCTTGATATCACCACCTCCGAGTGCAACAGACAGCGGTACAGACTGTGTCATATACACAATGCTTCTTTCTTTTCTAAATATAGAATCAGTTTTTACCCTTACCCGTACATACAAATCTCCTGGAATATTGTCACCACCCGCGACCGATTCACCTCTTCCGCTTACTCGCAGTGACTCTCCGCTTTCAATGCCGGCAGGAACGTGAATTGTTACAGTCTCTTTCTGCCGTACTATTCCAACTCCGTGACATGTATGACATTTTTTAGTAGAAATTTTCCCAACACCAGCGCAGAATTCACATTCAAATTCTTGTTCAACATTTCCCAAAATAGATCGCTGTATTTTGGTGATCGTTCCTTTTCCGTTGCAATGTTCACATCTTTTCATCTCTGTGCCGGGTTCACCTTTTGTGCCTTTACAGGTTGTACACGTGATATGTCTCCAATACTCGATCGTCCTATCAATACCCAAGGCTGATTCTTTAAATGAAAGCTCGACATCGACTTGGATATCAGCACCTCGTGTTTGATGTCTACCTCCCCCTCGTCCACCTCTCCGTCCTCCACCAAAGATAGATCCGAAAATGTCTCCTAGATCAAACTCGACACCATCTCCTTGTTGAAATCCAGAAAAATCAAAACCGCCAAACCCTTGGCCACCTCCACCACCATAGTTTCCACCACCAAAACCCGCACCTGGACCAGCGGATCCAAAGGTGTCGTATTGCTGCCGCTTTTTAGCATCGCTCAGGGTTGAATAGGCTTCATTGATCTCCTTGAACTTTTCGTCCTTACCACCGTTTTTGTCTGGATGGTGTTCAAGAGCCAATTTGCGAAAGGCTTTCTTGATCTCATCCTGAGATGCACTTTTCTCTACACCAAGGATTTTATAATAGTCTTTCATGAGCGCTATAATAGCATATTCGTCAAGTTCGCGCCTTTGTTATAAATAAAAACGGCCGGCTCCTTGGGAAGAAGCCGACCGATGATTCTGAGGAAGTCTATCTCAGAAATGTTTGAGGTTCAGTGGTGCGCCGAGAGCATAGTCGTTCGACGCCAAGTCATCTCCAAGTGCTCTGAAGCCGAGGACGATGCGCGGATCAGTCGCGGTCAGGCGAAATGCAACAGGAACACACGGTCCCTCTTTTGCACCTTTTGAGCCCCAGAAGATGCTGCCAAAGGCATATATCCACGCACCGCCATTGATCAATTCTCTCAGTTCAGAGGATACGGAGGTGTCCGCCTGCCAGAGTTTTTGGAGAGCGATCAAGTGACGCATGCGGGCTTGTCCCTGCAATCCGACGCATTCCGAAGCAGTGAGGCCGGCAAACCCGGCGGGAGTATCTGCGGATCTGGTGGTCCAAGCCGGCAGCATGGATGCCAACACGTCACGAAAATGGACGATATGGCGCGTGGGAGGTTTTGCTTTAGTGGCAGTAGGTGGAGAAGCAGGGTACAGAGGTGTCAGACCATCCGCCGGCCTGAATAAGGCAAAGTTGGGGTCAAACGTAAACTGCGCCCCTTGGGATGCTAACAGTTCATTTTTGAACCAGGTATTGCCGGAAACAAAACAGGAAGATAGAGGGGGTGGTTGTAGGAGTGTCGATGTCATAAAGGTCGAGGGTTGGTGTGGATCAGATGTTCGGAAAGTACACTTATAGTTCCATATATTTCTGTAAAAGAAAAGACCCTCACCAACGAAGTGGAGACCGGTGAGGGTCCTTTCGTTGATGGGGCTTGGGGTGGGTTACCGACCTTCCTGATGTTCTCCCTCGGGCTGCGAGGGGCGGAGCGTGATGCGCACTGTTTCCTTTTTCAGTGGGACTGCACCACCCGCCTTAAGGGTCGTCGATCCGTCCGCGTCACCGGCCTCGGCTTGCCGCGGTTGGTGCAGGAACGTCATTCCCTGTTGTGGCCGTAGCTGGTGATTTTGATCTCGATCCCGTAGGTGCCGATCGTGTCATCATCTCCAAGGCCATCAGGAGGCCAATCGGGACGCCGATCGGCGTTGGCTCCTCCTCTTTCTCCACAGTTCTGGTTTTAGGGTGATCGCGGTAGAAGACCACGAGACCAAAAAACAAAAGCCCTGTGACCCAACCGATCATATACGGTTGCCGGTATGACTGTGAGGGCTGCTGAACCAAATAGTTGGGGTCAACGACCGATGCCAGCCCTGTAAAAGGAGAAAGCATACCGTGGACGAAGCCAACGGTCGCCGCCTCGCCAGGTCCCTCTTCCGCGAAGCTGCGGAAGCTGGAAAGCTTGCTCCTTTGAGGAGCACAGAGCAGGAGAAGCAGTGCGAACACTACGATAAAGAAGAACGTGAAGAATTTCATAATCAATAGTCAAGCACCGTGCTTGACTACGTCTTTCCGCTACTTCAACTTCGGATAATACACAAGCGGATCAAGATACGCACTTACCGCAGAGACCGGCATAGTCATACTCACACCTGGGCACGAAGCACTAGGACGAGTCACCGGATTCACAGCATCAGCAGCATACGTACTAACATGAAGATGAGGGCCTGTTGAATAGCCTGTATTTCCACTGTAACCAACGATCTGCCCTGCTGTTACAGCCTGTCCCGCTGATACGTCGATCTTAGACAAGTGACCGTAGGTTGTAGCCAAACCATTATCGTATTTAATCAAAATCCATTTACCAAATGATACCCGGGGACAATCGGCATCGGTGTTTCCCACACCAGCAACTTTTCCATTTCCTGAAGATTTGATCGGTGTTCCAATAGGCGCCCGAAAGTCGACCCCATTATGACTACCTGATACATACAATCGGGCTGAAGCATTGGTCTTACCAAATTGTTGTGTGATATACACGTCATCAACTGGCCATGACAAAGCTCCGGTATTGGCCTTAGGAATACTTTTTGGGTCTAGCACATATTTCAACTTGGCTTCGTATTCAAACATTTCTTTTTCAAATGCCGCTTTTTTCTTTTTGGTATCTTCAACTATTTTTTTATAATTGCTTTCTTGGTTTTTAGTGATTTCTAATTCTTTCTTTTGGGCTGCTTTATTCAAATCCAATGTAGTTTGTTTAACTCGCAATTTTTCTTTCTCCTCTTCTAATAACTTTTTCTTTTCCATCTCATCAGTCTGGTCTTCTTCAAGGCTCTTCTTTTCAACTGTAACATCAGCCACAGTATCCCTCAGGTTTCCTTGGATCACTCGTAAATGATCAACGTCTTGTACCGAGGCCAGTAAGCTTCTATTCCCTAGTAGATTTTCGATGATATTAATATCATCCGCCTGGTATTGAGCAAAAATACTCTCTGCCAATCCTTCACGCATGTGTTTCAACCGTTGCTCACTGCCGACAATCTCATTTCCAATCTTTTTGATCTCAAGATTGTGTTTATCAATAGAGGTCTGACTCTTTCTGATGTCCAAATTAATCACAGTCACCTGCTTTTCCAGGTCCTTGATATAGGCCGACAAAGTCTTAGCTTCGGCGGTCGATTTGTTGCCCAGCTCTGTATACGTCTTAATCTCTTTTTCCAACTCGGCAATCACTTTAGCACGTTGATCAATCTGCGCCTGTAATTCTTCAGGGGTTTCAGCTATGGTCGGCGTCATCCCTAGTGCCATGACAGCAAAAAAAATGACAACACAAAACGGGATATACTTCATCTTCATAGAGATGATTATACCATAGGCTTAGACTAGAGTCGCAATAGCATTCTTAAGACGTTTGACGACTTCATCTCGATTTAATATCCACATCATTGAAAATGGGTCTATAGATTTTTCTTTGCCTGTTAGTGCAATACGGAGTGGCCACAGTACAATTCCTCTTCCCTGCGTCTCAGCATATTCCCAGACAATATTTTTGACCGTCTCGATAGAAGTAAAATCGGCATCACCGGCTCTCTCCAATAAACCAAGCAGGTCTGTCAAAATAATTTTTGTACTTTCAATAGTAACCATTTTTTCTTTTCGCATTTTTTCCGGTACTATCAATAGGCTTGTATCAACAGCTGGAGTCTCGTACATATAGGTGTCTGCAAACACGTCAGTCAATTGTCCGAAGTATGAAATCCGGTCTCGGTTTGCTAGAAGGATTTTGTCAACTACTGTGTCAAGAATTTTGGATTTTATTTCTTCAGGAATGAATGCCTTGGCTTGATTCAGGTATTCTGCTTCCGAAAGTAATTTCATGTGTTCAGTATTGAACCAATCAAGTTTGACTTGATTGAAGACAGCTCCACCTTTTTGGACTTTAGTGATATCAAATACTTCAATCAATTCATCCAGTGTATAAATCTCTTTTTCTCCTCCAGGATTGAATCCCATAAATGTAGCAGCATTCAAGATGGCTGCGGGTAGATATCCTCGCTTTTTATATTCCAAAACAGATAAAGCTCCCTTTCGTTTTGAAAGTTTTTGCTTATCATCTCCGAGCACCATCGGAATGTGAGCATAGGTTGGCACCCGACCCCCTAAAGCCTCTATCAACAAAATCTGCCTGGTCGTATTGGAAATATGATCTACTCCTCGTATGACATGAGTAACTTCTGAATTCATATCATCCACAACTACAGCCAGGTGATACAATGGATCTTCAATGTTTCGTCCAATCACAAAGTCACCAAGATCGGTTGTATTATCAGTCACCTCCCCCAAAATCAAATCCTTGAATGTAACTGGCTTGTTTGGATTTTTAAATCGCACAATTTCTTTTATAGCCCCACTACCATCTTTGGCTTCTTCTTTGGAAATATAAGCTTTGCCCTCATCAACCAGCTTTTGCATAGCCGCTTTATGCGCCGGCATGTTCTCCGTTTGAATAGAAAAACCGTCATACTCTAGTCCGAGCCATTTTATGCTTTCGATAATACCATCTTGATATTCCTGTTTTGACCGGGCTTTGTCAGTGTCTTCGATCCGTAATAAAAATTTGCCTTTATTCTGCTTAGAAAATAAGTAGTTAAAAATGGCAGTTCTGTATGAACCAATGTGGGCGTGTCCTGTTGGACTTGGCGGGAAACGTGTAACTATCATATATATAGTATGTGTGTTTGTGGCTGTCTTTGCAATAATGAGGAAATGCGGAGGAAAAGCTGTTTAGCG
The DNA here is from genome assembly GCA_039795875.1 of Candidatus Parcubacteria bacterium. Lineage (GTDB taxonomy): Bacteria > Patescibacteriota > Minisyncoccia > Phycocordibacterales > CAIZLB01 > CAIZLB01. Next base: position 6,165 of record JBDKKY010000004.1, on the reverse strand, counting down.
CTTTCCGTAGCATGACGAATTATTATCTTCGTCTTACCAATTTTGGTTTTCCACCATAACTATCAAGCTCGATCTCTACAGTATCTCCAACCAGGATTCGGATTCGATTGTATTTCATCTTTCCGCTCAGATAAGCCAGCATGAGGGTACCATCTTCCAGTTGCACTCGAAAATGCGTGTCGGGTAGGGATTCTACAACGGTTCCGGTGAGGATGATCTTGTTCTCTTTATCGTGTGCCATATGGAGATATAGTATATGTTTATTGACATTTTAGCAATGTTAGATCGTAAAAAATAAAACCACGCAGGGACCGGTTAAGGTGTGCGTGGGGTTTGAGGTGTGTGATTACTGGGTGAGCTAGCTGTAACGCTGGAGATAGGCGCGTATGGTCATAACAACCTCGGAAAGCACAGGACCACTTATACCCAACTCTCTTTCGGATATGTCTTGATATTCAAGCGGAGTGTCTCCAGTCGCCTTGAGTGCCACGGCAGCATGCTCGTCTCCCATGAATCGGGACCAGACCACTTTGCGGATCCAGGACTGGTGTAGAGGGGATCCAAATTCCACCATATAGCGCTCTGCGTATTGGGCCGGGGTCCCTGTGTATTTCCAGACGTGATCCTTAAAAATTCCCTGGTCCAGATCGGGTCCAGTGCCTCTCATAGCGAAGGGAACTAGGTAGACATACCCGTCATTGCCATAACGTAGGGCGTTGGCGACCGTCACCGGATCCACTTTGATAAAGTTGGTACGAAACAACTGGGTCTCGTCATCACCCTGCCATTTTGTATATGGTTTGTCGGGAGCAAACCGCACAGCCCATAAAGCGGTTAATAAAGATGGAAATTGCTCACCAAACGAAAATTGTTCGCTCGGATCTCTCCATGAACACCACAAGTGCTTGAACGGCAGACCACTACCAGCCAAACTCAGATTTTTAGTTCGTGCATCCCCGGCATTCGGAAGAATTACTAATTTTTTGGACATATGGGTAAACAGCGTGAAGGGTTAAAGGTCAATGACATTCCGAGGCGTGGCCTCAGGATTCAATTTACATAATGTCACATGGATATGTATACGTCAACGCTATGGAAAAACCTCTTTTATAAAGCCTATATTTGCCACTCTTCCCCGTTCTGTGGTATCAATGAGTAATTATGAGCAAAAGTAGCAAGCACCTCGTGATCGTGGAGTCACCTTCAAAAGCCAAAACTATCAGCAAGTATCTTGGTGATGAATACGTTGTCATGTCATCTGTCGGACACATTCGAGATTTGCCTAAAAGTAACAAAAAAGCCATTGATATTGAAAAAGGTTTTGTTCCCCACTACGAAGTTTCTCCAGGAAAAGATAAAATCATTCGCGAACTAGAACATGCGGCGCACCTAGCCAAAGACGTCTACCTCGCGCCCGATCCAGATCGAGAAGGAGAAGCCATTGCTTGGCATTTACAACAAGCACTGAAACTAAAAGATCCAAAACGTGTAACTTTTCACGAGATTACCAAAGAGGCCGTACTGGAGGCGTTAAGTCATCCACGAAAGATTGACCAAGACCTACGACAGGCTCAAGAGGCTCGACGAGTGCTTGATCGACTTGTTGGTTACGATCTTTCTGGAATCATTTGGAAAAAAGTTCGATATGGCCTTTCAGCTGGACGAGTGCAGTCACCAGCGCTTCGAATTTTGATGGAACGAGAACGAGAGATTCGGGCCTTTGTGCCGACGGCTTATTACACTATCGATGCCACATTGTCAGAAAGCGGTGCCAAAACAAAACCGTTAGTATTTTCATGTTCTGAAGAGATCACCGATAAAGCTCGCGCTGAACACATCGTTGATACTGGTATAAAAAATAAACCGAACTGGTTGGTAACTGATATCACCGCCACAGAAGTCAAACGATCACCCAAGGCCCCATTTATCACTTCTACCCTGCAACAAACTGCCAGCACTCGCCTTGGCTTCTCCCCTTCACGAACTATGCGAGCGGCGCAAAAGCTCTATGAACAAGGTCATATCACCTACATGCGAACTGACAGTGTGAACTTGAGTAAAGCAGCTGTAGCAGCTATTTCAACATATATAGAGAAAAATTATACCAAGTCATATCTTGAAGTTCGTTCATATGCATCAAAAGTAAAAAATGCTCAAGAAGCTCACGAAGCCATTCGCCCAACAAATGTTTCAAAAGAAAGCGCTGGAGCCAATGATGACGAGAAAAAAGTCTATGAATTGATTCACAATCGAACAGTGTCTTCTCAAATGGCTGACGCTAAAGTATTGCGAACAAAGATCACCTCATCGATCAAAGATGCTGATAAAGATAAATTCCCAGATTTTGCTATCAATGGCTCGCGGATCTTATTTGAAGGTTGGCTAAAGGCTGATCCAGCTAGCCGCGGTGAAGAAGTCGAAGTTCCCGCGCTTGAAAAAGGTATGGCATTGGATTTTATAAATATAGAAAGTACAGAAAAATTTACCGAACCGCCAAGTAGATACACTGAGGCCGGCTTGATTAAAGAATTGGAAAAACGAGGTATCGGACGACCTTCTACGTTTGCTTCTATCATGCGGACCCTCGAAGAACGTGAATATGTTGAGAAAATGGGACGAACATTGAAACCAACAGATGTTGGCGATGTAGTGAGTTCATTTTTGGAAGAAAACTTTGCTGAGTACATTAGTGATTCGTTTACCTCTGAGATGGAAGACAAACTCGACCTCATCTCTACTGGCGAAGAAAAGTACCTGAAAGTGTTGACTGATTTTTATGGCCCATTCACCAAAGACGTAAAGAAAAAAGGTACCGATGCCAAGATCACAAACCTCGGTGTGTCTGACAAGTTTAAATGTCCTCTATGTAAATCTGCGATGGATATCAAATTGTCTCGCGGTGGAAAGTTTTTGTCATGTTCAAAATTCCCTGAGTGTCTTGGCGCTCTAACCATCGACGGAGTCGAAATCAAACCAGATGAACCGATCGGCAATGATCCAGAAACCAAACTGCCTATTTTTGTAAAGAATGGTCGTTTCGGTCCGTACGTACAACTTGGTGAAAAAAGTAAGGAGCTAAAAAAACCACGAATGGCCAGTATTCCAAAGGAAATCGATCCGAGCACTGTGAACGTTGATCAAGCGTTGGTGTATCTATCATTGCCTCGTGTACTTGGTATAAATCCAAAAAATGACAAAGAAGTTATCGCCAACAAAGGACGATTCGGTCCATATATCGGCTGTGATGGCGATTTCCGATCGTTAAAAAAAGACGATGTGTATAAAGTAACACTAGCGCGAGCATTGGAGATCTTGAGTGAAGAGAAGAAGAAACGTGGATTTGCCAAGAAAGCAAAAACTCAATAATTTTTCAGAAAGAACAGAATAAAATCTCCTAGTAGCTAGGAGATTTTTTCTTCTGCCTCAGAACTTTTAGAAATCTGTTTCTAAAAGTTCCTCATATAGTAAATTTGGTGACGTTGTACATATCACCATCCTCCGCCTCATCTATCACTGACATATCTTTCACCAACTCTGTGTCGCTTGACATGACACTTGACGTATCATCAGTCATCCCTTCCGTAGCCAAAACTTCCCCGTTTTCATTGACCAGCACATTGACATCTCCGTCTGTAGAATCATCTGAACCAGTCTCGTGTTGCAGCTTATTTAATAATTTCTTCAAATCAACAAGGTCATAATAATCAATCACAATCTTACCCCCTTGTTCTTTTGTTTCGATGTGTACCCGAGTGCCTAAGACTTCATTCAAACGACTTTCAAACTCGATGATCTCTGGATTCAAATCTTTTTCTTTCTTTCGCGCTCGTTCTTTGGCGATCTTACGAGCAATCATCTCAGCTTCACGAACGTTCAATTTTCGCAAAAGAATGTCTTGGAACAATGTCTCCTGTTCGTCTGGTCTATCGACAAGCATCAACAGTGGTCGAGTATGGCCTTCCATGATTCGTCTCTGACCTAGAGCATCCAACATATGAGACGGAAGGTTCAACAGTCGCATACTGTTTGTGACATACTCACGACTCTTACCCATTTTCTCTGCAACCTGAGCATGTTTAAAACCAAATTCTTGCACCAGTTGTTGAAAGGCTCGCGCTCGATCGATCACATTCAAATCTTCACGTTGAATATTTTCAATAATAGCCAACTCCAGTTTTGTCCGTGCATCTTCTTCCTTGGCACGAATAATGGCTGGTATCTGCGCCAAACCGGCAAGCTTAGACGCTCGCAACCGTCGCTCTCCAGAGATAAGCTCATACGTCACGGCCAAACCACCATCTTCTTTCATGGACTCTCGTCGAGTCACAGTCAGTGGCTGCAATAAACCATACATACGAATAGAGTCTGATAAATCTTGCAATGCTGCAGGATCAAATTCCTTTCGAGGTTGATATGGATTTGGATTGATTTTTTCAATATCTATCCAAAAAATTGCATCACTATAATATTCAGCTGACATAGTGTATTTATAATATCACGCCGGAGAATCTTTGAAATATAGCCAGCCGACTTTTTGTGTTTTCCATTAAGAATTACAGGCCTCACAAATCCCTCGGAGGATGACATCTGTCACCTTTACTCTTGAGCTTTTTAATATATTGGCCGAGATCTGAACATTCTCTACCTGACCACACTCAAGACAAATAAAGTGATGTTGGGGAGACTGTGCACCTTTTTGTGCATACACAGTCACATCTTTATCCACAATGATCTTTTTTAAAACCCCTTCTTTCACCAGCTTTTCTACATTTCTAAAAATCGTTGAAAAATCCGCTGATGGCATCTTAGTACGAATCTGGGCAATCGAAAGAGTTGGAGCTTTTTTAAACAATTGAATAATTTTGTCTTTATACGGACTAGTTTTCATAATCAAAATATATACCTTCAATAAATATTTGCAATGTGTTAGTATAAAAATATGAAGAAAATACTTTTGTGGATTCAGAAAAACGCCTTGCACCTAGCTCTGTTGCAAGCGATTGCCGCCATGCTTGGTAGTTTGTACTTTAGCGACGTCAAAGGCTATGCACCTTGTGTATTGTGCTGGTATCAACGAATCTGTATGTATTCTCTTGTTCCGATATTGTTGGTTGGATTCTTTAGAGGAGACAGAAAGGTATATCATTTTGTTACCCCTCTGGCAGGTATCGGTTGGCTATTTGCTCTCTATCACAATCTTCTATATATAGAGATAATCAAAAACCCAGAATCTTGTAGTTTGGGCATATCTTGTACCTCAAAATACATAGAATATTTCGGTTTTGTGACCATTCCTTTTCTGTCTCTGGCAGGCTTTAGTGTCATCCTTGTGCTCAGCGTGTTATATCGACGATGGCTCAGATTGTCAAACGCCAAAACCGTTTAGGCTGTGATACAATGGACCGCATATGACAAACACATCCATGAGTACCGTAACCACAGAAACAAAGGTTACCATAGGTATTTTAGTAATAACCCTCATACTTTTAGTTGTAGGAATTACGACATTCAAAGGCTCAATTAATGGTGATCCTGCCAAAGATTTGGCTCAATATATTCAAACTGATTTGCATTTTGATCCAGCCAAGGTGGCGCCCGTTGGTCGACCACAAGTCACCGGCACATCAACTACAGCCAGTGCCTCAAGTAGTATTATCCGCGTCACAGAATTCATGGATTATGAATGTCCTGCCTGCGCCAGTGTTGGCGAACCGTTGGTAAAACAAATGATCGATACATACGGCAAGCGCATCATTATCACTCGACGAATCTTCCCAGTACACGGTGAACCCGCTGTTGAAGTTGCACGAATGGTGTTGGCGTCACAAAATATCAGTCCTGAAGCATATCAGAAATTGCACAATAAAGTATTCGAGACTCAAGAGTCTTGGGCACCACTTGGTAAAGCGGAACGTGTAGCATTTTTTAGAAATTTGACCAAAGATCTAGGGTTGAATTACGACACTCTGGTTGCGATCGGCAAATCTCAGTACGCCAAACAAATCGACGAAGATAAAGCGGCTGCGGTTGATCTAGGTATTCGAGCCACTCCTTCATTTATCATCAATAATACAACCCGAGTTACAGGCGGTATCGGCATGGAATACATTAAGGATTACTTCGAAAAGAATTAGTCCTTCCTTACATCTTTCTAAATCTGGCCTT
>JBDKKY010000003.1:0-48264 GCA_039795875.1 Candidatus Parcubacteria bacterium | reverse complement strand
AGCAAATCATATAACATCTGATAGTACTCACCTTTTCGTCCGATAACGAGCGGAGCGTAGATCTTAAACATCTTATCATCAACCAATATGCCCATGACTTCTTTTTTCTTAGCCTTCTTCACAGGTTCTTGTATTGGAGTATCTTTATCCAACCCTAAAACAATATGATGAATAGTGTCGATGATCTGTTCTTTTGAAAGTTTTTTAATCTCATCACCACAGACTAAACAGTGAGGTTTTCCGATTCGGGCATATAAAATACGTAAATAGTCATAGATCTCCGTAATAGTGGCTACTGTAGATCGTGGGTTATTTGATCGAGATTTTTGATCGATAGAAATAGCTGGAGACAAACCAGTGATCTCATCAACATCTGGCTTTTGCATTTGTTTTAAAAATTGTCGGGCATATGAAGATAGAGACTCGACATATCGCCGTTGTCCTTCAGCAAAAATAGTATCAAACGCCAAAGACGACTTACCTGAGCCTGATAGTCCAGTGATCACAGTCAATTGATTTCTTGGAATCTCCAAAGAAATATTTTTTAAATTGTGGGTTCGCGCACCTTTAATGACAATCTTTCCTTCGTGACTATCGGGCCCTTTTGAGGTCTTTTTTGACGCTGGCATGGGAATACTATATCGTCTTAGCCTTGGAAAGTAAATGAAAGTTCACCCGCCTGCGCCCCGCTTCGGCGAGGTGCAACCGTTGCATCCGCTTACACTACGTTTCAACGAGATGCAATAAAAAATCCCCGTAACGTCATGGGTCCTTTTGGGGGACAAGAGATGACGTCACGGGTATTGGTTTTTTGGGTGGGAATGCTGGGTTGGTGATGAGGGCGGTTATACGTTAGCCAGAATGCCTTGAATCATCAGCGCCGGATCAGGTTTTTTGAACCCTCCAGTGGCGATGCGGGCAGAATACTCTTCCAACCGGTCCGCCAGTTGGGCCAAGGTTTCATCCTGCGGACCATCACTGGAGATCATGATGTGGTCTGACCAGCGAGTAGCAGCCGAACGGACATCGGGCATACGTTGGTTGAATTCGAGATGGGAACGGGTGATGTTTGAAGGACTGTTCCAATCACCACCACGGCTTGTGGCACGCCTGAACGCTTCTTCTTGATCACAACCGACCTCGAGGATAAGAGCTGGGTGGTTGGGAAAGAAGCCCCCCAGTACAGCCGGTGCCTCATCAGCCTGTTCTTTGAGACGGGGATAACCGTCAATAAGGACAAAGAGGTTAGGGCTTTCTCCTTCGCCCATTTCTTTGCCGATCACAGCCATCAGAGCCCTGTGTAGTGCGGCCTTCAGAAACTGAGGATCAATGTTCTTGTCCCTGGCCTCCATTTTGGCACGGACTTCCCTGATGAGAGCTTTCGTTGCACGGCCATGACGACCGGGGCCAGTCTCAAGGAATTCACAGTGTGTGGCCAAAGCCTTACTGACATAGACCACTCGGACTAAGTCAGGACAGGCCTCACTCAGTGCGGTGGCTGCAGTACTTTTGCCGCCGCCTTCGAGGCCAGCGAGACAGCAAGCGAGACCACCGTGGGTCAACAGTAACGAGGTAACGATAGTTTGCAATCTTTTTTGATGCATACAGACAGATAGTTTTTTGGAGTTGTGGTGTTTCGTATTCAAAGATTCCACCCTCCCTACCGAGGGAAAGTGAAAAGGTGCTCAATTGCACCCAGGTATTATATACCACAAAAATCAAAAGTGGACAACCTCTGAGTTATCCACTTCATGAATTATTCGGCTATTTTTGGACCCATTTTATTGCCCTTATCTTTGATCTTCTTCACCGCTCCTTGGCGTCCAAACTGTACATTGATCAGATGTTTCTCGTCCTTCTTTGGCATCTTTGCTTCGGCCTTCTTATCTCCCTGCTTAGACATATCATCATAGGCATTCTTCCTCTTTTTCACTTTTGGATTTTCTGAATCATTTAAAATATTGGCCAAGGCCTTGATCTCATCACGCAAGAGTGCCGCTGTCTCAAAATCCAATTGCTTAACAGCTAGATTCATTTCTATATCTTTTTTCTTGATCACCGCCTTAACTTTCTTTTGGACTTCCTTAGGTTTCATTTTTTTAATATCATCCAAACTGTCAATACCCATGTCAAGAATAATATCCTCTCGGACACTTTTTTCGTGTGCATTCTCAATCGCTTCGGTAATATCATGAATGGTCTTTTTAATAGTCTGAGGAGTGATACCGTGCTTTTCGTTGTAAGCCAGTTGAATAATTCTTCGTCGCTCGGTTTCTTCCATAGCACCACGAAGTGAATTTGTTATGTTATCTGCATACAAAATCACTCGACCGTTCACGTTTCGTGCTGCTCGACCAATAGTCTGTATCAACGCCGTCTTCGAACGCAAAAAGCCTTCTTTGTCAGCATCGAGGATACCGATCAAAGATACTTCCGGCAAATCCAAACCTTCTCGAAGTAAGTTTACACCAACCAATACATCAAATTCTCCTTTTCGCAACTCCGTCAGGATCTGGATACGCTCCAATGTCTCCACGTCACTGTGCAAATATCTTGTCTTAATTCCTTTTTCTTTTAAAAACTCACTCAAATCCTCAGCCATCTTTTTTGTCAGTGTAGTAGCAAGAGTTCGTTCTCCATTTGCAGTATTCTTTTCTACTTCGGCAATAAAGTCATAGATCTGCCCAACATATTCAGCGGTTGCCGCGACAGGCCGGACGTCTAGAACAGGATCAATCAAGCCCGTTGGGCGAATGATCTGTTGCACTACTTGAGTTTTTTCTGATTGAGCCAGTTCATACGGACCCGGAGTCGCTGATACATATACAGTCTGCCCTACTTTAGCTTCAAACTCAGCAAATTTTAATGGACGATTATCAGCAGCTGATGGCAATCGAAATCCAAAATCAATAAGATTCTTTTTTCGTGACGCGTCGCCAGCATACATGCCATTGAGCTGTGGAACCGTTACATGTGATTCGTCAATAATAGTTAAAAAATCATCTGGAAAATACGAAATCAGCGTATCAGGGGCCTCACCCTCTCCCTTACCTGAAAAATGTCGGGAATAGTTTTCTATACCATTACAATATCCAACCTCGCGGATAAGAGCCAAGTCATAGTTTGTCCGCCGTTTTAGTCGTTCGTATTCGATGACTTTGCCTTGTCTTTGCAATGTCTCAAGTCTATCAGTCAATTCTTTTTTAATATCTTCAACCGCCCGTAGACGATCCTCTTCCGGCGTTACAAAGTGTTTAGCTGGGAAAATGAACAGGCTCTCTACATCTGGATTGGAAATAGATCGAGTGATATGATCGATCAATTCGATACGACCGATCTTATCTCCTTCAAATAGAACTCGGATAATCACTCGCTCTTGTATCGGCATAATCTCCAGAGTGTTACCAAGGGCTCGCACGGTACCCGGGGTCAGGTCGGCCATGGTTCGAGAAAAATGCATGCCGATCAATCGGCGAACAATTTCTCCACGATCAATTTTCATTCCCTTTTTCATCAAAAAATTAACTTTTTCATATTCTACTGGCGAACCTAAACCATATATACACGAGACTGAAGCAACAATAATAGCGTCTCGTCTAGTCAACAAGGCTTGAGTACTGGCATGGCGAAGGCGATCAATCTCTTCATTGATCTGCGCCTCTTTCTCTATATATGTATCACTTGAGGAAATATACGCCTCAGGTTGATAATAGTCATAATATGATACGAAATAGTGCACCGCGTTGTCAGGGAAAAATTCTTTAAACTCTTGTGCCAGCTGGGCCGCCAAGGTTTTGTTGTGTGCGATCACCAACGTCGGTCGCTGTATATCCGCGATCACATTGGCCATAGTAAAAGTCTTACCGGTACCAGTGGCGCCAAGGAGAGTTTGTTTATCCATGCCAGCCTTTATCCCCGCTACTATCTTTTTGATAGCATCAGGCTGATCCCCTTTTGGAACATGGGTATGTTTTAAAATGAATTTGTTGTTACTCCGCATGATTTTTATATCTTCTATACATAGAATAGCCAATAATTGCAAGTACTATAACCATGATAATACTAGCTTCGGAAACGTATTTCTCAATCTCTCTGGCATATGTACCAAAGAAATACCCCAAAACCATATATAAAGCAGCCCAGGCAAAGGCCCCTACAATATTCCAAAACAAGAACGTCTGAAAGTTCATCCGAATACTACCTGCGATCAATGGCACAATCGGTCTGATCGGACCAACAAATCGGCCCAGTAATATACTTTTACCGCCGTGCCGACTAAAAAAACGTCGTCCTTGCTCTATATGCACCTCCTTAAGTATCTTTTTGTTGCGAATCATCCATCCACTGCCATATTTTCCCAAAACATATCCTCCAATATCCCCTACAGCGGCTCCGATGCCGGCGATCAAAATAATCATGGCCAAGTTCGTACCAGTGATAGAAGCACTATATCCAAAGAACAAAAAAAACAAAGTTCCTGGTGTTAATGTGCCAAGAACAGGAGTCGATTCGATCAAAGCAGCCAAAAACACAATGATATACAAATAGTCTGTTAAGGCAGTAGATCCTGATTGAGCATAGTTCAGAGCAGCATCAATATAGTGATGGAACATAACGGTTATTATAGCACGAAGACTATTTGTTCATTACACCCGGAGTATACCGATTGGAAGCATTCCAAAGTATATAACTCTGCACCCCTAGATCAGCCAAAGCTTTAATCTGAGCTTTAACTTCCGGTGCATTGTATACAACTCCATATAGGCTAAAATCTTGTAACCAAGGTCGCATCATCTGTTTGGCAGTTGATGATCCAACAGCGATATTCATACGCGCCAGACCTTGGGCTGTCGAATCGTAAATAGTCTGATAGGGACTCTTATTGGGATCAGCAATACCATTCCACTGTTTTGGAAAATGAGAAGGATAAATCATCGGTGAGATAAAATCTACCTGCGGCACAAAATCATCAAGATGTTGTCCGATGGTCAGATCGTCTGTATTGGTCAAAACCATACCAAATATATCGGTTGATAACGGAATATCTTTTAATTCACTGCGCATGTATCCGACAAATTCATGTATTGTTGCTCGTCGCTTTTCCATCAAGGTTGAACTGGCAGCAATAGTATCCGTGTACTCATATTTCAGATTTGCCATGTTTCCATCAGATGGATAGCGAATATAATCAAGCTGTATCTCATCGAAGCCTCGATCAAACACCGCTTTAGCAATATCTCGTATGTACTCCCGAGTCTGTTGTTCGTGTGGTGCGAGCCAATAATGTCCACCATTGTCTCTCCATGGATTGCCCACCTTGTCTTGGACCGCCAATTCTAGATTATTTTTTACATAACACTCATCACGAAACACCGCGATACGAGCAATCACGTATATACCTTTTTCATGATAGTGTTTTATATTGGATTCTACTCCCGCTTTTGACAGTGACGCTTTCACACATGGAGTGTCCAGACCAATGTCAAACATAATAGTTCCGGGTGCATCTTTAATATCAACAACAATACTGTTGACGGTTGTATTGTCAATCATGGTGTCAAGGCGTGTACGAAAACTATCACTCATAAAACTATAGGCACTGACATATACTCCGCGAACATTCTCTGGCGTTTTGACATGTTGCATAACCGGTACTTCCTCGATAACAGGAGTAGGTTCTTCAGTTACCATACCCTTGACCTCTGTATTGTCGAGAATGTGTTCTCTAATCGGTTTAAGTGAACCTGTACCAGTGTATGTAATACCTAGAAATAATAAAAACAGCCCGACGATAAGGCCAATGATTGTTTTTATTGGAAATGCAGAATCACGCATTACCTTTATCATACTAGATCTTGCGAATTATTAAAACAAATTCACCCCTCACCTGATCTCCATGGTCGGTATAATACTCAATAAGTTCAGCTGGCGCCCCAACTCGTATATCTTCATACATTTTGGTTAATTCTCGACAGACAGTGACTTCAAGTTGTACTCCTGCCACCACTCGCTCCTGTAATTCTGCCAATAGCTTCAGAAAACGGTGAGGAGACTCATACAGTATGATACTGTGTTCTTGTGCCAAGAGTGTATCCAAAATCTTTTGTCTACCCTTTTTGTGTGGCAAAAATCCATAAAATGTAAACGGGGTCTCTCGGATGCCAGCAACTGACATGGCTGTAGCCACAGCAGACACTCCAGGAATCGGTACGATGGTAATGCCAACTTTACGAGCTTCTGCGACAAGCAAGGCTCCAGGGTCAGAGATCCCAGGTGTTCCAGCGTCTGATGAAAAGGCTACATCCTTGCCTCCGTCGAGAGCATCAAGTACATGTTTGATTTTACCGGCATCAGCAAATTCATTAACAGCGTAAACTTTTTTATCTTCAATCTTATACATTGATAAAAGCTTTTTAGTTACCCGTGTATCTTCAGCACAAATAACATCAACTATTTTCAATGTCTCAATAGCGCGTAAGGTTATATCTCCAGCATTTCCGATAGGAGTTGCCACAATGTATAGTTTTCCCTTCATAGAAGTACTATACTCTGAAATCACTGATAATCAACTGGCACACTGGCAAAACCGTCTCGAGTCACAATGACGTGATCCAAGATATTGATACCCAACACTTTGCCGGCAGCAACAATCTGCTCTGTGATCTTTTTATCTGACTCACTGGGAGTACTGACACCTGATGGATGATTGTGAACTAAGATCAGTGCCGCTGCACCATACTCAATAGCAGGTTTAAAAACTTCACGTGGATGAACCATGCTGGCGTTAATAGTACCAATGGACAACACTTCGTCGTGAATCACTTTATGATGTGTATCTAAATACAAACCCCGGAGCTGTTCTTTTGGCAGTGAGTGCATGTCTTTTGTGTATTCGTACACGTCTTCTGGTGTTCGAATAGTAGCTAAGCCGCTTATATTTTTACTAAATAGTCGGCGACCCATCTCTCCGGCCGCAACAATCTGACAGGCTTTTATTAGAGGAATGTCTAAATCTTTGGCCAATTGGGTTGCTGTTCTATCAGTGCTCGACAATGCACTTTTTCCATACTCATACACTACTCGTGAGGCAATACTCATGACGTCTTCTTTTTTGGTACCTGTTCCTAAGACAATAGATAAAAGCTCAACCAAACTTAAGGCATTGGGACCAAGAGTCATCAACTTTTCTCGGGGCTTGTCGTAGGTCGGAATGTCCTTGATTTTTAAGATGTATGATTTTTGAGGTAAAGCTTGAGTAGTTCCATACACCGGTGATTCTTCAATCATCATAATATCTCCATGGTTCATCTGAACATAGGGAGATACGATCGGCGTATTCTTTTTTGTTTTTATGGATGAGGTTGGCATGGAAGTAATTATATCATCTGTGTCAAACATCAAAAGAACCGGCTGAGGCCAGTTCTTAAGACTTTCTTTAGGGAAAATTGAGGTTTACTTTATCGCAATTCGGAAACTTTTGCTTCTCGAGAGATCAATTTTCCGTCGATCTCTTCACATACCATCACTGCGTCTACATCCGCAAGACCTGCGGCGGCAACTACATCTTTGATTGTTGAAGCCATAACTGGTCGAATAGCATATCCAAGAGTCATGTTTCGGTAATCCATGATATCAGTAGCTCCAGCGATAATAATTGACTTTGGATGATAAGCTGAAATGGCTTTGTTGGCATCTCGTGAGATGGCGGTAACGATTGCTTTTACACCTGACTTATCTGCAGCAGCGACAATCTCTTTGGCAAACGCAAATTCTGCTGTTGCAACTTCTGGAACAGTTGTAAAGTGTACTAGTTCATCTCGTTTGTCTTCTGTATATTTCATAACTCGTGACATCACGTTTGTAGCTTCCAGAGGATAATCACCAAAAGCTGTCTCATCACTCATTGAAATGGCGTGTGTTCCATCCAAAACTGCATTTCCAATATCACACACTTCCGCTCGAGTTGGACTTGGGTTCTTAACCATACTCTTCAGCACTTGAGTAGCCACAATACAATACTTTCCTTTCTTCAAAGTTGATTCAACCATTTTCTTCTGCATATATGGGAGTTCTTCTAGTGGAACTTCAGCCATAAGATCTCCTCGCGCAACCATCAAACCGTCGCAATTATCTAGAATGACATCTCGATTATTGAATCCTTCTCGATTTTCGATCTTGGCAATAATCTTTCCTTTATAATCAGGATACGCTTTTAGAATTTCTTTAATATCATTTAAATCTTGTACATTTCGTACAAATGAGTGAATGATAAAATCGACATTGTTTTTAGCTGAAAAATGTACAAAGCCCACATCTTTTGGAGTAAGTGATGGAAGGTTTATATGCACATTTGGGATGTTTAGGCTTTTCTTAGTTTTTACAATTCCCCCATTTTTTACAACACATTTTATGCCACGATCAACGACTTCCACGACGGTAAAAGCGATTGAGTTATCATCATATGTGATGAGTTCTCCTACTGGAATTTCATTGTGGAAATTTGGATAGTCTACACCAATAACATCTTCACCTTTATATTCTAGGTCACCTGAAAAAACCACATGGTCACCAGCTTTCAGCTCAAGAGGAGTCTCTACATTTTTTGTTCGAGTCTCTGGACCTTTTGTATCCAACAAAATAGACATCTTGTCTGTTACGCCATGAATACGATTGATACACCCTGTTGCACCGTCTTCGTCTTGATGGGCAGTATTTAACCACATAACATCAACACCTGCATCTACCAGTTTTGCGATATATTCAGGCTCGCAGTTGTTATCTGCAATTTTGGCTACGATTTTTGATTTTCTTTCATTCATAAATTTATTTGTTTTTAATAGAAATTTTAATAGCAATAAGGACTTATCGTAACACAATTCTTATAAAAAATCACTATCTGTCTGGGGCAATCTCGTAGTACTGGATCAAAAAGCTACTTAAGTCAAGAAATGATTTGGCTAATGATTCTGAGGCGAACTGGGCATTTTTTGGCCAAACTGTGTAAATAAATACTATCACCTTGGGTTTGTAGGCTGGGAAAAATCCAATGAATGTGTGAATATTTCTATCTTGATAGTAGCCGCCGTTTGGTGAAGCAATCTGGGCTGTTCCAGTCTTAGCAGCAATAGAGTACCGCGGATTCTTTCCCTTTCCATTCAATAGTGTGTTATCAACGTTATAGACGAGCATGCGTCGAACTTCATCAGCGGTATCATCTTTGAGTATTTGGTCGTCTTTATTAAATTTAGAAACCTCAATTGTTTTTTCAGTACCAATCGAATATTTGATCTTGCTTACCACGTGTGGCTGAACCAGATATCCACCGTTAGCAATAACTGCCAAAGCCCGGATGGTACCAAGCGGCGTCATAGCAATACCCTGTCCAAATGAAGCGGTGGCATGTTCCACATCTCCTTTCTTAAGGTTTTGAGTCAACGGCGCCGACTCATCAGGTAAATCAATCATAGTTTTTTCACCGAGACCAAATTTATAAAAATACTTGGTCATGGCGTCATTGCCCACCAATTGAGCCACATGCACAAAACCAGTGTTCAATGACTGTGACAAAGCGGTTTGCATTGTGATAGTCCCCCGACCTTTTTTGTCGAAGTTATACATGGTTCGATCTCGAACTTTGATGAATCCTTCGTCAGTATATGTCGATTCAGCATGAACTTTACCAGTATCAATACCTACTGCCATGGTTAATGGCTTGATAATAGATCCCATCTCATGAGCACTGTCGACAATATCGTTATTGTACACCGTGATGTCCTTCACGTTCTTCGTCTGTTCAGGATTGAAACTTGGAACTTCTGCCATAGCCAAGATCTCGCCTGTGTACGGGTCCATAACTACCGCTCCAGTAAGTTCTGAGCTTTGATCTTGATGAATATGAGAAATTGTTTTTTGCAACTCTTTTTGTACTACTGGCTCGATAGTTGTATATATATCGCCCTCAAACTTCTCAGTATCAGAAATCATCTTTTTAGCTCCTGAAAAAATATCAGCGAAGAAATTGGTGTACGCCGACTCTTTACGCATCAGGTTGGCTTGGTAAAATTTTTCTAACCCATATCGTCCAGCCAATTCATCTCCTTTGTATCCCAAAAGACCGATAACATGTGAGGCCAAATCTCCTCCAGGGTAATATCGTTTTTTGTCTTTTACTAGCCCTAAGAAATTAAAGTTTAATTTTTGAATTTGTTCTACTTGTGCTTCATCTAGATTTTTGTACAACTCAGTGTATGTGCTGCTTATACGCTCCGCCACCTCGTGCATTTGATTGACTTGAACCAATGGCTGCCCGCTAGTACTGGTGGCAGTGTTGTCCAGTATCTTCTTGAGACGGGCTTCCAGGTCTGGCAGAACAGCTGATACTTCAGACAGCACTTGTCCTCCGATACTAGTGTATTTATCAGCTTTGATCTGGGTATCCAACGATTTTGCATTAATATACAGCGTATAATAAGTCTTCATTGTCGCTGCCGGGATAGCTGTCCCATCCTTCAGTGTAAAAAATATAGATCCACGGTCTTCAGGCACATTGTTCTTCTTTACATATTGTCTGTCGGCAAGGTCTCGATATACTTCATGACGTGCAACTTGTAAAATATACAGCTTAGTAATCAAAAAAATCCCGCCACAAATGAAAAGGAGAGAAATTATTCGTGCGCGGCTGATATATGTCTGCATAAACTATAGCAACTATAACATATTATCGGACCGCCAATGATGTGTCTTTGCTTAGATCGACATAGGCCAATTTGTCTTGAGCGACTCGAACATATCCCAGACCTTCGGCATAAGCCACATTGATGCTTGAGACAGATTGAATATACTCATGCTCTTTTTCACTGACCGAAACCTGCAGTTTTTGAAATTCAGATTTCACGGTTTCAGCCTTAGATACTGTCAAAACAGTGTTATAAACACAAATGATATATGCTCCAATACCAAGCACAACAAAGGCCAGCATGGTTTTTGAGATTAATTGAATTGTGTTTTTTCTGAATTTCATATAATTATTGTTTTTGAAAAATTCGTAGCTTGCCGCTCCGCGATCTCGGATTGGCTTTTTGTTCGTCTCGAGTAGGGATAATAATCTTTTTATTAATCCTTTTACCCCGCTCTGCCGTTTCCCATTCTCGAAACTGTTGTTTGGTGACTGTGTCTTCGAGACTGTGATAGCTGATCACCGCCACCCGTCCGCCTGAAGTTAGTCGAGGCAGGACTTGGGCCAGAACATCTTTCAATATTTGGATTTCATTGTTGACCGCGATACGTAACGCTTGAAATGTCTTAGTCGCTGGGTGAATTCCTGTTTTTTTATTTTCCCCAAGTGTTCGGACAATCAGATCAGCCAATTGCTTTGAGGTTTTAATAGGACCGGCCTCCCGTTCCGCGATGATGGCCTGAACTATTTTCCAAGCTCGTGACTCATCAGCGTAGTTTCGTAGAATCAAAGCCATATTGTCGGCTGACCAGTGATTGACGATATCTTCAGCGGTAAACTCTTCCGGATTATCACTATTCAATGAGTCTGATTCGAATCTCATATCCAATGTCTCATTAAATTTGAAGGAAAACCCTCTCATTGATGGACCAAGTTGATATGTGCTTAAACCAAGATCAAACAATATACTGTCGAAGAGCATTCCTTCTGGTAATAAAGCATCTAAGTCTTTAAAGTTGCCTTTATGAACCGTGATGGGCACATCTTTTATAGCTGTATTAGCCTTTAAAAATGCTTGACCGCGGTCAATTGCATTTTGATCAGCATCAATAGCATGAATCTGCATCTGTATTCCTGCTTTTGAGGCAGTTTCTGCGAAGTACTCGACGTGACCAGCATCACCGAAGTTACAGTCTAGATGGTTAAACGTTTTCGGCTGTCCTTGATGCGCTTTGGCATTGTCGGTTACCAAATACTGATATGTTTCTTGTAAAAGTACGGGGATGTGTCTCGGATATGTGTTTGTATCTAGATGTGTTGTGTCAGACATACGGTTGATTGTAGTGGGATCCTATATTGCTCCAGCTTCTCCTAGTTTTGCCGCAAGTGTATCCACTTGCTTCATAACTTGTGTCTTATATTCCTTCCACCTTGTTTCTTCCCAGATTTCGATTCGGGTATGTATCCCGGCGAAAACTAATTTTTGTGGACTTTTTTTGTCCGATTGATTTGGAGCACTGGTATATTCTCGAAGAAAATCTGGAATGAGAATACGTCCAGCACTGTCCACATCAACCTCAACGGCACCGCCAAACATAAATCTATTGAAGGCTCGTGAATCTGGATTACCTAATGATAGGTCTCCAAACGCTGCGGCTTTTTTCTTCCACTCAGACAAAGTAAACATAAACAAACAGTTGTCGAATCCGTATGTTACTATCACTTTTTTTCCCAACTCCTTTCGGAATCGTGATGGAAGCGATAATCGTTTCTTTTCGTCTATGGTGTGTGTGAATTCTCCTATAAACATATGTTTTTGATAATTTACCACTTTCTCCCACTTGTTAACATTTTATACCACTCTGATACATTTAGAAACACATTCATCCCACTTTTGTGTGTGGATAGCGCAACACACAACACCATAACAAAAAAGAATAGTGAACTTGCGTTCACCAATTCTTTTTTATGGCTCTACATTATTTGCCTTACTTGCCCATACCATTCAAAGGGTTCTTGATCAAATACTTTGGTGCCTGGGTTGCAGGCTTGGTCTGTTGAGTTGTATTTTGTGCCTTCTCAAACTCTGCCATCTGTTTACAAGCACTCTTACCTTGCCAATCTTTAGCGTCTTGGGTCAAAATCTTTTTATTCTCTGCAGGAGTATGTGACCAATGACCTGAGTAACTTCCTAGAAAATAATTAGTATTCGAAGCAAGATTTCCCTCGCTGTCATAAGACCATTTATGCACATGGATATTCAATGAGTCTGGACTCAGACTACATGTTCGTCCATTGGCTGGGTAACCATAGTTACTGTTTGGTGCAAAGTCAGGGATTACCTCTAACTCGGCGTTAGTCTTTGAAGGTTGACATGTTCGAGCATTTCGAGAGCCAAAAGCCATATCATAGACTGCATACATACAAGAGTACTGGCCGATTGAGGGGCCTGCTGGATTATAGTTACATGCCCGACTATCGCCACAGATTTTTTGAGAATATGGTTTTTCAGGTACTGAATTATTAGCTGTATCCATTGCATCCAGAATAGGTTTATCATCCGGAAATCCCGAAATCGCCGTTCCTTTACCAGTGAGAGTCTTATCACCCACAACTCTAAGGGTTTGGGCGGCATTATCCTTATTTTCAATAGACGCACGTACATTCCAAACAATTATGATTACTATGACCGCCGACAAAACCAAAATTGTAAATATCTTTTTCATATAAATATTATATACCCCACATGTATAAGATACTACACGAGGCTAAAGCATGTTGTGGACAATTTAACAAAAAAGAATACAGAGGGTAAAATGACTGCTTTGACTGTATCTTCTATATATGATATAATATGCTTATACGTCCTGAACCTTCAACATCTTCCCTCTAACCAATGACCACAGTTCTTATCAATTACATCACCGAAGCCGCACCCGGGTTTGCCAACACATTCAAATTCCGCGAGCCATCAGCAATGGAGTTTGGTACTCTCGCCATGCAACAGCACGCGATCCACTTGAGGGTACACTCATTTCTGGTACACCTCGCTGAGATTCCTTCACCAATACTCACCTGGAGCGTACACCTGTTAGTAGGCAGACACCAGCAAGATGAGACCGACACCGTCAAGATTCATCATCTGGAAGTGAGCTTATGGGATGAACCGCCTGGAGAAGGAGTTGTGGGCCCTCGGAAGACCGCTCGCATTATCCGGATCACACCTGGTGATGAGCATCTGGTCGCCGAACAAATTATTGCTCAGCTCACCGAGGAGTGTCCGGAGTAGACCAACACATCTTCCGTCTCTTCTCACTCGACCCGCGTCCGTACGAAAGTATGGCCGGGTTTTTTTCTTAGTCTCGCCAAAGGCGGATTTAATTTTAGTGAGAAAAAGACACCATGTACTCTAAAACATACTTCACCAACGTACTTGGTTGTTGCAACAATACAATAGACTCAGAAAAAACGATTCTGGTTTCTGATTTGTGAGACGCGCTGGCATACAATCGTGAAATCCATGAAATAATATCTTGTTTGCTAATCACATCATCATCAAATTTTTTTATAATAGGCTTAATCATTTCCAATCGCTTGCCCACACTCTGCTCTTTCATGAGCTGGGTATATGAGAAAAATACTTTTGACTTTTCATCAGCCGCAATATCGACGATGGTGTCCAATTCAATTGCCGCCACTCTTGACAGTACTGTTGACAAAAGAGTTGTTTGACGAGAGACATAGAGAAAGATACAGGTATCAAGAGTCACATCTTCCAAGGTCTTCAAAAATGCATTCTGGGCAGGCAAACTCATTTGATCAAATACGACAAACACAGTCTTTATGCCTCCTTCGGCCTTTTTTTGAATCTGTTGTATAGCATAGTCAACATCTTCCATACCCATAGATTGATTGGTTATAGAAACAACATCGATTTGGCCTGTATAGCCTTGATCCTTCAGTGATTCAACTCGATCTGCGAACGACAGGTCAGTATTTATCAAAAACACTTCACCTGGTTGAATCAAATCCATGAAATTGGTATCAGTGTATGTGATCATATGTTTTGGGTTAGCGTTTAGTAATAATAGCTTTCTTGTAGGCGTCTAGATGGTCTAGAGCAATACCTGTCCCCTTCACTACACAGTATAACGCATCTTCCGCTGTATGTGCCTTCACACCTGTTCGGCGCAGCACCAACTCAGGCAGATTTCGAAGCAGTGACGATCCCCCTGTCATAGTGATACCTTGATCGATGATATCTGATGCTAGTTCAGGCGGAGTCTCTTGCAATACGTCTTTGATAGCTTTGATCATGTCACGAAGTTCTTTGGAAATAGCTTTGACAATCTCATTGGTACGCAATTCAACCGACCGCGGTAGCCCAGTAATATAATCTCTTCCTTTTACTATAACCGCCAATTCTTCTTCTACAGGAACAGCTGATCCAATCTTGATCTTGATATCTTCGGCGGTCTTTTCCCCGATCGCTAAGTTGTACGTTTTTTTGATGTAATCAACAATGGCTGTATCGAGCCGAGTGCCAGCGCACTTAACTGACGTGCACACAACAATTCCTCCAAGAGAAATAACAGCAACATCCGTTGTACCTCCGCCGATATCGACAATCATATTTCCACATGGATCTTGAATAGAAATACCAGCACCAATAGCGGCAAGAATAGGCTCTTTCACAACGTAAGCCTCTTTGGCACCTGCTTTCATGGCCGCCTCGATCACAGCGCGTCTTTCAGTAGAAGTAACTCCGGCTGGTACAGAGATCATCACTTCTGGACTGATGAGATTCCATTTTCCCAAAGCTTTATGAATAAAATATCGCAACATCGCTTCTGTCACCCGATAATCAGCAATCACTCCATCTTTCATTGGTCTGTAGGCGATAATAGAGTCAGGGGTCTTTCCAATCATCTCTTTGGCATCCAAACCGACCGCCAAGATCTGATTGTCATCTTCAGAAACCGCTACAACTGAAGGTTCATTTAGAACAATACCTTTACCAGGCATGAATACTAGTGTGTTGGCCGTACCGAGGTCGATTCCGAGTTTTTTTGAAAATAAAGCCATTTGTGGACTAACTATACACCCTTTACCCTCTGTGTTACAGTGGCGAAATATTGACAAATATGGCTTAAATTGTATACATGTGGTATATTTTTGCCATGACTATAAAAACATTTTTCGATGAATTTAAAACATTTGCCATTAAGGGCAATGTTATGGACCTGGCGATCGGAGTCGTCATCGGTACAGCATTTAGCAAGATCGTCAGCTCATTGGTTGAAGATGTCATCACTCCCCTGATCGGTATGATTGGCAGTTTTGACTTCAGCACTTGGACCATCGGTCAGATTAAAATCGGTTTATTTATCAACAATGTGATAAATTTCTTTATCGTCGCTTTCACAATCTTCATTGTCATTCGATTCTTAAATAAAATCATTCGTCGACGAGAAAGATTGGAGGAAAAAGAGGGGGCTAAAGTTTAATTAAAGTTTTAACAAATTTCTCCTGATAGAAACATAAAATAAGGCACAAGAGATCCAGGCCCCGATAGTGAAAGCCAGAGCAAGGACAATAACCGAGCTTCCTCCCCCATTGTGATAAAATCCATAGGCCAGACCAATGGTTAAAGCGGCGGCAAATATGTTAAGGGCGGCCGGCTTTTTGGTATTGCCCGCAGCATAATAAGTTCGGGTAATAAGCATTTCTATACATTGTGGAATCAGGCCCAATATAAAAATACCGAATGTAGTCACGATAATGGTTGTGGATTCCGGGCTAAATGAATGTGCACCCAACAAAATGTAGATGACCCATTTCTTTAAAGCAAACAAGACTAGGGTTGCCAAAGTACACCACAATAGAATAGTTTTGAATGTTTTTGTAAAAATCTTTCGAAACTCAGCCTTTTCGCCTGTGGCATAACTCCTACTCAATGATGGAAATGAAGCAACCACCAAACTTACGCCGATCAGGCTCAGAGGCACAGACTGTAAGTTATTGGCCAAGTTCAACATAGAAGTATTGCCTTGCGGCATGAGTGACGCAATACTGTTCAAGAATAAAAATTCAATCTGAACCAAAGAAAGAATGAGGGCTCGTGGTATCGACTGAGTAATAACTTCTTTGATCAATCTCCACTCTGTGCGAGTAATCTTTTTAAATCGCGGTATAAAATTTTCATTTCGTATATATGGCAACTGAATCAGACCGTGCAAAATACTACCAATTACCACCGCGCTAACCACCCCAGCCATACCAAACTTGGGATACAAAACAATAAGTCCGAGTACAGTAGCCAAGTTATAGATAAATGGTGAACAAGCATACAACAAAAAACGCTCTTTCATCTGCGTATATGAACCGAGTAGGTTAGAAAGACCGAGGAAGAATGGTTGTAATAATAAAATACGTGAGTAAAGGATAATATCGCCAACAGTACCAACATCAACCACCCCAGGTGCAATATAATGAACCAAATGTGGCATCAATATAAATACAATCAAAATAAGCAGCGACGAACCAGCACAAAAAACCGTAAATAAAACACTGTATGTATGCTTCATCGCATCTGTCTCACCTTCTTTATGTTTACTTAAGAGAGGAATCAAAACCGTCAGCGAAACCAAAGCTGAAAAAATAGCATACAGGATATCCGGGATCTTAAAGGCATAATAATATGTATCGAGCTCTATGCCAGCCCCGACATGACTGGCAAATAATCTATCTCGGACCAAAGACAAAAGTTGTGCCCCAAAGGTAAAAGCCGCTAACACCAGAGCGGCCTGGGAAATGGATTTTGATTTTCGATGTAAAAAGTCACGCATTTGACATTTATGTTAAGAAATTATATAAGTATAGCACCTCTGTATACAGACAATCGCTGCATATATGAACTGATTATATCAGGATATCATATGCGCAGAGGAAAGTCCGAACACTCCCGCGTAAGCGGAGAATTGTAGTAGGTAACCCCTACCCTTGGCGACAAGGAGGTGCGAACAGTGACGGGTGCGAGCGAAAGCTCAAACCACTCTGCTATGAGAGTAATCTAGATATGCAATGCCACTAAATATCTAGAGTGAAACGGCTAAACCCTTACATGAGTGCAAGATCGTACTTGTAGTCCCTCGGGACATGCAAGTGAATCGCTTGAGGTGAACGGCGACGTTCATCCCAGACTAATGATTGTCGCATTTCGCAAGAAATGTACAGAATTCGGCTTATCGTATGGAGAGGTACTGCAAAACACCTGCGCTGCTGCGTAGGTGTTTTGCACGTCTATATTTGGATAGAGCCTTATTTTATAAGGGTTTTTAGCTTGACAACGGGTAGTAACTATGATATAATGTATTCATAGTACTTTTACAGGTTACGCAGTTCCCTATCTGTATCTTTCAGCACTTAATGAGTCTTGAAAGATGCAGATAGCCAAGCTGCACGTAACCAAAACATTCCCAAACACCGTTAGATCACTCCCAAACCGCATCGTCGGTCCCGACTTTCACCAGATCCAACTCTTCGGACAACAAACGTTCGACGAGGCAGACTGGGCAACGGCACTCAACATCTTTGCTTCGGCAACGGAGCGGAAAGAGTCCGGGGCTATGCAACGGCCCTATCTCTTTCTCGAGGATGTAACCCTTCGTTATGACGAGAAAGATGACTCCTACTATGTGTACGGAGCCGTCCCTCATCAGCCCGAAGAGGTACAGCACCCAGCCATTCAGGCAGCTATGGGTCGCATCGCAGAGGCAGATCTACGGGACGGCCCGAAAGTCCGCCACGCGATCATGACCTTCCTGGGCGACGAGCGTTACGCGATCCTCGGCCTGTATCAAGGCAGAGCTACCGAAGGAGGTAGTCCGATGTTTATGATCAAAAGGACCGAAGACCCAGACATCTTCATCCTGAGGGTAGAAAACCTTCCCCCGACCAACGATGAGGCACTGGAACACATGCTGATGCGCGGAGCAAAATAGGCACTCTCCTACCGCCGGTTTACAACATACCTGCGCAAAAATTAAGTTGTATCACAGAGCGCTCGACCTCACCGTCGACGCTCTTTTTTTTATTGCATAACCTCAAGGGTCACAATGTCTCGCCAGAACGTAGTGCAAGCAGATTACATCCGAATTTAATTTGTTATATACTTACATTATGCAAAAGTTCATTTTTCTTATGTTAATAGTCGGACTTGGATTCTTTTTATACCTTCTCAAAACGGGAGAAATCAATACTGAAGACTTCAGTATCAAAAAATTGCAAGGACCTGTATATTTTGAAATCGACAAAAACTCGACCAAAGATGACCTCGACAATGTTCAATCTCAGATCAAATTGATTGCCCGGAATCAGCCATATCTGATCTACTCATTTATCGGCACAAGTTTCTCTCATATTCCAAAAAGTGAATACTATAAAGATATCTATCGGATCCCGCTAGAAGCAAGTGATGCTGTAACAGGTACTTGGCTTGGCACTCGGTACATTTTCTATGTGATAGAAATAAAAAATGAAGACGTGGTGGAATATCACATCTTTGAAACGGAAAACACTACCGACAGCACAGCTCCAGTAGTGTATAAGAGAATTAAGATTATTGAAGGGTTTAATGTAATGAATACTCAAGAAACCTATTAAGAATTCTTAAGCGAAAGACTCATCAACAGCTTTTTTAACTACTGCGCCATCAGCTTTGCCTTTCAAGTCTTTCATAACCTCAGCCATAAATTTTCCCATATCTTTCTTATCTGTGATACCCATCTCGGCCTTTTTAGCAGCAACGATCTTAATCACCTCTTCCTCAGGCATCATGGCCGGAAGAAATACTTCAAGTACGGCAAGTTCAGCCTGTTCTCCTTCAGCCAACTCTGGTCGACCTCCGCTTATAAATTGCTCAATAGAGTCTTTTCGTTGTTTTACTTGTCGTCGGATAACTGCCAATACTTCTTCATCATCAAGCACATCTTGGGGCATTTTACCTTTTGTGACAAGCTCATTTGTACAAGCGGTTACAAGACCTCGCATGACTGATAATCTTACGGCATCTTTAGCCATCATAGCTTCTTTTATTTGACCCTTAATTTGGGCGTGTAGTGTTGTTTCTGTCATGTACGGAGTATATCATAGCAAATGAAAAAACGCCTCTCCTTGCGGATTGTGGCGTTTTTTCTCTATCGGAACGAAGAGGGTTTATTCATCTCCAAATCTCTTCATTGTACTCACCTCTGCTTGATCTAGGTATTTCAATTCATCAGCAGCAGCGATCTCAGCCTGGATCTTAGCGATAGCCAATTGTTTTTGACTACCCGGGAATCCGGTACCAACTGGGATCAACCGACCAATCAGCGTATTTTCCATAATACCGTATAGTGGATCGTGATGACCTTTTAGAGCAGCGTTTACCAAGATTCGGTTTGTGTTTTGAAATGAAGCAGCAGCCAAGAATGATTGTCGATTCAATGAGGCTTCCATAGTACCCATGATTACTTGTTTACCCTTAAGTGGCATTTTACCTGCGGCTTCAAGCTTCTCATTTGTAATAAAGAATTCGAATGACTCGATCACATCTCCTTCTGACAATTCACTGTCAGCCTTGTTAGTGACTCGTACTCGGTTAAACATTTCTCGAACGATGATTTCGATGTGTTTTCGAGACAAGTTATCTCCTTGCAACTCGTAAATCTTTTTAACTTCACTGATGATATACGCCTGTGCAACATCTTTACCAGCGTATTCGTACAACATGTCTACATCGACTGATCCATCACTCATGATTTGTCCTTTTGTGACAGCTTGTCCTACTTTTACGTTTGGAATACGAGCGTGGTGGAATGAGTATTCGATCTCGGCACCTTTCTTAGCAGTAGCCTTTACTGGCACATCTGGAAGAACTCGGATGATTTTCTCATGTCCCTTATCTACTACGGCTGTAACGACTCCCTCTACTGAGGCAAGAGCCGCTGAGTTCTTAGGTGTCCGGTTTTCGAACAATTCCTCAACACGTGGCAATCCGGCTGTAATATCTCCTCCAGCAACCGCAACTCCTCCGGCGTGGAATGTTCGCATAGTTAACTGTGTACCTGGCTCTCCGATGGCTTGAGCGGCAATTGTTCCTACTGACTCGCCTACATCGATGATAGAACCAGTTGACAGGTCGGCTCCGTAACAATAGGCACACACTCCTCGATGTGTTTTGCAACCTAGAGGTGATCGAATCACTACTTCTGTCAGTCCAGCTTTTTCAACTGCTTGAGCATCAAGCTTAGAAAGAATATGTCCTTTTTTGAACAATACATTTCCCTGTGCGTCTTCAATATCTTTGGCAGCCGTTCGTCCAAATAAGTTCTTAGAGAAGTTTGTCTCGATACCTGAAGCCGTAGCTTTAGTGATCGTAATAAATTCTTTTGTCTTACAATCTTCTTCTGTAACCATCACACTTTGTGCGAGCACGAACAACTTACGTGTCAAATATCCGGCTTTAGCAGTGTTCAAGGCTGTATCAGTCATACCTTTTCGGGCACCGTGAGTTGAAACGAAATATTCGATCGGTGTCAGCCCTTCAATAAATGAAGATCTAATAGGAAGCTCAATAGTTGAACCTTGAGCGGTCGCGATCAAACCTTTCATACCCACCATCTGGTTGAGCTGTCCTAGTGTACCTCGAGCTCCTGAGAATACCATGTCGTTTACTGATCCTTTAGGATCAAATGTTCCTGGAATCAATTTCTCAATTCGAGCTTGAGTATCTTGCCACAGCCGAACAATCTTCATATGTTTCTCGTCTTCTGATAATAGACCGGCATTATATGATGCTTGGATCTTATCTGCGTTGGCAGTAGATTCATTTAGAAGAGCGTATTTCTCTTGAGGAATTTTTACATCTGAAATACTCCAAGTGATACCTGACATCGTTGCAAATCTGAATCCAAACTCTTTGATAGCGTCGATCCATGGGGCCACAACATCTTTTCCTTTATTCAAGATAAGATCATCGATAGTCGCAGTAAGGACTGATTTGTTGATCTCTCGGTTAATGAAAACAACATCATCTGGAAGCAATTGGTTAAACAAGATTCGTCCTGCAGTTGTATCCAACATAGTACCTGCAGCATCCTTGTATTTTGTTACATCAGCTTCTGAAATTCGAACTTTGATTGGCGCTCGATATCCAATGATATTGTGATCCAACGCGGCGATAACAGCTGCAGGAGATTCAAAGTATTTGCCTGCTCCTGGCTCGTCATCAACAATCTTAGTTACCCAATATGTACCAAGAACAATGTCCAACATTTTGTTTGTGACTGTTGCATCTCCTGATCCTGGCTTCAAGATGTTTCGACTTGAAGCCATAATGTTTCGGGCTTCGTATTGTGCTTCTTCTGAAAGAGGAACGTGTACTGACATTGTGTCTCCGTCGAAGTCGGCGTTAAATGGAGAACAAACGAGTGGGTGGATCTGGATCGCATTTCCTTCAATAAGAACCGGCTGGAACGCTTGTACTGACAATCGGTGTAGTGTTGGAGCTCGGTTGAGTAATACATATTTTCCTTTGATGACATCTTCTAGGATTTCCCAAACTTCTGGTGACTGCTCTTCAATCATTCTACTTGCACCCTTAATCTGGAAAGCAAGTTCTTTTCGTAGAATCTCAGAGATGACGAAAGGTTTGAACAATTCCAGCGCCATGTGTTTTGGCAATCCACATTCATGGAACTTCAAGTTTGGACCTACCACAATTACAGAACGTCCTGAGTAGTCTACACGTTTACCAAGCAAGTTTTGTCGAAATAGACCCCGCTTACCTTTTAGGTTGTCAGCGATAGATTTTAGAGGTCGTTTTTGAGCAGGGTTGATTCCTGAAAATGCGGCACCGTTTCCTTTCATTGAGTTATCAAGTAGAGCGTCTACGGCTTCTTGCAAGATACGCTTTTCGTTTCGTAGAATAACATCAGGAGCTTTGATCTCGTTAAGTTTTTTCAATCGATTGTTTCGGTTGATTACTCGTCGGTATAGATCGTTTACATCTGATGTCGCTTGTCGCCCACCATCAAGTGCAACCATGGGTCGCAATGCTGCAGGAATAACTGGTAAGGCTTTTACGAATGTCCACTCTGGTCGAACTCCAGCTTTGATCATGCCATTTATAAAACCCAAACGTCGAATAATTTTTTCTCGTTCTGCTGTTCCAGCTTTCTCAAGATCAACAGTCAATTTCTTTTGTAGATCTTGCAGATTCAAAGTACCAAGAATGGCGTGAATGGCTTCCCCACCAATACCGGCCTCAAAGGCACTACCGAATTTATATGAAAACTTGTGATATTGGTTTTCATCAAGCACTTTACCAACTTGGATAAGATCGATATCTTGTTTGATACCAGTCATCAAATCTAGAAGTGCTTTTTTAGTCTTCTCATCTACAATAGCCTTCATCTTTAACTTAAACTCATCATCAAGTTCTTTGTGTAGTTTAGCTTTTTCTTTCTCGTCTACTTTTGTAATCAAATATCCGGCAAAATATACCACCTTCTCTACATCGGCTGGGTTCATTCCAAGGATAGTGGCAATTCGTGATGGCATGTTCTTCAAGAACCAGATGTGTGCAACTGGTACTGATAGTTCGATGTGACCCATTCGCTCTCGTCGAACGATCGCTCGAGTGATCTCTACTCCACATTTTTCACAAATAATGCCTTTGTATCGAATACCTTTGTATTTACCACAATAACACTCATAATCTTTTTCTGGACCAAAAATCTTTTCACAGAAAAGACCATCTCGTTCACTTCGTTGTGTTCGATAGTTCATTGTCTCCGGTCGTCGAACTTCTCCGCGTGACCAGGCTCGAATCTTATCAGGTGAGGCCAATTTGATAAATACTGAATCCAGGTCATCGATAGAAGATTTTGTTTTAAGTTTTTTGTTTGGGAACATAAATTTTTATTTTTTATTTAGTTTGATGCGTTGGATTTTTTATTCTTCTTTAATCTCTGTCATTTCTTCTTCTCCTAGTAATCCTGCTTCATCCTCTTCATCGATGCCGTCCATATGTTCTGTATCTATCTGTACTTTTGTGCCGTCATGGCCAATGTCAAGACCGATGTCAAGATGTTTTCCGTCTTTATTGTCGAATCCAACATCAATACATAGACCTCGCAAGTTTGAAAGCAGCACGTTAAATGATGCCGGTGTATTTGGGTCACTCAATGTCTCGCCCTTCACAATAGCATCGTACGCTGCTGATCGACCTTGAATATCATCAGACTTAATAGTTAGCATTTCTCGCAATGTATGTGAGGCACCGTAACCTGCAAGTGCCCACACTTCCATTTCTCCAAATCTTTGTCCTCCTCCTTGAGCTTTACCTCCAAGTGGTTGTTGTGTGATCAAAGAGTATGGTCCAGTTGAACGAGCGTGGATCTTATCCTCAACCATGTGGTGGAGTTTAAGCATATACATGTATCCAACAGACACGTCTTGAGCAAAAGCCTCTCCTGTTCGTCCATCGAATAATTTCATTTTTCCTGATCGATTGTATCCAGCTTTTTCTAACTCATCTTGTACTTCTTCAGCTGTTGGTCCCATAAAGGCAGGAACGATGGCTTGATACTGCATCTTTGCAGCTGCAAGACCCAAGTGAAGCTCTAGAATCTGTCCCAAGTTCATACGTGATGGCACACCAAGAGGTGTTAGGATCATATCCACCGGTGTTCCGTCAGCCATATATGGCATATCTTCAACCGGAAGAACTCGTGAGATAACTCCTTTGTTTCCGTGTCGTCCAGCAAGCTTATCTCCAACAGATACGTTTCGAAGAAGCGCAACTTCAATATAGATTCGCTTGATAATACCTGACTCTAGTTTGTCGCCTCGCTCTCGTGAGAATGTTTTAACACCGATAACTCGTCCTCGCTTTCCATTTTCAAGACGCTTTGATGTATCTTTTACATCTCGAGCTCGATCACCGAAAATAGATCGTAACAACCGCTCTTCTGGAGTTAATTGGGTTTCTGTTTTTGGAGTAATCTTTCCGACAAGAATATCACCCGGTCGAACTTCAGCACCGATTCGCACGATACCTTCAGCATCCAAGTCTTTCAATTTTGCTTCAGATACGTTTGGAATATCGTGAGTGTTGACCTCAGGTCCTAGTTTTGTATCTCGAACGTTGATGACAAACTCTTCGATGTGGATAGATGTAAATTTAGATTGTTTTACCAAGTTCTCAGAGATGATAATGGCATCCTCGTAGTTTGCTCCACTCCATGCCAAGAAGGCAATCAGGATATTTTGTCCAAGTGCTGTTTGTCCACCTACTGATGTTGATGTATCTGCCAAAACATCACCTCGTTTAACTTTTTCTCCAAGAGATACAGTTGGTCGTTGATGGAATACTGTAAACTGGTTTGTTTTGTTAAAGATAGCTAGTTTAAATTTGGTCTCTCGCTTTCCTTTTAAGGTGATAGACGCTGCATCTACTTGTATGATCTCTCCGTCTTCAGGCGCAATGATAACTCGTCCTGTGTCTCGAGCAGCAGTCTCTTCAATACCAGTTGCAACATACGCCGCTTCAGGCACGATACAAGGTGTTGCTTGTTTCTGCATACCAGAACCCATCAAAGATCGGTTGGCATCGTCGTGGTTCACGAACGGAATCATAGATGTAGAAATAGAGAAAGGTTGTTCTGGTGCAACGTCGATAAGATCGATCTCATTTTTTGGAACCACAATAGGGTCTCCTTTTAGACGAACTTCTACAAAATCATCTGTAATTGTTCCGTCTTTTTCATACGCAATAGCGGCGTGGGCAATCTTGAATCCTTCTTCTTGTAGAGCATCTAGATACACAACCTCTTTGGTAATTTTACCATTCTTAACTTTCGCATATGGTGTTTCGATCATACCGAAGTGGTTAATCTTAGCGTAGGCTGACAAGTGCAATACAAGTCCGATGTTTTGACCTTCAGGTGTGTGAACAGGGCAAACACGACCATAGTGAGATGGGTGTACGTCTCGAACTTCAACTCCAGCTCGTTCTCGTGTCAAACCTCCTTGTCCAAGAGCTGTAACGGTTCGCAAGTGCTCTAGTTCAGCCAAAATGTTTTCCTGACTCATGAACTGTGACAATTGGTTTGTACTAAAATATTCCTTGATTCGAGCCTGCAAGGGTCGAGGAGAAATCATTTGCATAGGCTGACTTACATCAGTTTCAATAGTCGACATTCGGTTTTGAATGTTTTTCTTGATCTGAAGTAACGCAAATCGAACTTTTTGTTGCAGCTGCTCACCGACGAACTTAACACGTCGTGATCCAAGGTGATCAACATCGTCAACTTCGGCATCTGGAATATGTGAAAGTGTAGAGATCTGATCGATCAATGTTACAAAATCGTCCATATTCAATGTTGTTCGTGCCAAGGCTTTTACGTCCATATCTTTACCAAACCGTTGGTTGAATCGGAATCGTCCTACAGGTGAAAGGTCATATCGATCTGGTTTAAACAAACCCTCGACAAATTCTTTAGCATTTTGTGCTGTAGCAAGTTCTCCGTCTCGCATCTTTTTGTAAATCTCAACATAGGCCTCATCCGGAGTTTTTGTGTGATCTTTGGCTAATGTGTGCTCAATAAATGTAGTTGCGTGATCATTTCCTTTAAATAACGCTTTAATATCTGAATCTGTCACGGCCCCAAGAGCTCGGAGCAATGTTGTGACTGGGAATTTTCGCTTCTTGTCCATTCGAACATAGATAGCTCCGTCTGGATCTGAATCGATCTCAATCCATGATCCTCGATTTGGAATAATCTTCGCTCCAAGGAAGATTCGTCCTTTTGATTCTGATGATGTGAAAAATGCTCCGAAAGATCGGGCAAGCTGTGGCACAATACATCGCTCAATACCGTTGATAATAAATGTTCCGTGCTCTGTCATCATTGGAATATCAGCCATAAAAAGCTCCTGTTCTTTTTCAGAACCAGTAACTTTGTTAATCAACTTGATAGTCGCCTTGATTGTGGCTTCGTAGTTTACTTTATTTTCTTTGGCGTAGAATTCGTCAAATTTTGGACGATCAAGACGCATTCCTTCAAATCGGAATTCAAATTTTTTCTCTGTATAGTCTTTTATTGATGAAAATTCTGAGAATACTTCTGTTAACCCTCTCTCCAGCAAGACTCGGTATGACTGAATCTGTCCTTCCACTAAGTTTGGTAATGGCGCAAGCGGCTCACGAAAACGTGAGAAGTGTTTCTTTTTTAACATAATATATAGAATATCCCCTGACGTGTTCAGGTGATGGAAATATTAGAATTTAGGAATTAATAAAAGCGATAAAAGTCTGGAGGTACTCAATCGATTTACGCTACAGAGACTGTATCATGTTTTAGGCTGCAATGCAAGGGTTTTTCGGAGGTTGGGGGGTGGATAAAGGGGCTGGTTTGACTATATAGAGGTATCTGTGGCATAATGTATATTGAAATCAACCCCACTTTATATGTCCGCACCTTCTGAACCTGCCCCTACCCTGCTTGAAATCTGTCTCCGACACAAAGAGTTGCCTCGTCAACCTAGCCTGCTCTTGGCCGCACGGCAACGACTAGGCATAAACGCCGAGCTGATCGAAAAAGAGGCTTTAAGAACAAAGAATGGCCAAGCCATCCTGACTTCTCCGGAACTATTGCGTCAATTCAAACTCAACCTGACCACCCAGATGCTTCGACATAGGGTCAATGAGTTGGCCGAACAAGCCGGAGTGCTCCCCATCTTCGGAACAACCCTGAACCCCAGCCTTTTTAACGGAGTTTGTGATGTTGCCTTTCTAGGTCTGAATCCAACTGGAACGTATCAGATGGAAAAAGCTGTGCACGCTAAAGGTTACGGAACAGTGGAGCCGCTGAACCACCCGAACTACCTCCGAACTGTATTTGCAGAATAAAGCACCCGAACCCTCCGTGGCGCACCCGATGCGCTTCGGAGGGCTTTTATATTTTCAGAGATATGATATCTTGCTTTTAACTCCAACCACTCCCGCACCATGGACACATTTGATACAAGGGAGTGTCAGTTCATACTTTTCACTCCTCGAGACCTTCGTCTCACTCGTCGCTTGACCAGAAAAGATATCAATACCAGAGCGTTGATTCATTACTGCACCCCAAAATGGCAAGTACTGGCCCGCAACCTGTTTCGCCTGCCCTTGCCTACTTTTGGAACAAGTCTAGTTTATGTACCAACGAAAAACAGCTGGATGTACCGCCTCGTTCTAGGCTCAAAAGGTCTTGTTGGTGTCCAAACAATCTATCCTGGCAAAGGCCTATTCTCCGCCGACACAACCTGGCTCTACGAGCTTGAATAACAGACCCCTTACACGGTAAAACGTGTCTGGGGTGGTTTTTATTGACCTTATATTCTAGTTGAGGTAGGCTGAACTTGTCCCCGACCTTTCACCATTCACCCATACCACGCCATGCCTGCCCCTCATAGATATATACAGCCACCTCCCCGCCCCGCCACAGTCCTAACCACCCGTCGAGTCCTTTTCCCCCACAAAGTTGTGTGGACCAACCAAGGATTCTACAAAGAACTTCCAACTGCCGGCAAGTTCTGTCTGCTTACCGACGCAGACGTCGCCACACTCGTACAAAGAAACTTCCTGGCCACACAAGGAGTTACCAGACCCAGGTCTATCAGAGCCTTGTTTGAGTTTGAGGCTCTGACCGGCAATCAGATTCGCGCTCTTCATCAAGAAACCGGGCGCACTGACCTCGTCCGGATCATGAAAAGGGCCCTCGAATACCTCAACATCACCCCTCCCGATCGTGGTGATTGGAGATAACCCAACCCAAAACCGCCGGCGCACATAGTGCGTCCGGCGGTCGTTTTATTTCTCGATTTACCTCTTCCCAATCGCTTTAACTTTTACTAAGAAATTATTTAAATATTCTTCAGTTCGTCTATATTTTTCATGCAACACTTTAAATGTAACCGGCTTAATCCCACAAAATCGTAAAGTTCCCAGATTCCAAATAGTTCTAAAAGGAATCGCCATCAGCCAGTATAACCACATTCGTCCATCACAGGTAATGAAAACATGGCCCTTTTTACCCTTCAACAAACCTAATGGCCAACCTTTTACATATCTAAAAGCAAATTGAGAACTGATATTGATATCAATAAAGTTCTTCATGATAGCCGGTGTCCCCATCCACCATAGAGGGTGAACAAATACCAACTCACTGGCGCCTTGAATCTTACTTTGGATAGCACTCCGAATCGGATCGGCTTTGGCCATATCTGATTTTTCTTCAAATGTCAGAAAATCTTGTTTTAAATTAGTTTTATACAGATCAATAATCTCCACGACCTTTCCACCCTCTCGAGCACCCTGAGCAAATGCATCCGCAATCTTATGAGTAAATCCTTTTGGGCTAGGATGCGCTGTGATTATCAGTACTTTTGGTTGCATATGGGTATATAGTATCACACCCACTAGGATCCGAATATATTTACTTTTTCTTTAGAGTTTCTTACGGTTTTGCACAACTCCCTTATGATAAATTTGCTATATGACCCATCACACCACGAGAGAACGCCCTCCTGTCATTGACAAAAGATTATCTTTTGATAATCTTTCAAATATGACTAAAATAGTAAACTTAAAAGCTTTCAGAGAGGACGTAGAAAAATACGTCAAACTTATGGAAAAAGATGAGGATGAAGAGCTGATCGTGATGAAACGATCCAAAGCTCTCTTTAAGATTACTCCCCCCGTAGAGAGTACTTGGGAGACAATTATTGATTTTACTCAATATCGAAAAGGGGGTATACCAGCCGAAGAGGTATTGAAATTATTCGATGAAAACATAGCACGTAGAAAACTAAAAAAGCATGGTCAATCAAATTCAGAAAAACATCGATAAATTATCACCCCCAAACACTTTGATTACTCATGAGTTAATGGTCTTAATAGTAACCAATAGGCTTACGGGGCTGAATATTCAAAAAATTAAAGGTCAGCAGCACATTTATCGCGTCAGAAAGAAAAGGGTCCGTATCATCTTTGAAAGAAGGGATGGTGTGAATCAGATTTTATATGTTGGTCTCCGAACAGATAAGACATACATGGCATACTAGATACGTTCTGTTTTGAAAGCCAAATCGATCATCTTCAGCACTTGTTCTTTGGTATCAGCCGCGATCATAAATCCAGCATTGTGACAAAATCGTGCTCCTGGAATTCCGGTGATCTGAATCAACTCTCCATTAGTTTTTCCCCTCCAGCTTTCCGGAAAATAAAAACGTCCCTTATACAAAGCTTCATCCAATCGCACATTTTTTGCCGCCCATCCACCTCGGGGATCCGGGTACACCACCAGCAGAGGCTCTGGATATTTTGAATAATTAAAATAGACAAATCTATCACAGATAATTACTCTTTTATCTTTAGCTTTGGCATACATCTTTTCGCCCAGAGTCTCGTCCACTTCTTTGGTAACAGCATAACTCAAGATGGTCAAAAGCATTTGTCCAAATAGCTTTACCATTTTCTGAAATTGGGAATCAAAATTCTTATTTACCTGCTTAATGTTCTCTTGTGTACCCCCGACACGGATCTTACTCATTTCAAAAAACTTATCCAGTGTAAGTACGTCACAACCATCAATCAGCGGCTCATATGTCATCTGTCCATTATCCATAGCATCTATATGGAATACCACTTTTTTCTCGATGATTGCCGCTTGGTGTTCTGCGATCTTCTTAGAGGGCAGCTTCCCTGTTGTGGCCTGTGTGTGTAAGGCACATAAACTAACTCCAAAGTATTTCCAAACCAAGCCAAAAGACGAATATTTTACGCCATTTTCTCTCATACCCGCCCCGCCCGTTTGATGATGGTCAAAACGAAGTGTTTTAGGATCATACACCGCTCCATTATCATATAAGATATCAGCAGCAGCCATCACTTTTGGGTCAATACTCCGAGTAGAAGTTATTTTTATTTTTGGAAAGGCTAAGGCAAAAAATTGTTTTAAAGTCGCTGTCGCACAAATATCATCAGCATGAAAATTACTACTATGGGTTACTAGGTTTACTTTGCCTTTCTTGACGATACGATCGACGGCTTTGGCGATAACTGGGCTGAGATAGGGAATCTTTTTCATACACCCGAGTATACCACAAAACTATACCCCACTCTCCCGCACTTTCCAAGCCTCAATAATCGCCACAAAAATACTCAAAACCAGAGGTCCAAACAAAAATCCTTCTGGACCAAACATTGCGATACCTCCGATCACTGAAAGCAAAATAAACAGAGGATGAATCGATATGCCTTTGTTGATCACCAGTGGTCCCAAGATATTATCAATCAACCCTACAGCAACAACTCCCCAAATCAATTGACCAATCCAAGCAATACTACCAGGATCCCCCGTCACATATAGATAAATAACCGCCGGAATCCAGATCAGCGCTGGCCCTACAGCCGGTACTAGAGCAAACATGCCTGCAACTGCTCCCCAGAAAAATGGGTTAGGTACTCCGAATATGGCAAAACCAATACCCGTCACGATTCCCTGACATAAGGCTACAACCAATGATCCAATCATGATAGAACGGGCAGCTGTTCGGATAGAAGTAAAGATTCGATCATTGTCTTTATCACTAAGGGGCGTTATACGTGCGTACAAAGTAGCAAAATGAGTTCTGTCTTTCAAGAAGTAGAACAAGGCGATCAAGAATAAGAATAATTTCAAAACAATATCAAAAGTGCTGGAGAAAAAAGATCCAATATTGCTGACTACGAAACCGGATATTCCTTGTGCTATTTCATTAATCTTAATATCAACATTTGGAAAATATGGTTGAACCGCATTTTCAATACGAGCTGAGAGAGCGCCTGTACCACCTTCTGTCACTTTAACGTAAAAACCTTGGGCATCAGTGAAAATCTTCCCAAGCATGAGACTGAACGGGGTGATAATTAACACTACCAGCAATATCAGGGTAATAGTGGAAGCAAGTGCTGGTGCCGCCCTCTTGAAACCCTTTCTCCTCTCAAGCCAGCCCTGAAGCCTCTTCTGTAAAGGTAAGACGAGCAAGGCACATATATAAGCCAGTGCTAGAACAATAAGAAATTTTGACAACACGCTAAAAGACAACACACCAAATATTATCAACAGGACAATAAAAAATATATTTCTCGCTCTGGATACATTTTGCATGACTCTAGTATAACTCTCACGGCGCAAGAGCGCCAGAGTTAGGCAACGGTAGGCTCCTTAACCTGCAGATGATTTATTGCACGAACAAACTCTTCCTCTACTTTGGCTTCCAAGTCTTTAAACATCCCGAGTCCTTCTCTCTTATACTCTACCAATGGGTCTCGTTGTCCAACACCTCGTAATCCTACGCTCATACGTAGGTGGTCCATATGATCCAAGTGATTCATCCAGAAATAGTCATTGATTTGCAACCACAGGCTTTGTGCTGTCTTATAGAAGGCCTCATCACCTAGCTTAGCCTTCAGAGTTTGAGCCTCTGGTGAAGTAGTCTTGGGGTCTACAATACCTTTCAGCACATCCCCTTCAGCCATAAGCATAGCTCGACGACGCTGATAGATACTTTGTCGTTGTTGATTCAATACATTATCGTATTCTAATACTTGTTTTCGACTATCAAAATGAAATCCTTCGATCTTCTTTTGGGCTGATTCAAGGGCTCGCGATACGAGAGAATGTTGGATAGCCTCGTCATCGGCCAATTTCATCTTGCTCATGAAGTTCTTGAGCATAGTATTATTAGCAAAAATCCGCATCATATTATCTTCTAGAGAAACATAGAACTGTGTTTCACCTGGATCGCCTTGTCGACCGGAACGACCTCGCAGCTGATTGTCTATACGTCGCGCGTCGTGTCGTTCTGTACCGATAACATATAAACCACCTAGAGCTCTGATCTCATCAGCTTGCTCTTGAGTACTTGGGATACCACCGAGTTTAATATCCACCCCTCGTCCGGCCATGTTGGTAGCGATAGTAACTGCACCTTTTTTACCAGCTTGAGCGACTGTCTCTCCTTCTCGCTCTGCGAACTCTGGTTTAGCGTTCAATATAGTATGTTGTACTCCAGCAACCTTGAGATACTCAGATAACAATTGGTTTTTTTCAATAGACACAGTACCAACAAGTACAGGCTGACCTTTTTGACTCAACTCTTTGATCTTCTTGGCGATAGCTTTGAATTTCCCCAACTCTGTAAGGAAAATAAGATCATGTAAATCTTTTCGGGCGATGGGTTTATGAGTGGGAATCTCTAGTACATCGAGTCCATACACTTTGTTAAACTCTTCGCGCGACGTCATACCGGTCCCTGTCATGCCCGCCAGCTTAGTATAGAGTCTAAAGAAGTTTTGATATGTAATAGAAGCTGCCGTTTTACTCTCACGCTGAATCTTTACACCTTCTTTGGCCTCGATGGCTTGGTGAATTCCTTCTGACCATCGCCGTCCTGGTTGCAAACGACCAGTAGAAACATCCACAATGATTACTTCATTGTCTTTAACTAGATAATCAACATCTTTTTGATACATAGCCTGCGCCTTGACCGCAGTTTCTAAGTGGTGCACAAGCTGGATATTTTGCGTATTATACAAATCTTTAACCCCTAACATCTTCTCGGCATACGTAATACCCTCGTCAGTAATAATGATAGAACGGAACTTTTCATCGAGAGTATAGTGTTCATCTCGCTTCATACCACGGACGATTTTAGAGAATTGCTTATACATCTCATCTGATTCTTGAGCCGGCTGAGATATGATCAACGGCGTCCGAGATTCGTCGATAAGAATAGAGTCTGCTTCGTCAATAATGGCAAAATACGGTGCTCGCTGTCGAACATCTCGGATATACATGCTGATATTATCGAACAAGTAGTCGAAGCCGAAGGCTGAGTTTGTTCCATAGGTAATGTCAGCCGCATATGCTTCTTGTTTTGTGCAAGGTTTTAGGAATTCATATCCGACTTTGAAGCTACCCAGTTCATCTTCTTTCTTATCTACTTCACTTGTCACATGAGTAGGGTCGTACATATAGGCCTGCTCTTGGGTAATCACAGAAGTCGACAATCCGAGAGCAAAATACACTTGACCCATCCAAGCAGCATCACGTCGTGACAGATAATCGTTTACCGTTACCACGTGCACACCAAGTCCGGTGAGCGCATTTAAGTATGTAGGCAGAGTTGCCATCTGCGTTTTTCCTTCTCCAGTTTTCATTTCTGCCACATTTCCATCATTCAAAACCATTCCACCGATAAGTTGCACATCATAGTGTCGTTGGTTTAATGTCCGTTTTGCTGACTCTCGAGTCAAAGCAAAAGCCATTGCCAAATGGGGCGTCAAGACAGTATTGATAGCATTTTTATCCTTCTCTATTCCCTTCATAGCCGCAGCAACTTCAGCCTTCAATTTTAAAGACTTTTCTTTTAGCTCAGCATCTGACAAGGCGGCCAGTTCGGCCTCTAGAGCATTGATTTCATTGACTTTTTTCTGGTATTTCTTTATCGGCGAACCGAACATATTGAAAAATGACATATCTGTATATATAGCATATAAACACAAAACACGTTAGTCCTTGCGGATTAACGTGTTTTGCTTAAGTGGGCTCCTGAAGAGATTATCGTCTCTTAGAAGTTTTTTTCTTAGCTTTTTTAGCTGCCTTTTTTGCAACTTTTTTAGCCTTTTTCTTTGCTGCCATTGTTTTGTTTTAAAAATTATTTTTAGAAAGAGCTCTTTCTTTTTTCTGAAAAAAATTCATGAAAAGAAAGTAATCAACCGTGTCATGTTGATGTTCGACAAACACCTCATTAACACGTAACTTAATTATCACGCAAAAAAAGTTTTGATGCAAACATTTTTCAACAAATTTTATGTGGATAAATATTTTTCACATTTTTTATTTCATTGATGATGAAAAAATTTTTAAATGAAGACGAAATGAAAAATAAAAAACACGTAAGTAGCGGTGACTACTTACGTATTGTGATTTTTATTTTATATACTGTTTGATTCAGCATTCACGCATCACGTTAGCCTCGTAAGGCAACGGAGGCTCTGTAACATCTCTTCACCAAGAGGAAATACAGAGGCGTGAAAGATTGTGAGGGTTGTCAGGATTGTTTGGAGGTGACACTGACAACAGGTATTGGCCGCACTGGTTCTTTGCCATCCGGAGAGGGTTAGGGACGAGGAGGAGGCAAGTTGCCACGCGAGCGTACAGCTCCGCCCGAAGGCAGTGACCGCAGACGGACAATCTCTCGGTGATAACCTCGGGAAGCTAGTACCGCAGCCAATAGAGCAACCAAAGCAACAACACCACCACCAACGAGATACAGGCCATTCTTATTTTTCAGTCCCTCCTTCTCACGATTGAGTTGTGTGATCTCCTCAGTATGAATACGTCTCGCAGTGGCTAGTTCGGCAGTTAGATTCAACTTCTCTGTCTCCTGCTGCTGCTTAAACTCTTCATGTGTTTTGTTCGCTGCTTCGAGATCGTTTTGCAAATCGCTGATGCGAGTGGCAAAACCAGCATTCTCTTTACTGAGTACTGATTGTGCTTCCTCCAGCCGGTAGATCTTCTGCTCGGCAGCGATATTCGCTGCCTGCACCACCATCAGATCGAATGGGATAGTTTTTCCGTCCGGAGCGGTGACCTTCCTCTCTCTTGGCAACGCGTCTATCTGTTCTTTGGTCATGTCCCTAGGAGGAACTGGCCAAATTTCAGAAGGAGACACAACGACAACATCCGGAGGTTTGATTTTTACCGTGCCGGCGGTGTGCGGATTAGGAGGCACAGTTTTCAACGGCTTTGGCAGCGGATCCGTCTCTATCACGGGAGCAGAGCGAGGAAGTGCTGGGTCGGAACCCACCACCTGCAGTTCTTCTCCTGTGAGAGGGATCGGCCGTGCAGGATTGTCACGTGCCGCGATGGCAACATGCATTTCCTCCAGGCTGCCAACGAAATAGAAATCCTCAACCCACACCGTATACTTGCGTACGTCCAGTACGACCGCAACGGTACGACGAGCGAGGACCTTTAGACTGTCCTTGTGGACGGCCGTCGGACATTTCACTTTTTTGTCGTTACCCGTAGCATCTTCGATGAGAGTTAGATAGGTATCGGTATCAGATGGCGCAAGCACCATCTCGACTTTCTCCGCCCGCGTATTGGGGCATCCGGCAAGCAGCAGAATAGCTGTTGCGATGAATCTGAGTATTTTCATAGTTCTTTCTTTGCTGAAAAGGAAAATCGCACTCGAGACATCGGTCCCGAGCACGAAATCCTAAAGGGTTTCTGTGCCCTTATTATTGTGCGTATTTTTTACAAAATGTCAACCTTTTTACATCGTAACTTCATCTTACTTGGCTAGATTAACAAAGACAGCTTTCTTCTCCGGCACCAGCTCCCCCAATCTTTTAGCGAAAGCTTTCTTGGCCACTACTCCATTCTTAACCTCGACGAAGACAGTCCAGATCTGTGGATCGAAAGCCAGAGTATGGCCGTGTTTTATATATCCATCAGCCAGTACTTGAGCCAGGGCTCCAAGCTTTAGAAGGTCTAACGTGTTGGCCGGTTTGGCATGGGCCTCTTCCAATGCCATATATGTATAGTACCGGAGCGCTTCTGCATTATTCTGGTTTACTTCATATTCGTGCTTTGTGATTTTCACTGATTCCGCTATGTTGCCATTTTGCAATTGTGCTAAAGCTAGGGCATAGCCAAATGACTGTTTGTTAGGAGATAGGTCGTAGGCTTTCTGTGTGTATACCAATTCTTGCTCTTTATCCCCTATCTGTTTGAAAAAGTTGGCAATGAAGAATGGATATCGTGGATCTCCCTTTGCTTCTGCTTCTACATACGCAATCTGATCATTGTAGAGTTTATAGAAAGCCAACTTACTTGCATTAGGGACTGTAGGCGAAGTGATAGCGGTTGCAGCGATACCAGAGAGTTGTTCAAAAGCCTCACTGGTTGGTGTACCGGCATCATATATCTTTTTAAAGTAATCGTACGCGTAATCCATCGGTACTTTTTTAACGCGAGACAACATCTCTGGTGTCACTTGTGTTTGC
Organism: Candidatus Parcubacteria bacterium; assembly: GCA_039795875.1. GTDB lineage: Bacteria > Patescibacteriota > Minisyncoccia > Phycocordibacterales > CAIZLB01 > CAIZLB01. Next base: position 11,437 of record JBDKKY010000003.1, on the reverse strand, counting down.
TGGCTAGCAGCACCCATCGCTGTCACTAGATTCACATTCTGATTGTATGGAATGTATACAGTTGTATAGAGTGTATACGCCAAGACTAAGATCACAGCGAATGAAGTTCCGAGAATAATAGTTCCGTAATCTTTGCCTTTGATCAGAGGTGCCGGTACACGATCATGGGTATATCGATCGTGTATATACGACAGCAATAGAAAGAATAAAACATAGCTAGTTAAGTTATCGAACACAAACAAGTTGTGTATAAAGTAAGCAGCCAATAAACCTAGTAGAGAGGCACGTTCGATAACAGTCAGCCGAGTTCGTTTTGAAAATAGTAGCCAAGCAGCAATAACAAAGAAAGACAGGTAGCCGAGGAATCCAAGTACTCCGGCAGCAATCATCCAGTCAATGAACACATTGTGTGAACGATCAAACCAGTGCTCTCGAGCATACATTCCAGGATCATAGTATTTTGCAAAGACGTATCCATAGTTGTCTTGTCCCCAACCGAAGAAAGGTCTTTCTTTGACACCCTCAAGTGACATGCCCCAGATCATTGTTCGGTCTTCTCCCAATTTCTTTACAACATTTTTAACATCAAGACTAATCAAGGCTGAATAACGACTCAGTTGCGGTGAAGATTGAACGAAAGTCGAATTTTTGAAAATACCAAGAAGCAGCACACAAGCGATGATTGCTGTAAAGATACCCATAGAACAATATTTCAAGACTTTGTGTTTCTCCTTAAAGGTCAAGTAGCCTGTCAAGACCAAGAAGCCTATGACTAACCCTAAGAACGATCCTCGAGTTCCTGTTTTAAATAGAATATATAGATTGAAGACCGCCAACAACACTCCAACTATTATCATAAACCAACTAACTCCTGTGAGTGATTGTTTTTTAGGTGTTTCTTTTTGTTGTACTTGTGCAGTCAATACATCTGCCTCTCGGTTGCCACGAAAAACCATCAGGGTGCCGAGAGCGGCTAAAAAGATATGGATGAGAGCATACACTCCGAGATACGAAGAGTTGCCCAATTTTCCTGAGATACGTACACCGGCCTTAACAGTCTCCAGTTCTGCCCCAGTTACTCCTCGAGCTGCTGCGGCTGCAGTTGCTTTACCTACATCTCCAAGTGCATTGGCTCCAACAATCAAAGAGACCAACAGACTAAACCCAGCAATCCAAGCCCATTCTTTTTTTCTAATAACAGATGAGGCGATCACAAACAAAGCTCCGAGATGTAAAACCAAGATATACCCCTCCATTCGTTCATAGTTACTAAAGAAACTTCGGATTGGATTTACACTCGTCAAAACAGAAATACCGGCGATAATCAAAAAAGCAATCAATGCATATAACAGAGGAGACTTTCTAGGTCGAGACGAAGGATCTATGGCTGCAAGGACTATGTACAAACCAAGAGTGATCTGAACCATGGCTCTAATAAACAATCCCTTGCCGGCGATAAACGGGAAGTACATAGTATCTCCCATAATCCAAGGTACGATTAGAATAATTCCTACTAATACTACAGTGATAATTCTCAGAACTTTTTTGGTCGTCTCGTTTGATGATGTCATGAGGCTATGATAGCACACTGATTATGTAAATCTACTGAGGCCGATTACCCAATCTAAGGAGGTCTTTGTACATAGGATCGTCCTTCCATTCGTGGACTTTTTTCTCTGGGTAAGCGAACTTAGAGTCAGCATAGGCCTCTATATATAGGTGCGGGGTGAAGAAACCAGCAAGGGTATCCAACCAAGCGACTGAAAACACATACGGTCGAACAGACTTCACCTTCCAACCAGCTCTTTCTACTGTCAGCTTCAATGTCTCTCGAGTAAAAAAGTTGGTATGCGGCGATGCCAAAGCTCCATTAAATTTTCTCAGCTTCATCAAGCATACTATCCGAGGTATCACCGGAACTCCCAACACGAGTAGGGTGTTGTCTTTGGCAAGTGTTTTTAATTTCATCAAAAATGCGTGTGGTGCGAGCAGGTGTTCAAATATATTATTGGCCCAGACTGCGTCAAACTGTTCATTGAGTCCAAGTTGATCGATGAGTTCGGCATTGCCTTGCAGAATACGCAAGTTGCGCAATTTGCCGTATTCTACTTCTTCTGTGGTTGTAGTGATACCACAACTGTTGGGTCCAAATTTAACTAAAAATTCTCCAAAACTACATCCAAGATCCAACACCTTTTTGTCTCTGAGTTTTAAGGTATCCAAGATTCGATTGAAGGTCTTTGATCGGCTTACGGGTTCAAATCGCTTATCGGCTTCTTCTGGAGAATAGGATGTATTCATATGGATAGTATAATATCTCAAAAGGCTTTGTTTGGAAAGCATTACACAATACTATATAATCAGTCACATGAGAATCCTAATCGCGACCGGAATCTATCCGCCAGATATCGGAGGGCCTGCCCAGTATACCGTAAGTATAGAGAAGGAGTTTAGAAACCAAGGACACACTGTTCTTGTAAAACACTATACTAAGATTGAGAGAATTCTACCTATAGGAATCCGCCATATATATTTTGCTCTGAAGTCATTTTTGACTTATCTGCGAGCTGATCAGGTTTTGGTCTTGGATACATTCAGTGTTGCTTTCCCTATATATATTCTCTCTTTGCTCACCGGCAAACGCTATACTATACGCACAGGCGGAGATTTTCTATGGGAAAATTATGTGGAGCGGACCAGGAAGGATGTATTACTTCGTAATTTTTATAGCCAAGAAACTGGCAATCTTACTGGTAAAGAAAGAATTATTTTTTGGCTAACCAAAAAAATAGTGCAGAGAGCAGAATACATGGTATTTAGTACAACGTGGCAAAAAAATATTTGGCTGCCTGTATATGGCATAGATGAACGCAAAACCCGCCTAGTTGAAAATTATTACAATGTGGTGAGTGAAGCAAAGACTCCTAGTACACCCGAGGACGAGTCGAAAGTATTTATGTTGGGATGCCGAGAGTTATATTGGAAAAATAAGAAGATGGCTATTCGAGTATTGGAACGTCTACAAAGAGACTTCCCTCGCCTACAGATAGAGATCGACGACAAAACCTATCCTCATGCTGAGTACATCGAACGTATGAAAAAGGCCTACGCCACAGTCTTGGTGTCTCTGGGAGATATCAGCCCTAACATGATGCTTGATAGCGTACGAGCTGGTACACCTTTTGTGTTGACCAAAGAGAATGGTATTACTGAACGATTGCAGGGCCTGGGAGTCTTTGTGGAACCACTGCACGAAGAAGATATATATCAAAAGATAGTTTCTCTGTTGAATCCTGAAATATATGCCGACTGCAAAAAACGCATCAAAAACTATGCTTTTATCCACACATGGAAAGAGATAGCGGCTGAATTTATACAGATCTGGCAACGGTAATATTGCGAGTCGGCGTTAGTGTACATACCTGGAGTATCTCGGCTGGTATATTCTCTACCAGACCTCGTGTTGGGACTGAGGTTAAATCATCGTGCATTTCTCCTATGAAAACGCCCACCTTGTCTTTCATGGCCACATCTTTCAAGAGATCCTCTTCCCCACCTTCAATATCAAATTTTAATATATCAACATGCTGCAAACCTTCGGCTGCTAAAAAGTCTGTCAGTGCGACAAGACCAACTTCAATCTCTTTGGTATTTTGTTGACGTTTCTTGAGCGAGGAACCAAGGTGTGAAGCTCCCAGATAAAATGTGATCTTTTGTGTTTTGTTTCCAATGGCACACTTGCGAATCTGAATATTTTTGAAGGCGGCAGTATTTAGCTGTAATTTGTCATGAACCAACGGATTTGGTTCGATCGCATAAATCTTAGCTTCTGGAAAGAGTGTCGCATAGAAAACGGACGAATCACCGATATTGGCACCGAGGTCCAATATCACGCTCGGCATTTTACCCAATGCTTCAGCATACGCAAAACCGTATTCTTTCTTGGCAAATATCTCTTCTAGCGCTGCAACATCAACACGACTATTTATATAAAAAATGAAAGATGTTTTGTTGAAATAAAGGTACAACGGTTTTGGGGAAATCTTAAAAAACTTACCGGCTACAATAATACAAAATATCTGCACGAATAGTACACATGCATGAATTCTACTTCGAGACAGTGCCCGAGCCGTTCTATATATAGTCTGTATTTCCTGGATGATGCGTCTCATATTATTTATATAATCTAATATATTGTTCGGCTGCCTTATCCCAAGAGAAAGTGTTGCAGAAAGCAATAGTCTTTTCTTTCCAATATTCAGGATTACCTCTTTTCATTTCCAATATTTTTTCTATATTTCGGGCAATATCTTTCTCATCTTCTTGTCGACACAGATAGCCACTGACCCCATCTTGTATAGCACTCTCTATACCACAGTTGAAAGATCCGAGAGCTGGAGTACCAAATTGATTTGCTTCTAAAATAACCAACCCGAAACCTTCAAAATGTCCCTCTTTGGAATTGACTGAATTCAAAGCAAACATGTCGGATCTCTTATATAACATTTCAAGATGACCATCAGTTTTAGCATCATTGATGAGCTGGATAACCTGCCCTCCCAATTTTGCATTTATGTGCTCTATCTCCGTCATATACCCTTTGGCAAATTTATTGCAGACAATCAGATATTTGATATTTGGATATTTTTCCTTAAGTAGAGCCACTGCTTTGGCTGTGTATAGTTGCCCTTTTCGTGGTTTTGCCTCACCGACTGTGATCAGCAATGGATAGTCCGTATCTTTGATTCCTTTCTCGGCCAGATATGTATCACTCACACGTTGGTGTTCCATCTTAGTAAATCCTTGTAATACCAGACTGGTATTTGCACCAGGAAGCCTCTTATCTATTTCTTTTTTGGTGTATTCGCTAATGCACGGAATAGCATCAGTGTGTCTATACACATACCGCGGAATGAAACCAAAAATCTTTTTATCTAGTGGTGCAATGCTGTATGTCGCGATGCCATTGATAATACATTTCTTTCTTTTACCAAATCTAGCAGCGACGAAGGCATACAAACCGTAAGGCCACAGATCGATAGCATGAAAAATATCATACGAATCTCTGACTTTCCACACCTTTATAATATTTCTACATATTGCCCAGATAGATTTTGAAGGAATAAGGCTTATAACCTCATCGACGATACCTTCTTTGCCACCCGACCTCTCAATAGCAGCACCAACCGAGATGTTTTTATCCTTCTGTATGGCCACAATGGTCTCATAACCAGTTCGTCCCCACCCCGCGTTTTGGATCAAATCCCGGGTGATAAATAAAACTTTCATAGATGTTAGTATATGCTATACTGAAAAAAAATGAAACAAAGGTTCTCCAAGATACTCAGATGGTCTGAAAAGTACACCAAAACCGACATGGTGTATGTTTTTAAAAATATGTCTTTCCTTTCTGGAGGTCAATTTTTAAATTCCTTAGTTACCCTCGTCTTTGCCATATTTATTGCTAATATCTTCCCTAAAGAGGGGTATGGAAATTACAAATATATCCTCTCAACTGTAGCTTTGGTAAACTCTCTGGCACTTACAGGACTAGGTCCCGCACTTGTTCGAGCTTTTTCTAAAGGATGTGATGGTACCCTTAAGCAGTTTGCTAAAATCAATTTCTTTTGGGCTTTTTTGCCGGCAACGATCCTAACGGCTTTGTCGGTGTATTATTATGTTAAAGGCAACATGTTGCTCAGTGTCGGAATCCTGGTTGGAGGACTCACATTACCTTTTATAGAACGGAGCGCTCTACATACGAGCGTTTTAAACGGAAAAAAGTTATTTAAAAAACTATCTCTATTTTCTTTTTTGCGAAATGCCATACCAACACTCATGGTTGCCATCACCGCCTACTTTACTCTCAACCCTTTGTACATGGCTGTAGTCTATTTTCTCTCAACTTCTATAGTACTCAATATCTTGTATTACCACACTGTGGCAGTACATATAGAGAATAATAAAGTAGACGAGGAGGCTTTACATTTGGCAAAACACACCTCAGTAATCAATATTTTTTCACTTATTTCGGATCAAATCGACAACGTTATTATCTTTCAAGGATTGGGGGGTACGGCTCTGGCTATATATAACTTTGCCGAGGCTATTCCAAATGTAATACAAGGCTTTGTAAAACAGGTTGGCGTTATAGCTGTGCCAAAATTTGTCAACCAAGATGTCAAAACAGCGCGGGAGACTGTATTTCGCAAAACTCTTGTGCTCTTTCTGGCCAGCCTTCCTGTTGCACTACTCTATATCGTATGCGCACCATATATATTTAAAATACTATTTCCAAATTACATAGATTCGGTCTTTTTGTCTCAGATCATGATATTGGGTATACTGATCAGCAGTTCGATCACCATTGCCTTTCTTGATTCACAAAAAGCTATACGAGCCAAATACATTCTGAGTATCGTCTCAAACGTAGCAAAAATACCCATACTTATACTCGGATTCTACTGGTATGGTGTAATGGGAATTGTGATCGGTAAACTTGTGGCTAAGATGATCGGCCTATGCACTTCTCTCATTCTGGTTAAACAAGTCTAAATAATCTCTTACTGAGTGATCTGAACCACCATCGCTGGTGCAAATAGATTAGGAAACCACTTTCGCAATAGTGGAGTTCCTTTGTATGTATAGATAGTGTATTTATCTTTGAAACCAAGTCCATCAAGCCAGAATCGCATGTCTGTGATTGTCCAAAAGCGTACATGTTCGGCCGGGTGAAGTCGCCATTGCATCGGAGTCTTTCCAAATAATAGTCGTAAGCGATAGACGATAAAGCCCGTGTTCGGCACAGAGAAAAACACTCCCTTTTTCATGCGTCGATATATCTCCAGCAAAAATTCTTCTGAGTTTGGAATATGCTCTAAGATCTCAAGCATAAATGCATAATCAGCCTCTGGGAATTTCTCAAAACTTTTCATATCGACAATGTCACAGAAAATACTTTCTATACCAAACTTTTCAGATTGTTCGAGTGCAAACCTTGATGTGTCGGCATTGTACATCTTTGTGATCGGTAATTGTTTTTTGGTTTTAAGAAAGTTCAAAATATTGCCGTCACCTCCGCCAATATCTAATACACTGAAATTTTCTTTTTGACCTTCTAAGGCTTTAGCAATGATCTCCGCGCGGTCAGTCTGCCAGCCCGAGAGATCACCGATGTTCTTGCCCCTCTTATCTGCCCAGTAGGCATCATAGTCAACTTTCTTAAGACTCATCTCTGGATAGGTATATATCATCTTAACCCAGCGCTTACAGTCATATAGGCTCCTTTTGAGATTTTTAAACATGGGGCTTAGTATATCATTTACGCAAAATTTTTAATATATGTATCTATATACAATATATTGCCATATAAATGTTGAATATTACCACGAATACTCTTGTATTGATTGATGATTTCACCATCAGTACTTGTTTGACTGTACAAGATTGCAAGGCCTCCTTCAACCATACCCATACCATAATCCATACTCGTATCGAGTACCGCCACCGGCACCCCGAGATACAACATGTCATAGAGATACGTCGAGTACACTCCTGCCACCATATCGATTTTGTTGAGTATGTCTTTCTCATCAAATATAACAATACATTTTTCATTGATCTCACCGGTGACAAAACCGTATTGCTGTAACTGGACCTCTTTTGTTATATCTTTGCGAAGTTTAAAATACACAGTCTTGCCTTCTTGTATGAATTTTTCTATATAGGCTTTTACTTCTGCTTTTGGCGCGTCCGTCTCATATGGAATGAGCACAGATCCGATAGAATCCCCTATTTCTTTTTGTACATAGGCTCGCACCCCTCTCTTTTCTCCACCTACCAAGATCTGCTCCTCAGAAAAATATGAGCTGAGGCGAAGCAATTCTTTTTTGAAATATTCATTCCAAACAACAATAAACTGCGGCTTAATAATCTCCACCTTATCAAACATGTCAGTCAGAAAACCGGTGTGATACTTTGTATAATGTCCATGCTGGAAGACATAGGTCTTTACACGTTGCTTCTGGAGCTCGGGCAAAAGCTCAAAGACATGACGGGTATCGTCTATACTCCAGAACCGCTGTATCGTAAATCTTCGGTATATAAAGCCATATATGTTTTGAGAGATTACAAAAACCTCTTTTCGTCTTTTATATTTTTTATATAGTGTATATAAGAAATCAGCATCCCTCTGCTCTAGACCTGGGAAATTTAAAAGCGATCTGTCGATATATTTCTTTTTTCTCGACGACACAAAACCACTGGCTAAAAAATTAATACTTTCAAGATATATGGTGGGACTTTTTCTAATTAAGAATTTTCTTAAACTATGTAGGCTGGGCACGGTATGCATGAACTCAAGTAGAGACTCGCCATTCTGCCTCACATAATCATACAGATAACTCACTCGACCGTCTCTGTTGTGTATTTTGTCACTTGTTGTGTCTATGCTGTATACCGCTACTACAGGTTTTCGCGTCCACACATATCTCAGATACACCACACAGAAAGAAAAGAAGCTGAGAGCCGATAGGACTGACTGCATCAAGTGAGCTTTAATTTTCTGTCCCAATGATTGGTTGTTTTCGTTGATCAGCTTGAGAGGGTCGGCTGTGTACATTTTTATGTCTGAAAATATCGACATCTGAAATGACGCCAACAGATTTTTGCCTTCATAGTAAAAATCTCTTTCCGCCCCGCTGGTTCGAAGTGCCTGATTGAATGCATTCAACAACTCCAATGTTTTTTTATAATCTATATTCATAGGTATTTCTTATCTAGAATATCATGAATATGGATAATACCGGATACTTTACCTTTTTTGGACAACACAACAAGAGTGGTGATTTTGAACTCTTCCATACGTTCTAGTGCAACCTGTAGACTCTCATCTTCTCCGATGGTCTTAGGCGCCTTGCCCATTTCAGCAAATAGATCGACCTCTGACATTTTTTCTTTCTTCCGGACAATTCGGCGAATGTCTCCATCGGTAATTATTCCTTTCAAGTTGTTTTTTTGATCCGTAATCACAACCACACCCTTCTTCTTATCTGATATCTCTCGAATAGCGGCCTTAAAATTATTTTGGGAAATGAGTGGTAAACGTGGACCAGATACCATTCTAGCCTTAACAGAGACATATCGGAGGCCCAGTAAACCACCTGGGTGAAAATTGGCGAAATGCTTCTCTGTGAAGTCTGTAGCCACAAGTTCCGCCGCTATCATGTCAGCCATCACCAATGATGCTGTGACTGAAGCCATTGGCGCTATATTGAGAGGCGATCCCTCTTTGTCTATATTGACAGCGAACACCCCTGAAGAAATTCTGCCCAGACTTGAAGCTACTTGCTTAGTAATAGAAAAAATTGAGACTTTTTTAGTTTGTTTTTCGTGTTGTAAGAATCTGATAATCTCTTCGCTCTCTCCTGAATACGAAAAAGCAATTATCACATCTCCTTTTTCGATCATGCCCGAATCTCCATGCATCGCTTCAACTGGATGGATGAAAAATGAAAGCACTCCAAGTGAAGAAAGAGTGGCAGCCATTTTCATGGCCACATACGAAGATTTACCTACACCAGTCGTGATGATTTTCCCTTTTCTCTTTTGTATTGCTTTGATGTTCAAATTGAAGTCCTTGGCATCACTTAGCTGTATCTTTTTGATGGCGGAAAGATTGGCTTCTAGGGTGTTTTTGGCATTCTGACTAAAGGGTGTCATACCCACCATTGTAGTACTATGAAAGGCAAAAATCTATAGTGTTTTTAAGAGGAAATGTGATACTATATAGAGGATTATGTGCGGCATAAACGGCTTTAATTTTAGGGATAAAACTCTATTGCAGAACATGAACGCAGCGACCTCTCATCGAGGCCCTGATTTTTCCGGAGAATATTATGCGGACACCCTCTCTCTTGGACACAACCTCCTTTCCATACGTGCTGTTGATGATATTTCAAAACAACCATATGTGTTAGATGGACATATCATCTTAGCTTTCAATGGACAAGTCTATAACACAAAGAAGCTGATAGAAAAATTACAGAATGCTGGTGTCATGCTCGACAACAGTAAAATCCAACTCGACACCTACGTGTTGTATGAAAGTATAAAAAAATTCGGGCCGAGTATTATAGAGGAAGTTTTCGGAATGTTTGCTATTGCCTACTTTGACACCCGAGATAAGAATATTTACATCTATCGAGATTCAAGTGGTCAAAAGAATCTCTATTATTATCACAAAAGTAATACGTTCATCTTCTCTTCTGAGATAAAAGGTATTCTAGAACACGATGTTGACCGCGCAGTGGATGATTTTGCGGTTTTTGTGTCTACATCTCTTGGATACATTCCAGCCGATAAGACATTGTTCGCCCACATCCGAAAAGTTCAGCCAAGCGAATGCCTAATCTATAATACTGAAAAACATACTCTAAAAAAGAGCTTTATCACACCAAAAACAGCCGACTACTTCTCCGGTGATTTTTCAGACAATATTAAAAAATTGGTCAACGAACATTTGCAGTCAAAAGACAAGATCTCGATCAACCTTTCCGGAGGACTTGATTCTTCCCTATTGCTACACGAGGCACACAGAAATGGATATGACATTGACAGTTATACAACTTCTTTTGATATACCAGGAGACGAGAAGACATACAACGAGGATGCAGAGTTGGCACGAAAGTTGTCCGCTGACTACAAGACGACCCACAAAGAGATCCACATCACCAAAAAAGACTATTTTGACAATTTTATAGAAAGTTATACCTGCATCGAAGAACCCAACTATAATATTTCTCTGCCTGTATATCTGATAACCGCTAAAACTGAGGGGGCACAAGGTGACAAGAAAAGAGTCACGTTGTCAGGCGATGGAGGAGATGAAATATTCGGCGGCTATAGTTATTATCTGCAACACGCACTCATAGATGGAAAAATTAAAAAGTATACCCCTGTCTTATATACAATATTGTCTTTCTTGCGATCCAAATTTACTGGTAGTACATTTATCAATAATCTGATTCTAGAGGAACGGTGGGGTCACATGAAAACATTATCTAAAATGTTTGCCCGAAACAAATATTCCCATACTGAGTTTGTGAATTTTATAAAAGATAGTTTTGCCTACTATAAAAACATATTTTGCAAAAAGGATCCTCAGAGAAAAGATCCAGTGTACACATCTATGCTCTTGGATAGATATTACTGGTTAGCATCTGAAAACTTTATCCGCAGTGATAAACTATACGGCAGTCAATCTATGGAGGTGCGGTCGCCTTTTGCGTACGAACCATTTAGAGATTATGTAGACCATCTGGTGCCAAGCGATATGTACATAAATGAACAGAACAATAAACTGTTTCTACGAAAATATGCCGAGTCGGTGCTTCCAGAATATATTGTCAAACGACCGAATAAAACGGGCTGGAGGGCT
>JBDKKY010000002.1:0-54341 GCA_039795875.1 Candidatus Parcubacteria bacterium | reverse complement strand
CTTCTATATGAATTAATCCGCCCACCGATAACAATAGGACTATAACTACACTAACAGAGATGATAATACGTTTTTGAGTTGACCGCGCCATAAATTGAGTAGGTAAACAGACTATTCTTCTTTTTCGAAAGCTTGCAACGAGGCAATCACTTTTTCAAAATCTGGTAATTCAGAAATACGTTTGACCCCAAGATGTGCCAATAATTCCAATGATGGACTGTATACAAACACTCGCTCATCATGTTCGTCTTGAGCCCGATCAATCAATCCTCGCATCAATAAATTTCTCAAAATAAATTGCGAATTCACCCCGCGAACATAATCAATCTGACTTCGTTTTACCGGTCCTTGGTACAGAATGATAGCCAATGTTTCGAGCGCAGATTTTCCTAAATCTCTACTCAACTCTTCTTTGGTGAGAGCTTCAATGGCTTCACTGGTGTCTGGGTGAGTTCCTAAAGTCACTTTATCTCCATATCGAACCAAGACAATACCTCGTCCATCTTCACTTTGCTCGGTTAACACCCCCAAAGAATCTTCGATCACTTCTAGTGCCAAATTTAAAGATTTAGACAATTCACGTACAGTCACAGGCTCTCCTTTCCAAAACAGAAAGGCTTCTATGAGTTGGGCATGTTGGTTCATATCTTCCTATGATACCACATCCTCTTGATCGCTCAACGATTCTTCAAGAATAGCCCCAGGTGCTGTGGCGCCGATATCTATCTCAGCAAAATTTTCTGTCTGATCTGCAATCAACATATTTTGTTTTACTAATTCCAACAAGGCCAAAAAGCTCACTACAACATGTTGTTTCTGAGCTCGTTTTACTTCCACGATTTCCGCGTCATTGAGGTTTACTGTTGATATCTGTGGAGCTTTTGAGAACGCGGTAAAGGTCATCTTAAGAGCAGACTGCATACGAGTACTCAAACTTTCCATCATGTCTTCAAGAGACATCACCTGCCGCATACGAACTTTTGGCAATTCTTTTTCTTTTTTTGGAACAGAGGCTAGAGCCCGATTGATACTTTCGAAAATCGAATCAATACCGATATCTTTTGCCGGTGCAAAAATTCGAATCTCACGACGAAAATTGCCTTGTCTAAATATCTGCGTCTTGCCATAGACAAGACCCAGTGTTTTACCAACTTTTCGCATCAACTCTAGCATCTTCAACCGTTTTTCCAAATCAGCAATATCAACTTCTTCTTCAGGAGTAATGTCTAAAATCGGCAAAAGAGACTTCGCTTTAATCAAAATCAATATCGAAGCCACAGAAACAAATGAAGCTTTCTGTCGTAGGCCATGAGGGCCTTCCAGTCTGTGGGCAAATTGAATAAATTCTTCTGTTACCTCTCCAAGAGAAATGTGATTAATCAACAACTTTCGCTTTTCAATCAAATTTAAAAGAACATCGAGAGGTCCTTCAAACTGCTCTGTCTTGATAGTGTATGTATGCTGTGTAGGCATGATCGCCGCCTCGTCCATATCCGTCATATAGCTTAAGTATATCATGATATTTTCTTTAATTTCCCTTGAGGACCAACCTGCTATTATGGTTCTGTGTCTCTAGGAAAATATTTTCAAACAACTACCTCTGCAGAAACCGTTCTGCCAGTGACGTATGTGGAAAAATATCAGTCCGAGGGCACAAAAAAGCTATTCGAACAATATAAGTTTGCTTCGAGTAAAAATAAGGAGTATTTTGCTGCGAAAACGTATCTGGAGCGTCTAGTTTCCGATATCGTTTTTGACGTGAGAAATTCACCCCTCTTGCCCCGCCAGACACATTTTTTCTTCACCTCACCACCGTCAACTATGTATACCCGCGGCGAAAAGGCTGAAGACAGTACGAGAGAGTTATTTAGGCAAGACATTGATTACTTTGGTCGAGTCTTTAAAGTACGCTTATCCCATCTCAAACACAGCAAGGCTCAACATATTGGCGGTAACCGCAAGTACAGATTGGCAAATATTGCAGGACGATACACGGTAGCCCCTGTCTTCAAATTTAAAGTTTTCTTTATATTAAACATACTAAAGATTAAATATTTCCACATAACTATTTTAGATGATGTGTGCTCTACCGGTGGCACACTACTCGCTTGTGCCCAGACACTTGAAAGATATTTTCAAAAATTACAAAAGAAAAAACCCGAGATCAGGTGGACTGTCCAGGTTTTTTCGATTGCACATTAGAGATCAAGCCACTATTTACTCTCGCCCCGCTCGATCATTTTCCGCTCTATTTTCTATCTTGTTTTCTATCTTGTTCTCAACTCGCTCCATCACCTTGGCCTCGATCACAGCCTTCTTCAACTGTTCTTTGACAGCTGGATCTTCAGCTGGAGTACCGAAGAAGAATTTGTGAAGCAGTCGCATGATCAATCCTGGCTTATCATCCCTCTTGTCGTTATTCTTCACTTCCTTCATCTCTCTCATCTCTCCACACGGTTTCATCTCTGGTCTTGGTGGAGTTCGTGTGGCTGTACCGGTAGCGATACGATCATGCATCATCTGCATACCACCTGGTGTTGCCATACCCTCCATACGCCCTTCAGGCCTCATGGGTCGATTCATCATTGGAGTGGAAGAAGCGTTTGGTCGACAAGGTTCGTTCATACCTGCGCGCGCCATACCTTTCTGAGCATTTGGATTTGCCTTCATTTGTGCCCGTCCAGCCAATGATAGGTTGTCTTTATTTGCAATCGCTGAGTTCAGTCCGGCAACAACTACAGTAGTTGAGGCGGCGATAAGAACTGCGAGTAAAAGTATTTTTTTCATATATAAAAAGTATACCACCATATGGTTGGTGGTATACTTTTTTCTTATGTGGATAAGTAATTACACGAATGTAAACGCCTTACCAGTTTTTCCAGCTCGTCCAGCTCGTCCGATTCGGTGAACGTAGTCATCATGAGTTTGAGGAACAGTATAGTTGATCACATGAGAGACGTCTTTAACGTCAATACCTCGTGCAGCAACATCTGTTGCAACCAAGATGTCGGTCAAACCTGTCTTAAATTGATCAAGAGTTCGCGCTCGCTCTCGTTGCCGCTTGTCACCATGCAAATATCCTACTTTGTATCCTGCAGTCGTTAGAGATCGTGCGACTTCTTCTACAGCTCGCTTTGTTTCTACGAAAATGATTGTTCGTGTAGCACCTTCTGATTTTAGAAGTTTACACAACACTTCAAATTTTTGTTCTCGTGGAGCCTTAATGATATCTTGTTCTACAGTTTTTGTACTTCCTGGGACAGCGATATCGATAGTTGTTGGATCGATCAAGAATTTTGAAACCAAGGTTCGAATTCGCGGAGGCATTGTGGCTGAGAAGAACAATGATTGTCGTGGCTTACCTAGACCCTCAAGAATCTCGGTGATGTCATCAACGAATCCCATGTCGAGCATGTGATCAACCTCATCCAATACAACGTTTGTAAATTGACTGTACACAATACATCGTCTGTGAGCCAAGTCTTTGATACGTCCCGGTGTTCCGATAACGAAATGATTAATCATTCGCAAGTTTTGAATCTGTCGGAAAATTGGCATTCCTCCTACACATACAGTTGAAAAGATTTTCAATCCTTTTGCGAATTCTGTAAATTCTTTATTGATTTGCATGGCAAGCTCTCGAGTTGGAGCAAGAATAATCACTTTTTGTGATGGATCCTTAAGTACTTTGTCGATAAGTGGCAATAGGAAAGCGGCTGTTTTACCAGAACCGGTGTTTGCAAGACCAAGAACATCTTTGCCTGCAAGTGCATGCATGATTGTTTGATCTTGGATCGGCGTTGGAGTGGTATAGCCTTTTTCAGCCAGGTTAGCTTGTACTTGTTTATCAAATTTGAAATCAACAAACTCGTGTTTTACCGGAGCCTTAGCTGCTTTCACCTTAGCCTCTGCTTCCAAGGTTTTTTTATCAGGTTTGTATATAAATTTTGAATGGTCAATGTGTTCACCCATTCGTCCTCGTCCACGGCCTCCGGCACCGCCAAAACCACCCCGTGATCCACCACCAGCATATCCACCACGTGAACCTCCAGAACGGGCACCAAAGCCTCCTCTAGAGCCGCCAGAAAAGCCGCCACGGCCTGCAAAGGATGGGCGTGCTCCGTAGGAGCTTCCACCAGAAAAACCACCGGCAGATCGGCTTGGAGCGGTTCGAATACGAGAGTCGGATCCTCCTCGTGGTCCTCCACGAAAGCCTGTTTTAGCAGGTCCTGGTGAGAATGACGAAGTTGGTCGAGAATAGTTAGAAATAGATCGTGTTCGAGGTGCGTAATTTGATTTTGGAGCGCCGTATGTTTCGCCGGGCTTTTTGAAAGATCGATTTGGGGCACCAGTTCCACCTCGAGCAGTTATTCTATTTTTTGAGTACATGTTGCGATGATTTTAGCACATTCGATGTGATTTGACAAGTGGCTGAGTATATGTGGCTATTTCATCTTCCCTCAGATTATTTTACAGAGTTCCAGATGTTATCCACATGCGCGGAGATATTTCCAAGCTCAACCTCTTTTACTTCACCGGTTTGACGAATTTTGACTTCGGCAATCCCTTTTTCTAGTCCCTTACTACCGATAATAACCTGCACCGGGCAACCATATAAGTCGGCATCAAACATTTTGCTACCAGGACTCATTTTTCTATCATCAAATAAGACATCATACTTACCAGAAAGACTGGCGTACGCGGCTGCAGCTGCTTTATAGACTGCATCGTCTTCTTCTTTATGTAGCGACACAACCTCGATATGATACGGCGCAATATTTTTTGGCCAGACCAGACCTTTGTCGTCACCATATTTGTCAGCAACCACACCCATTAGACGAGTGATACCAATACCATATGATCCAAGGATAACCGGTTTATTTTTTCCATCAACGTCTGTGAAAAATAATTCCATCTGTTCTGACTTGGTAGGACCAAAACTGAAGATATTACCAACTTCGGCCGTTTTGATTTCCTCAAGCTTTTCTTTAACTAATCCTAACCTCTCTACTTCAGCTGCATCATCAAAAATCTCTTTGTTATATGCAACCTTTTTGGCTCGATCAATAAATACAATATCTTCCCCTGCTTCACAAATAGTTTGAAACTCGTGACTAACATTTTTAGTAAAGGCTCCTCCAGTTGCTACCGTCAAAAATGTATCCTCACCTACTCCACACTCTCTGTATACATTCATATATGCTTCAATCATGCGATTGTAGAATGCCTCATGCTCCTCTTGTGACTGTGTATATGAATATAAATCTTTCATCACAAATTCTCGACCTCGCATGATACCACTTTTGGCCCGTAACTCATTTCGCAATTTTGTTTGAAATTGATACGTGTAGATGGGTAGATCTTTATAACTGTGTATAAAGTTTTTCATCATTTCTGTAATAGGTTCTTCGTGTGACCAGCCAAAACCAACTTCAGTTCCATTTTTCAACTGACTCTTAAACCAGACATCGACATTTTCATCACTCCATCGATCGGTTTTTAACCAAGTCTCTTTTTTCTGCAATGAAGTCATAATCATTTCTTGACCACCATATGCGTTCATTTCATCTCTGACGATTTTTTTAATCTTTTCAATCACGCGCAAACCCATCGGCAGATAGGCATACACACCGGCCATTTCTTTGTGAACAAAGCCAGCTTTAATCAGTAATTGAGCATTTTTAGCAACTTCATCAGCAGGAAATTCCTTCCGTGTTTTGGTGAAGATTTCGGTGTGTTTCATGCAGGTCATATTACCACAGATGATGACGGGTATGAAGCCGTAAGGCTTCATTGCGAACCTTGTGGAGGGTTCTGTTCTTTTTCGGAATGAAGAATGTTTTATTTAGAATATGTCTTTAATAGTGACAACAAGCATGAGCAGCAGCAGCAACCCAAACCCAATCGTATTCAACACATTCACAAAAGTCGGATTCAAACGTTTACGCATGATTCCTTCGATGACAGAGATCACGATTCGTCCTCCATCAAGAGCCGGGAATGGCAAAATGTTCATGATGGCAAGTGAGATAGAGATCAATACACTGATAAATATGAGTGATGCAAAACCTTCTCGTCCGGCACTTCCCACATGCTTAGCAATACCCACTGGACCAGACACCTCTTCCCATGAGGCATGTCCAACAAATAATTTTCCAAAGAATCCAAGGACTCCGTTTGTCAACTCGCTTGTCAAATACCAAGTGCCGGCAGCACCATGTTTTAGAGCTGGGAAGAAAGGCATCTTGATCGTTGCTACTTCAGCCAAAGTTACGCCCATCAATGATTCATTTGCAAAAATAACTTCGTGAGATGATGTAGCATCTTTTCTCTCGGTTTCTACCAACACTTTTTTCTTAGACTCTTTTACCAACGTTTGTACTTGAACACTTGTTGTCACTTCTTTTCCATTTACAGAAAGCACAACATCGCCTGGTTGGATATCGGCTTTCGCAGCCGGACTATCTGGAGTTACTGCTTGTATTAATACTTTTTGCGGACCAGAGACATAGGCTGGATCAATACCCTCAAGAGAAGCCTTAGTCGTTCCGACCATGAGCGAGAGCGACAGCAGCAACCAAGCAAAGATGATGTTAAATGTCACACCCGCTGCAAGTACAACCACTTGTTTCCACCATGATACATTTTGAAAATTGCGCTTATCGGTTGGATCAGTTGCATCTTCCGGATTCTCACCATGAATCTTTACATATCCTCCAAGCGGCAATGCATTTAAAGCATATGTAGTCTCGCCTTTTTTCCATGAGAAAATCTTTGGCGGAAAACCGATGGCAAATTCGTCCACCCGAATCTTAAATAGTTTCGAAGCCAAAAAGTGTCCAAGTTCGTGTACGAATACCAGGACCGAAAGAACGAATAAAAATAAAATAGTTGTTATCATGTAATTTTAAGTATACACCTATCCGGCAATCTCTTTTTCTTTTTTGGAAAATAGAGCATCGAGAGCGGTTGTGGCGTTAGTCATCAATCCATCAAAATCTTTTTTGGCTCGAGAAACATCATCTTCGCTCATCTCGCCTGATTTCTTTTTCTCATTCATGTCGTCGTTAACTGCGTTTCGCTCTTGGCGGAGAGCAATCTTAGCATCTTCCAACTTGGTCTTAGCAACTTTGATAAGTTGTTCTCGTCGCTCCCCTGTTAGATCGGGGAAAATCACACGGATACCTTTGTCATCAACTGCACAAGATATACCCAGGTCAGCCGCCACGATAGCTTTTTCGATCGGACGGATCAGACTGGTATCCCACGGTGACACTCGTAGAGTTTTTGCATCTTCAATACCGACTGAGGCCACATTTGTCAGTGGACTCATTTCTCCATACGCTTCTACACGAACTTGGTCAAGAAAAGAGGCGCTGGATCGGCCGGTACGAATATTTTGATACTCGGCCTGTAGCCAGCTCTCGGTAGACTTAGCTTTTGTATTAAATTCATTGAAGTTATATGCCATAGCCATGATTGTACAGTCTAAATATGAAAAAACCAAACCCTAAGAGTCTGGCCTTTTCAGCAAATCTATAGTGAGACTTACGCCGCCTTGATCTCAACAGTGATCATCTTTTCCTGGTCTCGAACCTTAAGTGGAACCTCAAATGTTCCTACCTGTTTTAAGGCGGCGTCTAGGTGTAGATACGATGGATCGAGGTTAATACCAGCTTGGGCTTTCACCGCAGCAATAATCTCGTCTTTATGAATGGCGGCAAATAAATGACCTTGTTCATTGGCCTTGGCTGTAATCTCATATGTGTTACCGGTGATAACATCTAACTTAGAAAACACCTCTTCTTCAATGGCGGCTCGGGCAGCTACCTCTACTTCTCGTAGTTTGTTGTATCGGGCGATAGTTGAGGCAGTAGCAGCTTCAGCAGATTTAGACGGAATAAGGCTGTTGAGGGCAAATCCATCAGCAACATCAACAACATCATATTTCCGGCCTACTTTGTGTAGGTCTTTAAGTAAAACGATTTTCATAAGTACCTATAATACATTATTTGGCCAATAATTCAACCGCTTTCTTATATTGGGGGTCTATCTTGTTTTTTACATCGTCCTCCGTGTACTTCACTTCTACGTCAGGAGTTAGACCTCCAACAGAGATAGAATTACCTTTTGGAGTCAACCAACGTGCAATAGTTACCTTCAAACCGGTGTTCTCTGTAATTTTCAAATACTCCT
Organism: Candidatus Parcubacteria bacterium; assembly: GCA_039795875.1. GTDB lineage: Bacteria > Patescibacteriota > Minisyncoccia > Phycocordibacterales > CAIZLB01 > CAIZLB01. The sequence goes on along the minus strand of JBDKKY010000002.1, from coordinate 46,145 downwards.
GCACAGACCCTTTACCAAATGTTTGTTGTCCGACTAGCTTGGCTCGTCCATGATCTTGCAAAGCTCCAGCCACGATCTCAGATGCAGAAGCGGAACCGCTGTCGACAAGCACAACTATCTTCACATCATCTTTGATCAAGTCATATCCAACACTTCGAAGATAATCTTGAGGTTTCTTCGCACCATAATCCTGACTCACTATCACTTTACCGGCAGGAATAAACCAACTAGCAATGTCAACAGCCGCGTCAAGGTATCCTCCTGGATTGCCTCGCAAATCAAGAATCAGTTTCTTTGAACCTGTTTTGTGGAAATCGGTAATAGCATCTTTAAACAATCCAGACACTTGCTCTGAGAATGCGTATAACTTGATAGTATATATACCCGTCTGTGCGTCATACTTTTTTTCTAGGGTTGGAAGCTTGATAGTGTCACGAGTCAATGTTAATTCTAATGGCTTATCCAGACCATCTCGATATAAGGACAATTTTACTGTTGTACCTTTTACACCACGTATCATATTTACCGCTGCGTCAATACTCATATCCGTCGTACTTTTACCATTGATACTTAGCACCTTGTCACCAGCTTTAATACCAGCCTTAGCGGCCGGACTATCTGGTAACGGCGCGATCACGGTGATCACACCATCTTTCTTTCCGACTTCCATGCCGACACCGTCAAAGCTACCTTTGATCTCTGTTTCAAACCCTTTGGCTTCTTGTGGAGAAAAAAATGTTGTATAGGGGTCACCTTCCGCCTCAACCATGCCTTTGATAGCTCCGTATAGTCGTCGATCTTCTTTACTCAGATTTGCATCAAGTGTCATCTCTGAACCAGTGGCGTTTCGATCATCGTCCGGAGTTCCAGGATTACGATGGGTTGTATTTACAAATTCCTTATCAAGAATATTCCATACTCGCCAAAAGGTTGTGATATTTACTTTATTGTCTAGTTTAGAGGCAATCACTGTTTGCATACTGCCCACAAAAAACCCAATAACCAAAAGACAGGCCCCTATAAAGGCTCGTCCGGTTATTATTTTCCACTTTGATTTCTTAATTGGCACAGGTTGAGATGTCATTTCCATGCTATGGATTGTAACTCAATTATCTTGAAAATACTATGCATAATCACGCAACAACACAAACAATTCTGTCGGCAAAATTCCGCTCTCTGTCGCGGCACCAAAAAAGAAGCCGGGGTGATGAATCATGTAGTCAAATAATGGTGCGGTCGACTGAATAAAAACACCTCGCTTCGGGTGAACGGACAGGGCATAGACTACCAATTGTTTATTGAAAGCCAGAGACGATACTTGCTCTACGACTCCGATAACAGCCTCCCGTTCTTTGGTGCTTAACTGTGTTGTATCCCAAAATCCAGCCCCTTCTATTTCTTTATATATCAAAGGTATGGTTGTATAGATTTTTTTATGTCGCAATCCAGGTATGGCCAAAACATACACTGTTGGCGCCACAATGTGCTCACGGAGTGTCAGTGCGTTGGACTGGTGGCGTTTGGCGTGCAAGATCTCAGCAAATTCATTTGGAGTATAGGCCAAATGTTTTGTGTGCATGGTTGGAATCTGTTTTCGATGATCAGTATCAACTATATGAATAGGCAAAAATAAATCTCGGACATGGGCTCGCACGATGTCTTCAGTACTAATTACACGTTCGTTGTAATCCTTCATGTTGATATGTTTTTGATGGGGGAATTTTACGTCTAGAGTTTTAATCAGATTGTGTAAACGTTCGGCGTTATGGAAAAGTGTGTCTGATACACTATAAATAAAGAAGTTATTTTTGGAATAGGCAGACAAAGCAGCTGACGCTATATCATAGATGCGATCACCTATATGAATAAACACGACCACGTATTCATAGTCAATCAGAAAAATAGCTGGGTCAACCCGCTTACCATGCATAAGCCACTCGCCTTCCTCGGTGATGGCACACACCTCAGAAATTACATCAGGGAAAATAGCCTCCGTTGTATTTTTAAAAGCGGCCATATCATCATGCAATGCTTGGCGAACATATTCATCCTCGATATAAGCTTTTTTAAGATATAAAATGCGGACACTCATTACTATAAGTATACATCTTTTCTCTGCTTTTTTCTAAAATATTCTATAGCGAAACGATGAGCTTCGGCGTTGATCGCATATATATCTTCTTTAGTAACACCTTGTTCACCGAAAGCTTGTGTCGCTTGCGGATCGGCACTTAGCACAGCGCGAGCTTTATGTTTATCATCTTTGACTACCGAGACGATCACTGGCGTGTTTGGCGCATTTTTGCCATACATACGAGTTACAACTTCTTTGGCGACATTTTGCTGCACTTCATTTCCATCGACAACAATCACTCGCGGCATCGGCCATTCAGTGTGTACAATACGTCGTTCCAGCATCTCTTTCAGTGCAGCTGGATCATTGGACCCTTGTACGGTTTTGATAATAAATTTTCGATACTGATCTTTCTGCAATTCCCCATTTTCCATGACGACCATAACACCAACCATGCTCTTACCCATCATATGAGCCACATCATAAGCCTCGATACGTAACGCTTGTGCGGAAGTGGCACCGAATATGCGCTCTCGTTTCATAAGCGCGATATCCTGAATATGAGTCAGGGCATATAGTTTTCTTTTTACCAGTTCAGCCTTCTCAAATTCTTGCTTTTTAACATAGACTCTCATCTCTTTTTCTAATTCAACAATCAATTTTTTTACTTTTCCCGACAAAAACAAAGCGATCTTAGCAATCTGCTTTTTGTATTCTTTGACGCTCACGCGGCCAACACAAACCCCAGGGCATAATCCGATGCCAGCACTGAAACAAGCTTTGCCTGACATCGGTTTACATTTGTCGTCCCGATAAGGAAAAATCTTCCGAATAATCTTTAGAGCTTCTTTCAATTGCACGCCAGAAGTGAATGGGCCAAAGGTATGTTGATAAGCCTTAGCATCCTGAGCGATATGCTGTTCCAGATCTCGTCCGCGGATGGTTATAACGGCAGGAAATGTCTCATTGGTGATAGCAACATACACATAACTCTTATTGTCTTTTTCTTTGGTGTTATAATATGGCTGATATTTCTTGATCAACTCGGTCTCGAGCAATAAAGCTTCGAGCACAGACCCGGTCGCTTCAAATGTAATCTCGGTCGCCTTGGTCAACATATCCACGAGTAACATACCCCGAGTCTTGATCAGATCAGGAGAAAAGTAGCTGCGCACCCGATCTCGTAAACTAGTGGCTTTACCAATATACAAAATCTGTTTACCTTGTTTGAAAAAATAAACACCCGGTTCCTCAGAAATATGTAGTTTTTTAAAATCATTCAAGTTCATGTTGGAATGTATCTTCGGGCAACACAGTCTCATCCACCGGCAACGGAGACTTATCCAGTATCGCCTTTTTATTTACAATATCACAACTATACGCCCGACAGCCATCAAATACTTCTCGCAGATAGGCGGTTGCTCCATGAGTATTTGTAGAACTTCCCTTCTCAAGTAAAAATACGACGGCGTAACGTGGCTTGGTGTATGGCCAAAAACCTACGAACCAAGAGTTGATAAATTCATTTCTGACTCCAGTTTGTGCTGTACCGGTTTTACCAGCAACTTTTAATTCTGGGAAATTAAGAGCCTGGCCAGTTCCGGTGGTCACTGTCATGCGCATACCTTCCGCGATTTCATTATAAAATTCAGCAGGAATTTTTTTGATTTTATCGACAAACGGGACATATGTCACCTCGTCGGTCTTATCTATATGAAATAATGGATATGAACTTTTTCCATCTCCGGCTTGAGTGAGCATGGTCAACATACTAAGAACTTGTATCGGTGTGATAGAAAAACCATATTGACCGATAGCTGAGTGGTAGGTGTCTCCTAGCCTCCAATCTTCTCCATTAAATATTTTTTTCTTCCATTCTGGTGTTGGGATCACAGAGGCTTTGGAGCTAAAGAAGGTATCACTGTTTAGGTTATTAAATCCGAAGAGTTCAGCATATTCTGCCAACTTGGTAATACCTAAACCTTTTTTGCCCGGCACTCCACCTCCAACTGTATAGAAATACACATCAGATGACACCGCGATTGCCTCACGAACATCTGTATATCCGTGGGCTTTCCAGTCTTTAAATATAGTCGGTTTATCAGGTTGATATGGGTTAGCCACTACCAACTTTCCAGTACTCAGGATACGCTCTCGGGGAGTGATGATACTTTCATTGAGTGCGGCTAGGGCAAAGATCGGTTTTACAATAGAACCCGGTGCGTATAATCCACTAGTATACCTATTCAGAAAGTAACTTTTTTGTTTATCGGTTAAATATCTTTGAATAAGATCATGATCCACCGCTTCAGTCATAACATTGGAATCAAAGTCCGGATACGTCACCGCGGACAATATAGACCCATCAGTGACATCCACGATCAAACCGGCACCACCGACGTATCCGCTCTCACGTGATGCGTGTTCGATTGCCTTATAGACCAGTTTTTGTAATTCTGAATCGATAGTGAGATGCACATCTTGACCTTTGCGTGGCAAGTCAGCTGTTGTTTTGGAAATAATATTTCCAACGGCGTCAGTCTCGATGTACAAAGAACCTTCAGACCCCTGCAATAGTACATTGTAATACTGTTCAGTACCCCCAACCGCTTCAGCAGCTTCTGTAATATAAAAACCTTTTTTATCTTTTTTCGGATATTTCACATATCCCAGCAAGCTACCCATGGCAATATCTGGCTCATAGATTCTCTTTGAAAAATTATCGGTATTGGTTGCCACACTTTCATTCCAAACCAAAGCGATATCATTTCGATCATATATTGAACCTCTCTCAGCAAAGATCGGGATAGATTCAAATCGGTTGCGCTCGGCCTTATCAGCGTATTCCGCCCCTCTGATAACTTGCGTGTTGAAGGCAGAGTAGCCAAACAATATACAAATGAGAATCACTACGAAAAACAAAAATCTAAAAACACTGGAATCGACGGCTCCTGTTACTCGTCCCTCGAGCTGGCTTTTATCAAATGAAGGCAGGTTAGCAGAATCCAAGAGCACATGCTCCGGCAAGATCTCGGTATATTTCTTTTTACGTCGTTTGCCAAAAATTCCCATTATTATTCTGTTAACATTTTTACTCTGTAGATACTTTGAGGCGACACAAGAAGTTGAGCACTTACGATTGTAAATGTAGAACCAGAGCTTGTATCTTCAGATACACGGCTGATCTCAGCAATTGCTTTTGGTCCGTGCACAGTTTGTGTATAAACAATGTCTCCAACTTTCACATCTTTACTTTGTGGTGGCAGTTTCGTGATAATCTCTCCATATCCTGACCCTTCAAACAACGCTGGTTTTAAAGTATTGCGACCCGTCGTTGTGGTGCCACCGGTATCATTATCGGTGGTAGAGCTTGTATTCAGAGTATCAACCGGCTCTAATGGTGGCAGCTCCGCTACCATAGCTTCGTGTATGTAAAAATTACTCTTAAATCCAGGATCAGAAAACAGTCGGAGCACAACACTAGAGCTAACACTTTCCAATACTCCGACAGGAGAACCAGTGTATGAATCAGCCACAATGTCTCCCTCTACCAGAGAAAGCGAAGACGGGGGTTTGCCAATAAATCTGTCTGTCGATAAATACTTTGGGGCCACATAGAACTCTTCTGCGCCCAATTCTTCAGAAAGCACTTGCAGAGAAGTTGTTGGTACAAATTGTTTGACTAATAGTCTATGAATGCCATATCGAAATGTTGGCACGCTATAAATCAAGATACAGAGTAGTATGATCGCAATACAAACTCGCATCACACTGTATTTTATTTCAAACAAACTTCTCTTTCCACCAAAACTAGATCGACTTCGAAATCGATTGTTCATTTTCCGTGACGATGTAAAAGCATCACTCGACATATATCGATTGGATAGCTTTCGCCCCAATAAACTTTTCGGTTTAACGCCGGATAGGAAGTTCATCTTCATTTTCTACAATTAGCTCTTGATAATACTCTGTGTTAGAAGCAATAATACCCGCCCCACGCGCTACGGCGGTCAATGGATCCTCTGCGACTTTTACAGTAATACCTAGAAATTCAGTTAAGGCTTCATCTAAATGCTTGATCAAAGCTCCACCGCCTGATAAGTATATACCATTTGTCATGATGTCTGAAAGAATCTCTGGGGGAGTCGATTCGAGCACTTCTTTGACTGCCTCAAACAATGAATCAGCCGACATATGTATGGCGTCATTGATATCGGCATCAGTCAGCACAATCTCTTTTGGTAGACCGGTAACAAGATCTCGTCCTCGTATTCGTCCTTCTATAGGCTCCTCTTCCGGCATGACGCTGGCGAGTTGAATCTTAATTTCTTCTGCACTTTTTTCACCTACCAATAATTTAAACTCATTTCGTATGTATGAAATGATGTCATTGTTAAATCGATCTCCTGCTACTTTTAGATTTTTACCACGAACAATTCCACCTAGGGAAATGACGGCAATATCAGTCGTACCGCCTCCGATATCAACAATCATACTTCCTCTCGCCTCTTTGATCGGTAATCCAACACCGATCGCTGCGGCCATTGGCTCTTCGATAATATATACTTCTTTTGCGCCGGCACTATTGGCAGCATCGCGCACGGCTCGTCGTTCTACGTTTGTAACTCCAAATGGCACTCCGATCACCACTCGCGGAATCGATGAAGTCTTCAACACTTCCATAGTCCGCCTTAAGATGTAAGAAAGCATTTCTTCGGTCACTTCAAAGTCCGAAATCACGCCTTCCACCAACGGTCGGATAGCTGTAATGTGACCAGGAGTTTTTCCAAGCATAATCTTGGCTTGATTACCCACAGCTACTACTTGATGTGTTTTTTGGTTCAATGCAACGACAGAAGGCTCGTCAAGAATCACTCCTTTGCCGTCTATGTATACCAATGTATTGGTTGTACCTAGATCAATACCAATACCAGAGCCAGGTCCAGATTTCTTAGATGATGCAGATAGTCTTTTGAACAGTTTGCGGAACATTGACCTGAATATAGCACATTATTACAAACAAAAATACCCGCCTTTCGGCGGGGACTTTCGAGTTCGCAAAGAACTTAATTAGTATACATGTAGTCTCCATGAAGTGTCAAACTAGCTTATGGATCATACTGTGTATAACTTATTCTGCAGGTTCGTTAATCTTCAAGTTAACTCGTGCGTTATTTTTCATACCAAATACTCGGAGCAGGGTTCGAATCGCTTTAGCAGTTGAGCCATCTCGGCCGATCACTTTACCCATATCATTTTTATCTACCTCGAGATTCAATAACACACCCATCTCATCGACTGTTCGAGTTACTTTTACCGCATCCTGATTCTCCACCATTGATTTGATAATGAAGGTTAGAAATTGTGCGTCGGCTTCTGATGACATATATTTATTCGTATTGATTACTGATTAAACTAATAATAGTATTATTGTAAGCAACTTTCATTTTTTAAGCAAATGACCACGATATTAAAATGCATGGCCCCAGATCTGAGTTCATGCATTTTTAATAGTGTCCTTGAGAAGTCCCTTACGCGGCAACTTCTTTCTTGATTGGGGACTTTCGTGATAGTACGTTTATTTTCTTTCCTTTTACGATTCCTAGATCGACAAATAAGTTATGCACAGTGTCAGAGGGTTTAGCACCTTTACTCATGTAGTCCTTGATCTTGTCTGTCTTGATAGTCTCACTTACGATAACTTTCTTTCGAAAATCAACAGATCCAAGAATCTCAATAGCCTTACCACTTTTTGCGGCATATTTTGAATTGATGACAACCAATCGATATGATGGGTCATTCTTTCGTCCAACTCGTTGTAGTCTTATGTTTAACATAGGGCCTACTATAGCATAAGGATACGACCGCCGCAAGGTGATTATCTCTTTTCAAAACCGATATATTCAGCCTCTAACACCCATCTGTCAGATGCCTTGCCAAAACTATCACAGGTGGCCAAAGTTAGTAGTGGCTTAGCACTGTTAAATTGAATCCAAGCATTGTATTTACTTACTTTCTTTACATTGATAGTTCTATAGGTGTGCACACCACTTGAGGTCCGTATATAAACCAAGGCTCCGGTTTTAGCATTTTTGATTTCATTAAAAACTTTATAGGCTTTATTGTGCACAATACTAAAACCGGTACTATGTCCGAAAATCAACATATTGCGATCGCCAGGGGAACCTGAGCCTTGATAGTACACTGGACCACGGTTAAGTGCGGCATCCAAAACCGAAACTGTCATCGTTGTAGGCGCCTCAACCTCGGACTGAATATCGAGTGAAGGAACTTCTATATACAAGGGCAATTCGCCGACATTGGTCTGTACCCCAACTGTTTTTTCTACACTCTGATTGAATTCAACCACTTTTTGGCCAGTGTTTTCAGTGTCACCTTGGGCCACCAACCGGCGAAGACCTGTTGATCCTTCAGTTTGATAGACGTTTATAACCTGAGCCAGACCTGAAAGTAGTGCCACGGCACATACCACGATTAGACCCACAATTGTGAGCTTTTTAAGGAATTTTTTCTCGCTTTCACTGAAGACTTCTAAGGCCATAATACCTATTATATATACACTATTTTGCCCTTTCCCACCCTGTTGACAAAACGCCCAAAAAGATATATAGTATAGGCACTATGAATATATTACGAAACATCCTACGTTTTGGCCTTATCGCAATCCTTATTGGGCTTTTGGTATTTTTGAGTATCAAAATCTTCAAATTGATCCCTAAAGCCATCAACAACCTAGCTTCAGCCACTGTTTCTCTTGGTGAATTGAACGATGATAAACCTGCTACAACTACTGTAGTAGTACAACAACCCACTCCAACAACCGCCGACGGCTTAAACGGTGTGGTTATTCAACCTACTCCGGTTAATCCTGTGCCTGTAAACCCGACACCTACAACTACAACAGCCACACCAACTCCCACACAGATCAACCAACCTACTCAACCTACTTATCCAACATATCAAACGAACCCGACTCCAACTCAAACCACAACAAAATACGTATATCCTACATACACTAGATACTATTACCCTGCTCCAGTTGCTACCACAAAAAACCTAAAACTGGTTTTGACATCTATTGGTATTATCAATTCAAACGGCCAGTATGTTGTGACAAATTCATTTAATTCATCTGACACAGTCTCTGTGCGATTTAAAATCCTAAACGAAGAAGGTGGTGCAACCGGTCCATGGACAATGCGAGTAGTTATGCCTGCAGCTGAATACAATGACCGCACAAAAATACTAAACAATCTCTCAACTATTCCGGGACAAAGCTCATATACTGCTGAGGCTCGATTTACTGGTATAGACATGTCACAAGGAAATCCAACAGTCTACATCTACGCTGATCCAGAAAACCAGATTAATGAGTCAAATGAGAATGACAACGTGCTGACAGTACGATTGCCAAATGTTCAAGTTTATCAACCAATTTATCAATATCCTATAAATAATAATAACAGCTGTTACTGGCAAAATGGATATTATTACTGCGCAAACAATGGCTACAATAATTACAACAATGGTTATAACAACAGCAACCAGTGTTACAGTGCCTCATACGGTTACTACACATGTAACACAGACAATGGCTGGAACAATGGACAATCTGGTACCCCAAACTTGATGATCTCAACTATTGAGACAGGTAGAATGATCAACGGTAGTTTTTACCAAACAACAACCATCCCTTACGGTGAACGAGTCGCTGTACGAGCGCTAGTTCGAAATACTGGTGGATACTTTAATAACTCATGGTCTGTACGATTGGCAATGAATAATCAAGGAACAGGCTATCGAGAATTGAACTCAGCCTATCAATCACCTCTCCAATTAGGAGGAGAAACCTATGTGTACTTCGAAGTTGATAATCTCATTCGAGGAAATCAAACAATGACGATGACGGCCGATGCTGGCAACAATGTTAGTGAAGTTGATGAAAATGATAACTCAAAAACAATTAACGTTTATATAAACTAAGAAACGAGTTGAAACCGCCGAAAGGCGGTTTTTACATTTGGCAAAACAAAGCAAAAAAAACACCGCTCACTTCTGTTGCCAGAAGCGGGCGGGGTGAATTTTTGATGGGCTTATTTTTGGGCCATCGGTTGACGCGGTTCAGACGTCAGGGAGGTGAACTCAGCACATACGGCGGTGTGTAGGGTTTCGGCGAGTATGCCCTAAAATACATCCTCGTTGGCGGAGGTGTCGTGATCTGACCAGGAGCGGGGAGCTCGATGGTCATATCTCGACGATCTTCAAGGAAGAAGTCCGGTGGAGCCTGGAACTTGTAGCCGGGGAGGTTGAACCACCCCGAGGCCATGTCTCCAGAGCCTTGGACGATCCAATCACCAAACTTTCCATGTCGGAGAGTCAGGCGGCGCAAGTCGGTTGCAAGCTCGAGCACAGGGCGGACTGGTCCATCCTGTGTCCCACAGTATATCGTGGGAAAACGGAAAGCTCCGTAGTCGGGAAAGTACCGACAGCCGTTTTGGGTGTTCAGTGCCGCATCAACGGCAACCGAATTCGTGACCTCGATCACCATATCAAAGGGGATATTGAACGACTGCCAGAAGGCGAACGTGTTGTTAGCAGCGTTCACAAATCCTGTTGACAGCTTCTGTTCAGCCCCTACCACCCAGAATTCGTCGATCTCCAGACCGACATTTGGGTTTACCAGGAAATCGCCTTCTCCTGGATTGCGGCGTACCGCTCCGTCCGCTTCAGTCAACGAGACTTTCGTCCCAGCCGTTGTGACAATGGCGCCATTTCGGACGCCATAGATCCAAGCCTTCCCCGTTGTCGGGTTCGGGTCTGGAGTAGCCACATCGGTATAGACCGAGTTGGTCGCGAGTATGTTGAAGGCGCCGCCCACCGAAGCGGGCGCATAACCTTCACGATACTTTCGGCCATTGAAACTAAACGAGAGGTTCGTTGGATTGGGCTGCTTGATAGCTACCCATTCCCCTGTCGCTTTGATGCGAAACCGGATCAGCACTGAAATATAGAACCGCGTGTTAGGGTTGTTGATCTGAGCTTTGGGCTCAGTGAGGTAGAGACTTGGCTGTGAGGCCTCCTCTCCTGTTGGAGCCATCCACGAGGTGAATGGCTTGCGGGGGTCTGGCCTCTCGAGGCTCAGACGTTCGGCCACGACTACTGCCTCAACGGCATTGGTCGGGTCTCCCATACCCTTCTGTGCAACTCCGAAGAGCGACGCCAGAAGGCAAACCAGCCAGATCACTCTGGCCTGTGTGGTGGTGTTCATAGGGTGTAGATGCAACTCCTAATACGCTTGAAACGATATCAAGGTACAGGGGTATGCCTACAATACATTATACGACATATGGATTTTGTGTCAAGTCAAGCCCAAGTTATCCACAAAGAGATTTTAACAAGTAGTAGAGGCGGCCATGTCCTTACAATTATATCAATTTCTGTTTATTATTGTTCTACGACTGTAGGTCGCACCAAACAAGTAACTGTTTTTGCCTCAGTGATCGGCGTTGATCCTCCATTTCCCCCATACACACATAACAGCCTCCGTACAACATTGTTGCCATTTGAGGTATTGACGCTCTCTCGGTCACTTGCGGTTACCGACTGGCCATTCATAGTACATGAATCAAAATATTGAGTACTCCACACAAATTCACAGGCTCGTCCTCGATCAACAATCTTGGTTCCGGTAAATGTAACTATTTTTGGTTGTACTCCGTTTGGATCTCCGGGACAATTATCTCCTAGTATACACGGACATCTGTCGATGCCTGGAACACAGGTGTTATCAGGGTCTCCTACTGTTGGATTCCCGCTTGTAGCAGTAGTGCCTGTGTTTGCAGCTGAACAGCTGGCCGTTGACGTCTGTCCATCAAAGGCGTCTGTGGCCGTTATGCTTCGGGTGACAGTTTCGCCGACCGAAAGTGGGACCGTCTCTGTTTGTGCTCCGCTGCTGTAACTTATGGCACCCAATCCATTCAAAACTGAGAAGCTAAACGTCGCACTTGATTGATCATTAGATTTGGAAACTGCACAGTACGCTTGTAACGCACACTGCGGAGCGTTTGTAGTAGTGTTAGTGACGCCATTTTCTGTACATGTTCGATCACGACCCGAACACGAACAAGCCGTATTTTCTCTTTGCTGACATGAGTATTTGGTAAATTCGTCAGTGGCACTGAGATTCCATTCTTTATCATCTGGGATTTCATTTTCCAAAACCTCTGTATCTGCGCACATGTCGACGTTACATATAGAAGCACCTAAAGCCGTGGATGGGGCAAAATACAATTTACCATCTGCCGATGAGTGGAAATAATCACGACCGTACTTTGTAAAATTTCGAACAAGTTGCTCACCTTCTACATTTGAACATCTATCACAATTGCTGGTTGCAAGTGGTAAGGCATATTCAGTACGCAAGTTCTTGGTTCCTTTGATAGATATATACAATTTTGAATTTGGAGCAACCGGACCACGTACAGAAGCAATTTTCATAAAATCAGTTGTATATAAGAACTGATCATGACCTCCTGCGCCACACACATACTCTCTATGGAAGCGTCGTAGCATAAAGGCAATCAACTGAGGTGACACCTGTGTCGCACATGTACTTGTGGCAATAGTATAGTTCATAGTGGCCGAGTGAGCTCGTGCATCTTCCATACTAATACGTGAAATACCAAAAGCGGCCGCGTCTCTAACCCGGTTCTGGCATTCAAGAAATACCATTTTTAGAAAGACATCCGTGTCTTCACTACAGCTGACTGGTTGATTTGGAAAATCTTGATTGAATGTTAAAAATATTTGATCATCACCAGCTCCAAAGTTTATCGGTTCACCATCTGCTCCTGTGGGAGTCCAAGAGGCGAATGCATATCCTGCTGCACAGATAAGAGCCAGAATAACAGTCCAAACCAAGATTGATTTTCGACGAGACAGTCCATACCAAGCGATACCTAGGCAGATGATAATAAGGGCATAGAACAGATTGACTATGTCTTTTTTAGGTAACGGAACAAAGACATCCTGGTCTGTAGAATATATAACTCCCCCAGCCGCATCAACAACTCCTACATGCATTTTTGAGACTCTTTTCCAATCTAGATTTTCTACGAGTAGTTTCTGTCTTGAGGTTTTGTTGTAATCTAACTCTGTAACAAGTTGACCAAGAACATTTCCGTTTTTATCATAAAACGTGAAAGTGGTGCTGTATACTTCCGGCGTTGAACTGGCAGAAGTCGTCACATCACCATTGGTATATATATCATGCGGTTTTCCAAAAACAGGAATTTCAAATTCTGTTATCGGTCCAGAATTTTCAATAAACTGGACTTGCCCCATCGTAACTATCGGTCCGTCTATAATATATTGAAAATCAATCTTTTCCGGAAGCTGTACTCCATCAGCCGCTGTTAAATGCAACTCTCCTAGATACACACCTGGTGCATAATCAAACGTTGGCAATGCAATAGTTTGAACATTCCCCCGGGCTAGTGCTGTAAATTTTACATCTTGGCTATATAAAAACGCATTTGAGCGTAATTTTGTAAATGACAAAGTCCCTTGAACATCGGTGATCTTATTGGCATTCAAAGATAAAACCAATTCAGCTGAAGTGGCATTTGAGGCTTTCTTAGCATTCTTATAGAGAGTGGGGCCGACTTGTAGACCAAATGCCTCTCCGGTATTTGTCAAAATAGTTGCCTCTTCCAAAAGAACAGTTGGTTTTGTAGTAGCTTTGATAGTGAAAGACTTGCTAACCAAAAAATCTTCAGCGTCTGGATTCTGTTCAGGATATGACTTTATATAGACAACGTAGGTATCATTTTTTTGATCAAAAATATTGGGAATTTGTACTTGATATAGAAACTTATTATTCTGGAGACTGGCATAGTTGGTAGTGTTAGTGTTTATGATCTGATACTGTACCAAGTTGCCCGATTTGAGTTCACGAGCTACACCGATGTCATACTTCATTTTCTCAGGCCGTACCTGAACTTCTTTATCTTTGAGAGAAATCTGTACCACTTCCAGAACTCCACCATCGTAGGTCGAGTTCTCAGCGGCCAAGGAGACGCTTTTCGGATAGTATACAGCGGCACTAACTGTAGAGCTTGTTACGAATAATGTATATAAAAATAAGCACGAGATTAATGTTTTCTTCATGCTTACAATTATAGCATTGCCGCTTGGTGTTCACTAGATGTCCAGATTGGCACTCTTGGCATTTGTCTGGATAAAGCTCTTTCTCGACGCAACGTCGGTTCCCATCAATACATCGATCACCCTGTCCGCTTCAACGATATCATCAATAGTTACTTGTTTTAATACTCGCTTATTTACGTCCATCGTTGTTTCTCCGAGTTCATCAGCGTTCATTTCTCCGAGACCTTTATATCGCTGTATCAGGACTTTCTTGGCCCGAGTTTTTGTATCGATGCCTTCCACTTCTTCTTCGTCGGACTCAGATGCATCATCGCCGTCTTCAGCTTCATCTTTCACTTCGACTGTTTCTTCGGCCACGCCTAGAGTTTTGAGATAAGCTCGCTTCTCATCATCAGAATAGGCATATCCAACTTCTTTGCCATATTTGATCTTATATAGGGGAGGTTGAGCGATATAGATGAATCCTCCATCAATAAGTGGTTTAAAATATCGGTACAACAACGTTAAGATCAGCGTTCGAATATGGGCACCATCAACGTCGGCATCGGTAGCAATAATAATCTTATGATACCGTAGCTTAGTAATATCAAAAACGTCACCAATAGCAGTTCCCAAAGCTACCACCAGGTTTCGCACTTGCTCTGAGGCCAAGATCTTATCCAGCCGAGCTCGTTCGATATTCAATATCTTACCTCGGAGCGGCAATACCGCTTGAGTTTTTCGGTCTCGTCCCATCACAGCTGTACCTCCCGCAGAATCTCCCTCCACGATGAACAATTCTGACTCTTCAGCTTTCCGAGATTGACAATCAGCCAGTTTACCAGGAAGAGTCATGCCTTCGAGTGCACCTTTTCGCAAGATAGAATCCTTGGCTGCCTTAGCCGCTTTTCGGGCGCGCACAGCCATAACAACTTTGGCAATAATAGCTTTTGCTTCTTCTGGATGTTCTTCTAGGAAGGATGAGAAGCCTTCGCCAAATACCGAACTAGTTGCTGATTGGGCTTCTGTTGATCCAAGCTTAGCTTTGGTCTGTCCTTCAAACTGTATCTCTTGCAACTTAACAGAGACCACAGCACACAAACCTTCGAGTACATCGTCTCCGGTAAATGATTCATCGTCTTTGATGAGGTTATTCTTCTTACCATATGTGTTTAGAGTTCGAGTCAAAGCAGTCTTGAATCCAGTGATGTGTGTTCCCCCTTCGATGTTATACGTATTGTTAGCGAATGCAATAAGTTTGATGTTGATATCATCAATATATTGTAAAGCAATCTCCACCTGGACATTCACACCTTCTGCACCTTTATCGTTTGATACGTAATCTTTCTCAATATAAAAAATATTCTTGTGAATAACTTTCTGATGCTGATTGTAAAATGCTACCAATGATCGTAATCCTCCTTCAAAGTAGAAAGACATCGATGGTGACACCAATCCCTCATCATACAAATACACCGCGTCAGCTACCAGCTTCTGCACCTCTTTCTCTGACATCTCAAGCTCTCGCAGATCGATAACGTGGATCTTCAGGCCTTTCACCAGATACGCCTGCTGTCGCAAGTGAGACATAATCTTATTCCAATCGTAGTTGATACCGTCCTTAAATATAGTATCGTCCGCCTTCCACATGGTTATGGTTCCATGTATCTTTGATGTACCGATCTTCTTTACTGGTGCTTTTGGTTTTCCTATTTCATACTCTTGGAAAAATTTACCGCCTTCTTGATGCACAGTAACAGTCGTATGAACCGAAAGAGCGTTTACTACAGAAGCACCAACGCCGTGCAAACCTCCAGATACTTTATATCCTTCACCACCAAATTTTCCTCCGGCGTGGAGTACTGTCATAGTTGTTTCCAATGCAGATACCTTTGTCTTTGGATGAATACCAGTTGGAATACCTCGGCCATTATCCACTACACGGATATATCCACCTGGAAGAAGTGCAACTTCAACACGGTCAGCAAAGCCTCCCATGGCCTCATCTCGAGAGTTGTCAAAAATCTCATTGATCAAGTGATGCAATCCTTCTGGACCGGTTGTACCAATATACATACCAGGACGTTTTCGAACTGGTTCTAGACCCTCCAAAACCTGAATCGAGCTTGCATCATATGTTGATTTCTTTGCTGGTTTGTCTGCCATAATACGGTCCATTATACCAATTTTTGGTCCCGTGTGCCACCTAGGAATCTAGGTGGAGGTGTGGTCAGAGGGGCTTTATCTGGTCTATTTCTCCACGACACTTGGTTTTACCAAACAAGTCCGTGTGTCTGAGAAGGTTCGAGGGGTGACTTCATTTGAGATACAGCTCAGAATCTTGCTTATATTATTGCCGAGAGTTGTTGGGAACGCGTGTATGTTAAATACACCATAGTCCACACCTCCCAATGTGCACGATGTCATATCTTGAGTTTCCCATGAGAACACACAGCTCTGGCCTTTCTCCACAATCTTCGAAGCGGAGAAGTTTATAATACGTGGGCTTGAGGTACTGTTGGCATATGCGTACTGACACGTTGCTGAGCTGGCCTGGCCATCACTATTATCAGACAACGTTCGTGTTTCGGTTATGGTGCCACTACCTGTCGTTGGAATATCTTTTACCGAGGCCCCTCCTCCGATCAGTGCACCGAGGACGTTGATAGCGCTGAAAGTGAATGTAACTTGATTGCCGGTGACAGGTGTTGGGTATGTACAGATGGCTGTTAGTGCACATTGAGCGGCATTGGTTATCTGACTTGTTTGAACACCGTTGTCCATGCATGTATAATTTCTACCGACACATGAGCAAGTTTCTGCTGTGTCGAGGACACAAGAGTACCGAGTGTATGGATCACTTGAAGACAGATCCCATTGATACCCTTCGGGTATCTCAGCTTCTATCGCCGATGTGTCTGCACACATATCAACAGAGCAAGCGACACCAGCACCTGACCCTGCCAGAGAGAAATATAGTTTTCCATCATCAAGTGAGTGAAAATAATCTCGTCCATTAGCCTGAAAAGCTGGCGCAGACTGGACCCCAGACAAGTTGGTACACCGATCGGCTAGGATGGTGATTGTATGGCTGGTCCATCCCGAGTTAGCTCCTCTACTATCTTGAGCTTTTGCCTTGAACGTATATGTACCTGGCGTACTCCAAGAACTTGTTGTTGTCTGTACTGTCTCATCAGGAACATATCCGCTGCCAGGGACCCATTCGCTGACATTCCCTGTATTGGACCAATCTATACCGTATTTTAATTGGTCATTATCCGGATCTGTAGAAACGACACCAAACGTATAGGTTTGGCCTGTGTAACCCGTTGTATTACCAGTTATTATTGGATTTGTCGGAGGTTGTGAGTTGGTTACTGAAGTAAAACTATATGAAATAGTTTGTTGTGGTACCACCACATCATACGGCACGGTAGTTGTAGAACTAGTGATGGCTTGTAAGGCTACATTGTTTCCAACACACCTGCCTCCAAAATAGCTTTGACCTTTCAATCTAAAGAAAAACTTACCTGTGGTCGCAGCAAAACTGAAAGTTGGATTTAGATTGCCGATATCCGTCACTGTACACCGCTTAGTTGTGGAATTGAGGTCGACACAACTCATACCTGTAGTATTAGTCAACTGTTTAACAGGTGCCTCAATAACTAGTGGTACGTATATTGCAAAATTTAAAGGAGGTGGTGAGGTATCATAGTTTACGAAGTCTTTAGTTAGACAAGAGACTGCAGGAGGAGAACTAACGGCTCCCCACTCACCATACGGACTATCTGTCGAGAAACCTGTTCCAAACCAGGATATGTCTGTGGATAAATGTGGTTTAAATGTAAAGTCGAGACGACTACCCTGCTGAAGATTTGCACCACTAGACAGAATCTCATTCGTATCCACGTTCTTAACTTCTGCCGAGTACCGTACTGTTACATTTGGTGTAAGCAAACCTATATGCCAACCAGATATAGTGTTGGAAGGCAAACTACTGTCCCAAGTGCTATCATAGTAGAATGAAAATCCTCTATTGATAACTTGATTCCATTGGATATCATCAGCTAAAACATTTTTTGGACCAAACAGGCTAAATACTATAAATGCTAGACACGCGACAGTGGTCTTTGTTCTTCTTCTCGCGATAAAAAAGGCTAAGACCACTAGTGCCGCCAATATGCTCAACAGGAGAGTTATGTACTTATGCGTATCTTTTCCACATGCCGACGGATCGATAAGCTCACATGAATACAACAAATTCACAGACTCTATCAGCTTACCATCAGCATCAGATATCTCTGCCTTCAGTTTGAAGTCTTTGTACTCCTTCTCTGGAACAAAACGATCTGCAACACCCATCATCATACCGGTGATAGGCCCTTTGTATGTGTATTCATGTATGATGTGACCATCAGTATCCTCCAATGTGAGTTTAAGTGTTCCGATTGGGGTTGGGGCAGTATCACTGACTGAATGTAGACATGAGAAAAGGGTTTGTTCTTCACCTTTTTGGAGTGGATATTTCAATATTGAAGGGAAATTGATACGTATCGTATTTATTTCTCTTCTGACAAATCTTATACCAAGAATTGATTTTACATCCTTATACAGTGACTGCGCTTTAACGTAGTAGACAGGATGAGCATTGTCAGTAATTTTGTACGAAACTGTTGTCTTTGATCTGGGACCAACTTCAACCATCTGCTTATATTCAACAATACGGTTCTCCTCATTCTGAGAATCCCACGCATACACCTGCCACACAACTGGTATATTTTGGACAGTGTCCATACCATTGACCACCTCTGCCGTTACGGTAATAGGTTCTGTTGTATCAACTCTAGGAGGATATGCAGCAAAATAATAAGGATTTCCATCAACTGTTACTGTTGATTTATTAAAATATACAGACTCGGCATTACCAATTATTTTAAAATCAAACGTATTACCAACCACATCATCCGTAAAAGAAAGGCCTAGTAGATTGAACTTGTCTGCGACTGTAAAAAATGTAACTGCTTTATACTCGCCTGATGCTATATTTCCAGGGACAATCCATGTAAAATTTAGCGACGTAGAGCCATTTGCCCGCATTGTTACATTGTCCATGGCTACAAATTCATCAACAACATCAGGACCAAAGATATTCTTCTGTGTTTGATCGCCGTGTATCTTAAATATTTTGACGATCAACTTACCATTCACAATTGGATATGGATTATTGTTGTCGAGATGTCCTGAGAAACTCATCTTGGTACCAGCGACCACAGTAGACACTGCTGGAGAAAAGTCAGCCTGGACGCTTCCAAAGGTATAGTAATCAAAACAATTGACTGTGTTGGCGGGCATTTCGAAGTTGGGACCGGCAAAGTCAGGGAGCTTGTCTGGGATCTGTGCATATATAGGTGTGGTTGAGATCAACAAGGCGACCATGGCCGCAAATATAAAACGTGAATATGTAGTCATAATATAAAGATTATATCACTCTAGAAACCAACGTGCATTTTTTCACGACAAAGAACGTGTGGTGAAACTGTTGTTCTCACAGAATAGTTAAGGTCAACGTACTATCCATCCCTGCCCTTTTACTGCTTCAGCAATCTCATTCATATACACAGAAACCTCTTCCTCGGTTAGAGTTTTTTCATATGATTGGAAAACAAATCGATAAGCATATGAGGTCTTGTCATCTTTTGAGAAAATATCGAAACAGAAGTAATTTTCTATCAGAGGACATCTCTCTACTTGGCCTTTTATAAATACAGACACCTCTTCTTGATTCTGAGAACCGAAAAAGGCAATATCTCGACTCATGGCTGGGTAGATTGAGGCTTTCTTGTATTGGGCATTTATTGGGGCGGCACAGCAAATAGATTTGATCGCTTCATCAAGTTTTTCCGTATCAATTATTTTAATTACTTCTTCCA
The DNA here is from genome assembly GCA_039795875.1 of Candidatus Parcubacteria bacterium. Classification (GTDB taxonomy): domain Bacteria; phylum Patescibacteriota; class Minisyncoccia; order Phycocordibacterales; family CAIZLB01; genus CAIZLB01. The sequence goes on along the minus strand of JBDKKY010000002.1, from coordinate 25,973 downwards.
TGTCTACCTCTACAACTCCAATATTATTTTTTGCCGTAACCTTGAAAACGCTTTCAGGTAATCCCAATTCTGTGGCCATTTCGGTTACATAGCCCTTGATCTCACTTTCTGCACTTTCACCTTTTGGCCATTTTACAACTGCTATACCGAAAGCCAGGTGCGTTTTCTCTTCTACATCATCCTTCTTATCTGTGAACACTTTAGCGATCTCGAACAATTGCACCACTTTCTTTCCCACAAGATCAAGATGCCTCAAGTTTTGCTCTAAGGCTATTGACATATTTGTTGACAAATCAGCCCGTAAACTATCCCGCTCTGAAGTTAAGGCATTGGCCAATTTGGTGGCTGTTGGATTCTCTTTACTATCCACCAAGGTGTGCAGTTTAACCTCATCATATCCAATACCAATAAAATAATTTCTGATCATCGCCGAAAGCTTATCCATCGGATCAGCCAAACCTTCAACCTTGTTTTTTACTGGTTCAGTATAGGTTAAGAAATCGTATCCTTTATTTCTCAAGAACTCATCCACTACATCAGCCTGCGAAACAAGATCTGCTCGATAATGAGGTTGTGTCACTTTGTATGTATTCTCATCAGCCTTTTCCACCTTGGCGCCAGTCTTAGGTAAAATATTTTCTAAAAATTCTTTGAGCAAACCCGGCACTCGCGAGTCTTCTTTATTTATAGAAATTGCCGTTGTGGGAATATCTACCGTAATCATTCGCAACTTACTCTCATCAGCGATAACAGAGATGTCAGACGAGACGACAACATCAGAAACACTCACTTCAGATTGCTCCTTGCTTAAGAAGTACAAATATGTTTTTCGGGCACTCAGAAATCGCTCAGGGGTCAGACCTTGTTCGAATCGTTTTGAAGAGTCATTAAGTAGATTGAGCGACCGCGCCATTTTTCGGACGATTACCTGATCAAAATTTGCAGACTCTAGGTAGATGTTTTTTGTACCAGCGCCCACCTCTGCCTTGACACCTCCCTTGACTCCAGCGATGGCCAAAATGTCCTTGTCGTCACGAATCACCAGCGTACCCATTGTCAACAAAATCTCTTTACCACCCAGGATAGTTATTTTCTCACCTTCTCTACTCCGACCAACATGGATCTTGCCTTCTATTTTGTCTGCATCAAAGGCGTGAAGAGGCTGTCCGGTATCGAACATCACGAAGTTTGTCAGATCGACAATCAATCCCCGGCTCTGCTGGCCAATACTTTCTAGGCGGATCTTCAGCCACTCCGGCGCTGGGCCATTTTGAACATTCTCAATCTTTGTCAACGAATACATTGGGCACCAGTGTTGTGCGTTTTCATCAATCAAGGTCGCGTCAACCACATTGGCAATATTTGAAAGATCAATGTTCGTCTGTGAAAACTTTAGAATTTCCGGCAGCATGACCAATTCGGGCACCAACAAACTGAGCTCGAGCGCCACGAAACGCATACCGTAGGCATATGGCGCTCGATCTGGAGTCACTTTGATATCATAGATAGTATCATCACCCTTTTCTTCTATTCCCTCCACCTCAAACGCTCGCATAGTAAAAAGTTCTGCCACCTTTTTTGGTTCTGGCATTGTTTCAGGATTTGTATAATAACTTTTGAGCCAATTGTGTGAGAGCAACATATATATGTATATAAATTAAAACCATCTACTAAATCTGATATCGCCCGTCGACAGATCTCGAATATCGTCGATACCATATTTGAGCATGACGATTCGCTCGATTCCCATACCGAAAGCAAAGCCGCTGTATTGTTTTATCTCCTCATCTTTCATGTGCGTGCTGAGCCCATTTTTGATAACTTCTTCGTGCATAAGTCCGGCCCCGCAGACTTCTAGCCAGCGATCTTTCCAAAGAATGTCCACTTCAATACCTGGTTTTACGAATGGGAAATAACTGGCTCGAAACCGGACCTTGATGTCGTCACCAAAATATTTCTTAAACACATATGTCAGTGTATTTTTCAGATCAGCCATAGAAATATCTTTATCAACACAAACACCCTCTAGTTGATGAAATTCGGCTTCGTGGGTTGCGTCAATTGCCTCATTACGGAATACTTTGCCGGCAGAGATAATTCTAATAGGCGGAGTATTCTCGTTCATGCATTTGATCTGAGCGTTTGAGGTATGCGTTCGCGGCAGAAGTTTTTGCCCATCTCTCTTATATGTATCGGGTAACCAAAACGTATCTTGCATATCCCGAGCAGGATGGTCTCCTACCATACGAAGAGCGTCAAAGATTTTCCACTCAGTATCTACTTCTGGACCATTATATAGAGAGAAGCCAATCTCAGAGAAAATATCCACAAACTGCCGAATCGTTTGCGTTATAGGGTGAGCATGACCTTTGACTTTGTCTGTATTCATAAATTATTATTTCTTTTTTGAAGTTGTAGATGTCGTACTCGCAGCAACAGGTGCCTTAATCTTGTCTTTTTTCCACTGCTTAATCTCAGGAATATATGACTCCACCTTGGCAACACTTTGAAAGCCTGGATGTATTTTATCATTTATTACCAAACTTGGAGTGCTGGTTACTTTGAAAACCGATGAAAGTGTCGCCAATGCCGGCGTATTAGTATTGATATCAAAATAATAGACACGAATCTCAGGATAATCACTGATGATTTTATCTAGAATAATGGACTGATCACTGCATGCCTTACAATCAAGACCGTGAAAATAGAGAATGGACACGACATCTTGTTTGCATCGATCGTGATATTCTTTATTCAACAGATAATCTTTGATTTGGAGCAGCGTATAATTTTTCTTCAACGCGACCACATCCGGGTTTTGATATCCCAACTGATTTTCCATAAATTTTATTCGAGCAGCCAAATCTTGTAGCTCTGTATTAAAACCAATAGTACTACTTGCCTGATCAATAATATGTTCACAAGAAGTCTTTTGAAGGAGAGAGAAACGAGTTTCTGCAGACAAAATATCGAGGCTGATTTGGCTACCAATATCCCGCAAAGTGTTGATTTTTTCATCATTGAACCGATTGCTGAGCCACAGTGAAAAAGTGAAGATAATCAAGGTTATAATGAATGTATATATGTATCGTTTCCAGTTCATGGTGTGTATACTACGCTATTTTTACTATTATCGCCAGGTCACTTTTTGAGAGAAAATCCAGTCATAAATAGACTTCATGACCCAGATCGGCGCAAAATATCCATAGACGATAATAAAGTATGGAATATTATGAAAATTACTGTGAGTGACTCGTGACATGTGACGGCCCATCAAAAAGCCAGCAAAGATTGCCGCATAGATGAATAATGACATGATGGTTGTTGCTTTAGCGTCGAGGAAGAACGGATCCCAACTGCCAAATTGAAAATTTCCGAAACCGATCAAATACAATTTGTGTATATATGAAATAAAACCGTAGCTCACCTTGTAAAGAGAATACATAAACACAAAGACGAGCAACACATAGGTAAAAACACTCATCGGCAAAGTAAACAAACCGAAGTTTCCATATTTGCGATTCAAGAAAATTTTCTTGTAATCGATCATATTTTTAATGAATCCATAACTCCATCGCAGTCGTTGTTTATATAGACGTTTAAATGTGTCAGGTCCTTTCGTCTTTACGATCGCATCGTGGCAATGATCAATCTTCATGCCGTATTGGTGCATGCGCATGGTCAACTCTGCATCTTCCAGGTTATAGGCTTTTTTGTACCCTCCAATCTTCTCAAACACTTCTCGGCGAAATACCGAAAAGGCTCCCGGTACAACCAACACTCCACCGATAAAGCCCAGCATTTTTTTGGTAAATGAAAAGGTTTGATATTCAATCTCTTGAGCTTTCTGAATATATGTTCGTGGATTGCCAATAAGAACTGTTCCTCCAAGCGCCATCAGTTGTGCATCGTGCACAAAATGCGGTATAGCTTTTTTTAAAGCATCGGGCATGATTTGGGTATCAGCATCGAAAGAGACTACTAGATCAGTTTTAACGTGTGGTAGAGCAAAGTTAAGAGCAGTGTGTTTGCCTCCATTTTCTTTCTGCAGTAAGGTCACGCGTGGATTATTTTTATATTGTTGCATGATGTGCCAAGAATCATCAGTACTGCCATCATCAACAGCAATGATATGCAACTTTTCTTCAGGATAATCTAGAGCAAAGATAGATTCTATTGTATCTCTAGTGGTCGTTCCTTCATTCCAAACAGGCAACAAAAACGACACTGAGAGATATTGATGATCCGGTAGATCGACGTGAACAATCCTGCGAGATACCTTTTGCTTATTTTCAAAAAATACCAGCAGAAAAAACACCTGGACATAGATGGCCAAGAACATGATCATCGCATATACAATTTCGAAAGCATTTGCCATATAGAGAGATTAGGTTGACCGTACTATAACATAAAATTCCTTATAGTAGAAGGGTTATTTTAGGCGTAGAAACAGCTTCTCCACATATCGGTATGAGAGGTGTGCCAACAGAATTGTGACCCCAAAGATGAGTATCGCCTGCATATACAAAACTGGTAACGTGCCATTGTTCGTGTCGAAGGAATCAAACAGGTGTTTTATGCCAACTATGGCAAACATATGATAAGCGTACAAACCATATGAGATACGACCCAAATATCGTGACGCACTCTGCAGTTTAGTAACCTTCTCCTCTACCGGCAAGTACAATGAGAGCAGGATCATACTCATAGTGCTAACAAAAAGCACTACTATATATATTGAGACACCGAGAGCTTGTTCAAATTTTATATACAAAGACAACAGAAAGAAACCAAAGGCGGTTAACTTCAAGAATCTACTATTGCCTCTCACCCACAATCCAAGTCTGTCTTTCCATTTCTCTATAGACACACCAACAGCTAACATCATGCCCAAAAATAATGACGGCAAAACGGATACTGTCGCGTAGCTAATATAATTCCAATCTTCGCTGTGTACGTATCTTTGATAGAGGGATATGAGTAATACCAGCATCGCCAAGATTCCGAAGATGCATGCAACCTTTTTGCCCCACTTTTTAAACAAGAAAATACATAAAGCAAACAAGAACGGAAAGGCGACATAAAATTGTTCTTCAACCGACACAGACCACAGTGGCCCGACAAGTGCAACGAGGTCACTCTGAGCTACACCTGTCGCCATACAGGTATTTCCTAAAAAATACCAGAATCGATGTATGCAAGTAGGGTCTGTCGTCAAACCCCCGGCAACCAACATTCCCACTGACAAAGCCAAAAAATATACTGGCCAGATTCGTAGTATTCTTCGTCTGAAGAAATTAAGAATTGAGAAAGAACTACTCGTCTTGAACTCACGGATAGCCAAAAACATAATCAGGAATCCACTGAGGGTAAAAAAGATGTGTACCCCTATCTCTCCATGAGCGAAGATTTTAGGTCCTTTATCCAGAAACCAAAAACTGGTTGTTGTACTAACGTGATAACAAAAAATGTATATATGAGAAATGAACACCAATAGGAAGGCATAGAATCGTATGGAATCTAGTTTAGGAAAATAAGTCTTCATTACGGCGATATCCTAACACACTCACTCAAGATTTGGTATGTATAGAGTTTCATCTATAAGTATAGTTTTTTGTCTGCTATTTTTCCATGTTATGTGTGCAGCCAGGACACTCTGGCGAGAAAATGTATTGAGACCACCCACAATGTCTATGAGGCTGAATGACAAATCCTGCAAGACGGTGTATTCGTGTACATATATTTTCTTATCTAAACCAGGGTCATTGTGTAGATATTCCATGACCAAGCGCCCACCGTCTATATACTGGCGGATCTTCACTACAGCTCGCGGGTCAGTCGAGCCATACATATATAGAGTGATATCCTCAGGCCCTACCTCCACTCTCTGAGTTAAAACCAGGTGTTGTTGTAGCAGATTCAATTGTTCATATATTTCAGCTCTAACAATATATTCAATCTTTTTATTGGTAAATAACTTTTGTAAATAAAAGACTGTCGAAAACACAATACTAACCAATATCGCAAACAGACTCATATAGAGTATGAGTTCAATCAATGTTATACCCTGCCTCTGCAGTTTGTATTGTGATTTGTCTAACATATTATTTTAAAATAATCAGATTAGGTCTTTCGTTTATAAGTACAGCGACAAAAATTTGTTTGTCGAAACATAGGTAGGAAGTTGTACGAGCAGGCAGATTGATAAAGCTTTCAAGATGAAAGGTTCGATCCTCCCCTACATTCCAAAATTGAATTTCTTTGTCTGCGTTTGAGGTCAGGGCCATAAACAGGTTTGGTGCTCCACCAGCCAGGGACTGTAAAGCATCGACAGATCCATTTGTTCTATTTGTGTCAATAGAATGGATCGAGGTTGTGGATATATCGAGAAGAGTAAGCTCTCCTGACCCTAGCGTTCTACCCAAGACAGCGTACGGATACAAACTCAAAACGCTTTTTCCGTTTCCCAATGTTAGTGGTGCATCATAGTCGGCCTTCTCCAGAAAATTATTATCAATAACTCGCATCTCCGGGTCAGCAGAGTTGGCGATCAATAGATCTTTACCGATAACTCTCGCGACATGTGCCTGACCACCAAGTTCGATTGAGTGTGTAGGTAGGGACAATTTCCCATTCTGGTGATTGATAGGCAAAGCAAACAATTCCCCTCCACTGTTACTCTTTTCGGCACCAAGCATCAAATGGTCACCGAAAACGGAAAGTCGTCGTGGCATAGAATTACTTGCCGCGAGCGAATCGATTTTTATATTTTGTACCTCAATGATTGCGTTATTATCAATCTGCAGAACCTTGACATGACTGTTGACACTGGTGTTTGCGACATATAAGTATGGAAATGATAAGACACTGTCTTGAATGCCAGGGCCAACGTCTTTTGAGATCACTAACTCCCACACGTTTACGTTTTGACGCATGATGAATACATCGGGTTGACTGGTCGAGGCTGAATCAGTAGTGAATACGAATATATCATTACCAAAGTAATGCATACTGGTTATCGGTGTACTGGTCGAGATCAGGCTCGACAAATCAATCTGTCTCTCAATAGTCACGTCTTGATCTATGTCACAAACAGGTTCTCCATACCGATACAGGTCTAGGCCATTGGGAAATGTCGAATCGAACGAAACCACGGCTGCCGGCCGAAAGCCCCGCAACAACGATCCAGAATATTGAAAGATTGATACCATTAATATCAAGAATACGGCCAAGCCCAGGATAATCTCGATTAAACTAAAGCCTCTCTTATATATGTGTCTTATCATGCATTAAGTGATTGAGTTAATTGATACATTGGTAAAATAATTGACAGGCAAATAGACAACACCATAAGTCCTACAGCAACGATCAGCGCCGGCTCTATCGTCTTTTGTGCTTTATCAAGAGATTCTTCCAGTTGGGATTGTGTGTGTTCATGACAAACCAAAAACACTTCGAGTAGTGCACCTGTGCGCTCTCCCGACCTGATCACCGATTCCCAACCTTGTAATATCTTATAGATCCGATGGTCCATGACCCGTAGCGAGTCTGCACAGGTATTACCCTCACGAACCTGGTGTTCGACAATGGTAAATTCTCGTTGCATGAATGCATTGTTCAATGACTCGCCAGCCATACCCAGAGATTCAGGAAAAGAAATACGTGTCTGCAGACAAACACATATGACTTGCATCCATTTTTCTATATGCCATAACATGTATATATTTTTTACATACGGCGTGCGAAATAGAAAATTACGGCGCACTATCTCCAAAAACTTTCTATATGTCCCTTGCCCTCGAAAACTGTAGTGTGCAGTGACCATCAGGATCGTAATAGTCATATCTATCCACCACCAATTTCTAACATGATCACTGGCGGACAAGAGAATTCTAGTTGATATAGGCAAAGACGGCATATCAGAAAACAATGGACCAATCTTAGGAACAATAATGGTTAAGATCATCAAAAGTAATCCACCAGCCAAACAAAGTACGATGGCTGGATATATAGCAGCAGAGATTAATTTTTGCTTTTGTACATGCTGAGCTTTGAGTAATACACTAAGAGATAAGAAAATATCTTTTATCTTTCCCGTCTTCTCTGCAACTGACATAAGTGCAATCTCCACGAACGAGAAAATATCTCTTAGATCGTCTTTACATATGAGAGACAACTTCTTCCCTGTTTGCAATTCTGTTTGTAACAACTTGATCTCGGGCTCATCTCCGGATACCTGTATGGCATCAGGGAGAGATTGTCCGGCTTGCATATAGTAATACAATTTCTTGTACCATAATGAACGATATTGGTATTTTTTAAGTTTGATCATGAATATATGTCTAAGCTAATTCTGTTAATCTCTTCTTGTGTCGTAACATGCCTCGTATACAAATGTTCACAAGCGTCACGTAATAACAAATGTCCTGACTCAGCCATATATCGTTCGATCTCGTACGGTGTCTTCTTTTCATGAATCATATTGCGAAGCTCTGTATCAACAGGGACTATTTCAAAGACACCCTTACGATCTCCATAGAGACCAATATTGTAATCAAAAACACGAACCAATCTTTGGCTTAATATCAACGATATGGAGGACGATAACATATAAGGTTCTATACCCATCTCGATCAAGCGTGGAATAATAGAGGCAGCATTTGGTGCATGAATAGTGGTGAGTACCAAGTGCCCAGTCAAAGCCGTTTGTATAGCTGCCAAGGCTGTTTCTTTGTCGCGTATCTCACCAATCATAATCACATCAGGATCTTGTCGCAGTATTCCACGCAGTGCTTCTTTAAACCCAAAACCTTTTTCAGACTGAACCTGTATCTGCCTCACTCCAACCAAAGCAGATTCGACAGGGTCCTCGATAGTCACTATATTCCTTTCGGTGCGCAACTCGTCACGCAAAGTGCTGAGGCCGGTCCCTTCTATACCATGAGTAAGATAACGTAGAGTTGCATATAGTGTACTTGTCTTACCTGAACCAGTCGGACCAGCAACAACAATCAACCCAGAACCACGATGCAATGCCTGTTTAAGGTGACTAATCTGAGTCTCTGTCATACCCAGTTCAAAGAAGCTGGTGTATCTCATCAGTTGTGGACGTAATAAACGCATCACACAGTTTTCACCAAAAAATGTCGGGGCAATGGATACCCGTATATCGATACGTTCTCCCGTGACATCCGAGACATAATAAAATCGTCCGTCCTGCGTCCTGTCATGAACGTCGCCCCGCAAACTAGCCAATACTTTTATCTTGCCGATACACAGCTCGAGCAATTCATTTTCAAGACTGCCCGCTTCGTGCAAATTGCCTGCAATGCGCAAACGTATATACACAGCATTCTCCCGAGGATCGATATGGATATCTGATGCATCTAACGCGATAGCTTTCTCAATCAGATTTGAAATAAAAATATGAATATCTTTAGGGGTTGGTTTAGTCACCCCTATATTCAAACACAAACCTATTTATCAAAATATAAAGAAAAGCTTTAGACTCTCTTAATAGCAAAAGCCAACGCCGTCGTCGATAATTCTTGGCCCAATTTTTCTGCCAATGTTCTCATATATGCTCCTGAAGAACAATGAACTTTTATTGTTACAACAACAAAAGACCCTGTCAGGGTTTCCAATTTTTCCTGCCATGCCCCTTGAACCTCATCCAATCTAAAGTCCCCTGTCATTTTTGATAAACTCAGTTTTTCTGTAATCTCCCCTAATAAATCTTGAGCTGAAATTATTCTTTCCTTTAAAAAATCTATAGAATAAATTTCAATTTCCTTTTGTTTTATAATATCTCCTTCTTTCTTACCCAGCATCGGCGAAGAATAAGCTGGATAATTCCAAATAAATTTACCAACATACGAAGGCAGAATCGCTCGCAACGTTACCGGTGAGATGTCACCCTTGCCTTTTTCCACCACTTTGCCCAAGATGTCTCCAGTATCTGTATTGAATCCAAATAGTATATCGATCTCATAGGTTTTATCTTTGGCCATCAATTTCTCTTTAAGCGTCATATCGCCATTGAACACTATATCAAACCAACCTTCAGCCATAGGATCCAACCGACCGACATATGTCATCGTACTCGACACGTCGATCTGGGCCTGGATCTCTTCTTGTACCTGTAGTGGTGTGCAGCCAACCTTCTTATAAATCGAGAGATATCCCTCTTCTACGTGTTTCATGTCCAAATCACTGTAAGACATACCCTCCTTAGGAATATTCATGAAGACGTCGCTCATATATTAGAACTATACCCTCAAACCCTCAAATATGCTATATATAACAACATATGACCGAAAAAGACCCGTCAAAAAAACTATCAACAGAATCTTATAAAGGGGTTCGTGATTTTTACCCTACCGACCTTTTCGTGCAACATTTTATGTTCGATACATGGAGAAAAGCAGTCCAATCTTTTGGATATGAAGAATATGATGCCTCTGTGCTTGAAAACACTGAGATCTATAAGGCCAAATCTGGAGATGAGATTGTGAATGCACAATCATATACATTTACTGATCGAGGCGATCGTGAAGTTACTCTGCGTCCTGAGATGACTCCAACATTGGCACGTATGGTGGCAGCTCGAAAACGCGAGCTTGGTTTTCCACTGCGACTTTTCTCTATTCCAAACTGTTTCCGATACGAACGACCACAACGAGGCAGACTAAGAGAGTTTTGGCAATTGAACGTCGACCTACTCACCAAAAAACCTAGCCCTCGATATGATGTGGAGATCTTACAAGTAGTCTCGACCATCATGAAAGCATTTCAAGCTAAAGACAGCGATTATGAGATACGAGTTAACTCTCGAGCTTTTATCAATGCGCTCTACACTGATTATTATGAATTGAATACCGAACAGGCTTTAGCATTTCAAAAGTTAACAGATAAGAAAAACAAAATTTCAGCCGAAGAATTTGCCGCTGAATATGTCAAGATTTCTGATAAAAAACTTTTGGATGTGAACGATTCATCTGACCTGACATTTATGAAAAATATGCCAGGAGTAAAAGAACCTCTTGACGCCATTCTTGACACCGTGGCTCTAGCCAAAAAAGAAGGTATTGCAAATATCATTTTCGATACAGATATTGTTCGAGGATTGGATTATTACACAGGTCTCGTATTTGAAGTTAAGGATACCGATCCTCAAAATAATCGCGCACTGTTCGGCGGTGGACGATATGACAATCTGGTAGATATTTTTGAAGGAGCGGCTGACGAATCATCTATCTCGGGTGTTGGTTTTGGATATGGTGATGTGGCCATGCAAAACTTCTTAGAATCACGGAACCTGATACCTCCGTACCAGGCAGCGACTGAGATTCTAGTTTGTGTACTCGATGACAACGAAGCCACTGTTGTATACGCTGATGAAGTTGCGGCTGAGCTTCGGCAAACAGGAAAAAACGTAGCTGTTAACTACACCTCTCGAAAATATCCCGACAATATAAAATTGGCAGAAAAATTAGGCATCAAAAACATAACGGTGATTGGAGAAAACGAAGTCACTGAGAAAAAGTTTGAGGTCAAACAATTATAATCAATAGCAACCTACTTAAAAGAAACAATCGCTTTTCGTGATCCAGCTCGCACCTTAATCAATAGATGCACAGCCTCTTCAACTAGATCTACACTACAACCCTCCCCTTTTCTGGCCTTACTTAAATGAACACTGTTTCTAATGTGATTAAACTTACGAATCGCCTCTGCTGTTTCCTTTTTCAATATCTTTTTATGCTGAAGAAACTCTATTAGGGATTTTAGAGTAATCTCTGAGCTCTGTCTTTCTACATGCACCTGGACCGCAGCCACAACTTTTCCCGCGATTTTACTATTGATATAATTCTTTCCTATTTCTTTAATCTCCTTATATTCCAATCTAGTCATTTTATCAGGGTGTAAGTGATATATGTAGCTTAAAAGCGCCTCAATTATTGAGACAATATACAGAATTAAGACTCTATTTATCTCTTCCATGTACAACGAAGTATCTGATTCTGATGCATCTTTCTGCTTCTCAATAAGAACTAGTATAAAATCTACAGCATTTTCTAGGTTTTTTCTTATATCTTGATCTGGTATAAAATCAAAAATCATGTATTGAGTCCAATTGCTTAACTATCTTGCATGCTTAACAGTCTCTGTCTTACCAAGTTGAAGGAGTTTGGATAATGAGGGTAATCCTTTATTTTTAAGAGATTTATAGAGTGTTGCATCAGATGTATAGTCTAAAGTCACACCATATTTTTTATGTATAGTCTTGATTAATGTATCTTTGCTTTGTTTTTTTGCAGCAGAGATTGTTATCATAGATATATTATATTAGTACAGCACCGGCTCCACAATTGACTTATGCAATAGACATACTCTAATAAATTATATCTGTATTGTAGCATACAAATAATAAAATACAAACCGAGACTTGACAAGGGTGTTGACGAACACGTATATTTAGATGATATGAAATATTTTTACACCGTAAAAGAATATATCAAAGTCCTTTGGCAGTGCCTCTCATACGTGTATAAGTTTGATAAAAGAGGGACTATCGTACGAATGGGTATCCTACTAGCCTTCCCCATTATTACTAACTGCTTAGCCATTGCTTCAGCACGGCTTGCCGATAGCATGCAACAAAATTTTGGTAGCGAACTTATTGCGCTGCTTGTACCTGTATTTACTGTCGTTGTTGGAATTCAGGTTGTTGAAGAGATATTCAGCTGGCTTCGCAGAACCGTCAACTGGCTGTGGCAAAACAAAATCAAACTGTTGGTAGCGGTAGAAAGGCAAAAGAAGAAAGCAACCTTCACTATCCCTTTTATTGATTCAGAAGACTATGACCAGCTTAATCAACGTATCGAATATAGCGGCGCAGGGTTCGATTCTCAAGTGGCCCTCATTACTCGCTTGCCAGACCTTATACGGATTATCATTAATATTATTTTCTCGGCCGTAATAGTATATAACTTTAATCCATCATTGGTTTTAGTCCTTCTCTTATCCACTTTGCCAGGATTTACAATTGCATTTACGGAATCATTTGCTATTAGAAAAGAGTGGGAAAATAAATTGACATATAATCGTATTACCGGTGTGTATGAAAAACATTTTTCCAATTATACATCTCTTAAAGACACCAAAGCTTCAGGGTCAGCGTCTTATCTGTTAGATATTTTTAGAGTGCGACGAGAGTACATACGAGATTCTATCTTTGCGCTCTACAAAAAATACGTAGACATGGGATTCTTTGCAAGCCTACTTTCTTTATTCGTCGGATGTATGGTCCAATATTTTGTTATTAAAGATGTCGTATTTGGAACAATACTGATTGGACAGGCGACCCTGGTGATCGCTCAAGCATTCAGACTGCAATATACACTTCAAGAACTCGCCTGGTTCTTACCCGAACAACACACCAATGTGCTAGCGGCAAAATATTTGTTCTTGTATTTAACAACGGAAGAAAATATTGAGGCAACCACTCTTCCAACACCAACAGTTCAACTCGCAGCCGGGATTAAAATCTCAGATGTTGCATTTGAATATCCTGAAGTAGAGTTCAAAGAAATGCGAGTACTCACCGCCGAGTTAGACGCCGCATCAGAAAAATATTTTAAATTAAAGACCGAGGATGTTGTTTCTGAACAAGAAGATCGCAAACCATTCACACTAACAATACCAACCTTAGAAATATTTCCCGGCGAACGAGTAGCGATAGTTGGTAAAAACGGACACGGCAAAACAACATTCATTCAATTGGTATTAAATCTGTATCAACCGACAGCCGGCACAGTGGCAGTGTTTGGGAACATTTTAAAAGATATGAACCAGGCCGATGTACAAAAATATTACTCCGTCCTCTTCCAAGACTACGCTCAAACAAACCTTAAGGTCCATGAATATATTGGACTATCAGAAATCAACGATCCGAACCTAGACCGAGTAAGATGGGCCGCGGACCAAGCGACAGCGACAGATTTTATCGAGAAATGGAAGGACAAATATACCCAACAGCTCGGCGTTCCATTTAAAGGTGTTAAGCCGTCTAAGGGCCAGTGGCAGAAACTCGCCTTGGCTCGGGCATTCTATAAAGATGCTCCGATCATGATCTTGGATGAACCAACTTCAGCTATCGATGCCATATCTGCTAAAACTATTTTTGAAAAATTGGCCGTATTTGACCCAGCCAAAATCTTGCTCTTCGTCTGCCACAACATGACCGACGTACCAGTAGCCGCCACACGAATCCTGGTGTTTGATGAGGGTAAAATAGTGGGCGATGGTACACATAACAAACTCTTAAAGACCTGTATGGTATATAAAGAATTGTATACCAGTGAAAAACGGGGCAAGAAGTAGAATGTCCTAACTATTGTGCTATAATCTGGGCATGAAAAACATACCACTCGGCCACAAGATCGCCTGTACGATTATTTATGGTGCATACGGCGCTCTATTTATATACTTCCTCACACTATTGTACGCTGCAGTGGACCTCGGCATAGAACTTTCTGCTTGGCCGGTAGTCCTGATTTCCTTGACGGTTTTGATTTGTATCACAACTATTGTTGGTATTTGGAAAAATAATAGAATCCTCTTGATTCTAGGAATAGTCTTAGCCGCGGTTAAACTGCTGGATACTGTCAGTGCAATTGTAAATAGAATCTTTTTTCAGCAACCAATAAATGTCTGGCTGACACTGGCTATCGGGGTACTGTTCCTCTATGTATTCTTAACACTCTTGCGGGGCGTACGACACAATAAAGTTCTCACACAATAATGAAAAAAGTTGTTCTCGACATCGAAACCCAAAATACATTTGCCGAGGTAGGGAAAAATGACCCAATCGCTTTGGATTTATCCATCATGTGTATCTATGAATCGGATACAGGCAAATACAGCAGCTACAGTATAGAGACCCTCCCTACTTTGTGGCCCATCCTAGAGAAAGCTGATCTGTTGATCACCTATAACGGCGAACACTTTGATTTACCTATTCTGAATAAATATTACAACGGTGACTTAACTAAGTTTCGACACATTGATCTTCTTAAAGAAATACAAAAAGTAATCGGGCGACGAGTAGGTTTGGACTCGGTTGCACAAGCAACTCTAAACAAAGGAAAAACCGGTAACGGACTCGAGGCTATCACCTGGTGGCGAAAAGGCGAGATTCAAAAAATCATCGATTACTGTACTGCCGACGTGCAGGTGACCAAAGACGTATATGAATATGCGCTGAAAGAGCAAAAACTATTTTATATGGATGGGAAGGAAAAGCGAACGGTGCCACTTGACCCGCGCAACTGGGAACAAAGTCCTGACCAAGATGTGCGTATGACATACAGTTTGCCATTTTAAAAGTGGAAGCAAGTACAGGTTCTTGATATACTTATCCGCATGGAACCTACAACAAAATCAAATAAAATGCAGTGGATTACTCCTGCAGCAATATTACTTGCCGGAATCTTAATTGCTACTGCCCTCTTTTTCCGTGGATCATCCAGCGACACAGTTGGAGTTGATGCTATCAACAACGCTATGACCAAACCAAAGATAGAGGTTGCGCCAGTGAGCTCTGTTGATCACATCCGTGGAGATAAGAACGCAACAATTGTTTTCATCGAATACTCTGATATCCAATGCCCTTTCTGTCAGGTGTTCCAGACAACTATGGCAGAACTATTTAATCAATACAGCAAAGACAATAAGATTGCTTGGGTCTATCGACATTTTCCTCTCTCATATGGACAAGACCCTCTTCATCCAAGTGCGGCCAAAGCAGCTGAGTCAACAGAATGCGCCTATGAGCTTGGCGGAGACCCAGTATTTTGGAAATATTTGGACGCGGTCTATGCATCAATCGATCACAACGGGGCCGGATTGGTCCTATCAACACTGCCAGATATCGCCGTCAAACAAGGATTGGATAAAGATAAATTCAAAGCTTGTATGGATAGTGGAAAATACGCAAAGAAAGTTAAAGAATCCTACGATGCCGGTCTAAAGGCTGGAGCACAAGGAACCCCATACACAGTGCTCTATTATAAAGATCAATATATTCCTTTGATCAACAACGAAGGCCGAAGTTTGGGAGCCCTACCATTTGAGATCTTGCAACGAATCGTTGACGAACTATTGGCGAAGAGATAAATAAGACAGGCTTCTGCACATTCCGTGTCAGAGGTCTGTTTTCGTGCCAACAACTTCAGCCCAACCACCCATATGTCTGCCCCACCCTCATCATACCCTTCCTAACTAGCCGCCTAGGCCCATATGGAATGAAAGGATTATTTGGTGCTTACATCAAATTCACCGTCGCATTGCAGAAGAAACACAGTAGACCTCAGACATGGGGCACCCATACCCCCGCGACACGCACATAAAACACGCGTCTCGCCTGGGGTTTTTATTATCTAAGATTTCAGTATAATAGAGACACATGCCTTTCACCCACCTCCATGTCCACAGCCACTACAGTCTCCTCCAGGCGGTACCTAAGATTGGAGATATTGTAAAACGAGCTAAGGCCTATGGGATGAATGCCGTCGCACTCACCGACAACGGAAACCTGTATGGCGCCATTGAATTTTATAAAGAATGTAAAGATGCCGGTATCAAACCGATCTTGGGCGTAGATTTTTATGTTGCCAATAGAACTCGCCATGACAAAGAAGGTCGCCTCGACACCAAAAGAACTCGCCATCTACTTCTAGCTAAAAATTATGAAGGATATTTAAATCTCATCAAACTTGTAACGGATTCCTACATCGAAGGATATTATTACAAACCTCGACTTGATGCAGAACTGATAGAAAAATATGCCAAAGATCTGATTTGCATTGTCCCTTTTTTGCACAGCAAGATTTCTGATGCTTTGAAAATGGATGATGAAGAAACTGCACTCAAAGAGTTTTGGTTATTGCAAAAGATATATGGAGAAGATTCTGTATTTTATGAAATCACTCGACACGTCGAAATCATTGATGACAATCAGGCCGAGGCTCGAATCCTGCGATTTATCCAAAAAAATAATATACCAGTAGTCGCCACTAACGACGTCTACTACATGGACCCTGAAGATAAAAAAGCTCGGTCAACCATGATGTCTGTCCAATCAAGTTCACCAGAGCGATTTTCCGAGGATGACGTTGACTACTCTTTCCTCTCGCCAGACCGTATTGAAGAATTATTTACAGACGAAAATAATCCAGCGTTGGACGCGCTATATAAGCAGGCCGTAGAAAATAGCAGCAAAATCGCCGATATGTGTAATTGGGAAATTGAATTGGGTAAGTGGGTGTTTCCCAAAATCGAATTGCCCCCAGGAAAAAATGCAGATGAGGCCTTGCGTGATGTGGTATTTGCCGGATTTGCAAAAAGAAATGTTCCTCAGAGTGAAGAGATTTTAAAAAGAGTTGAGTACGAATTGGAAGTTATCAAGAATAAGGGATATTCTCCCTACTTTCTGATTGTGTCTGATCTGTTGGCGTTCGCCAAAGAGCACGAGATCTTAACCAACATTCGAGGCTCGGTTTCTGGATCGATGGTGACATATCTCTCTGGCATCACCCATATCGATCCCCTCGAGTTTCAAATCCCCTTCGAACGATTTCTAAACCCAGAGCGTCCATCCGCACCGGATATCGATATGGACTTTGCCGATGATAAACGAGACCAAGTAGTTGATTATGCTCGACAAAAATACGGTATTGATAAAGTGGCCCAGATCGGAACCTTTGGAACTATGGCGGCTAAAGGGAGTGTGAAAGATGTAGCCCGTGCGTTAGGGTTTCCTTATACGCTTGGTGACCAGATTTCCAAACTGATTCCTCTCGGTTCTCAAGGCTTCACTATGACGATCAAACATGCGATCGAGATCACGCCGGCACTCAAAGAGTTGTATGATACAAATCCCGATGTACGAACTATTATCGACATGGCTCAGAAGATCGAAGGTTGTGCTCGACACATCTCGGTGCACGCCGCTGGTGTAGTTATCTCTCCAAGTGCTTTAACGGACTATACACCATTGCAATATGATACCAAGGGAGAAAATAAAATTATCAGTCAATATGACATGTACTCAATCGAGGAAGCCGGCCTTTTGAAATTTGACTTCTTGGGTTTGAAAAACTTGAAGATTATCTTTGAATGTAAAAAGATGGTACGCGACACGTATGGTATTGACATCGATATTGACAATATTAAACTCGACGATAAAAAAACATTTGAAATGCTTGCACGAGGAGAAACTCAAGACTTATTTCAATTGAACGGGGACGGTATGACTAAGTATCTGGTTGATCTAAAACCCACAACAATCCACGATATCAACGCGATGGTGGCTTTGTATCGACCAGGACCTATTCAATTTATTCCTCTGTATGTCGAACGAAAACACAATCCAACACTTATCACCTACGCCGATCCCCTTCTTGAGGAAATCTTGTACAAAACGTATGGAGTTCTTGTGTACCAGGACGACTTGTTGATGATGGCCCACAAGATTGCCGGCTACAGTTGGGGTGAAGTGGACAAATTTCGAAAAGCGGTAGGAAAGAAAATTCCAGAAGAGATGGCTCTCCAAAAAGAAAAATTTATCAAAGGTTGTGTCACCCATAGTGGTTGGAGTGACACAAAAGCACGTGATGTATGGAAATGGATTGAACCATTTGCCTCATACGGATTTAACAAAGCTCACTCTGTATCGTATGGACGAGTGGCCTATATTACCGCCTATCTAAAGGCTAACTTTCCTAGTGAATACATGGCAGCCATCTTGAGTGCAGAAGCTGGCGATACCGATGGTGTTGCGGTCTCTATCAAAGAATGTCGACGTATGGGTATCAACATCTTACCACCTGACATCAATGAGAGTTCGGGTACATTTACTGTAGTCAAAGATAAAACCGGCAAAGACGGCATTCGATTTGGATTGTATAGTGTCAAAAACTTTGGCGAGGCCATTGCTGACTCAATTATTAAAAATAGAAAAGAGCACGGACCGTTTAAGAGCATCGAAGATTTTCTAGAGCGTATTCAGGAACGAGCTTTAAATAAAAAATCTTTAGAAGCACTGATCAAAACCGGCGCCATGGATTCTCTGGGCGATCGCATGCAATTGTTGGAGAACCTGGATAGATACCTCGATCACAATCGGGCGCACGCTAAGCAAGATAAGACTCAGGGCAATCTGTTTGATTTATTCACGCCTTCGCCGGAGGCTCCGGCGATGCAAAGCACGCCAGAAATAGTTGATGATAGTATAGTTCCCGTGCGAAAGGAGTTTACGGCGACAACACAACAATACCTTTTGTGGGAAAAAGAATTGCTAGGGTTTTATATTTCTGGACACCCTTTGGACAAATACAGAGCGGTACTTGAGAAGCGCGATGTTGATATTTTAAAAGTACTGACAGAAGGACAAGAAGAAAAAGTGTATATGCTTGGAGGCATTATTGAAAATGTTAAAGAAATCCCGACCAAGAAAGATCCCGCTAAACGCATTATTTTCTTTACACTAAAAGATTTATCAGGAGAAATCGAAGTGGTAGTATTTCCAAAGCAAGTAGACGAGGTACGTGCGATTATTCAGAATGAGGCCTGTATAGTCTTGAAGGCTAAATTCTCGCCACGAGAAGATAAAAAAGGTCTGGTGCTAGAAGCGGTAAAAAAATTGACATAAACAATGTACAAGGCTGTTTTTTATGCACATTTCTGGGCCTTGACAAATATGCCAAAATAGCATATTATGCACTCTAGACAGACCCTTGAGCGGAAAGCGTGTGCCTTTTTGGTCGAAGTCAAATTCCCCGGATGGTTTTCTGTTTTACATCCCGGGAACCGAGCGAATCAGCTCCTTCGCGACACGCAACCCATGTGCGCTCCCCCCTTCGTTGCTCTTTAAGCTACACACACGAAGTCCCGGCGCCATGGGTTCTTTTTTATATAATAAACATTCGTTCGTTTTCGGAAAACACAAGGCTTTCCTTCACCACCTCATGTTTATCAGGCCTACGGTCGCAGCCACTAGATCTCCCCTCTTTCAATACTTTCTCGAAGTCTTTTTACAAAATCGATCATGAACTGCAGGTTGTGAATTGAAGCCAAAGTTCCGGCCAACATTTCTTGCGCTCGATATAGATGGGCCAGATAACTTCGTGTATATTTTTTACAAGTATAGCATTCGCATTGTGCATCGATTGGCTTCATATCTTCGACATACTGGGCATTTCTCATATTCAGATTTGTATAACCAAACTCAGCTAAGTCATCTCGCATAAAGACAGTTCCTGTCCGAGCATTTCGAGTTGGCATCACACAATCAAATGTGTCACAACCCTCTTTAACCGCCATGACAATGTCGGCAGGCTCACCGATGCCGAGTAAGTGACGAGGTTTGTTTTCTGGAAGTATTTCATTGACCCAAGCTACCGCTGTCATCATATCTTCTTTGGCGAATGATCCACCAATACCAAAACCATCAAACTCGACTCCGTTGTATTGCATCTCAGCAATGATTTTTGCACTTTCTTTGCGTAATTCTTCATGACGTCCGCCTTGTATGATTCCAAACAGAGCTTGCTTTGAAAATGATTCAGGATTATCAACATGAGTCTTTAGAGATTCCATCGCCCATCGGTGGGTTCTATCAAGTGATCGTTTTTGATATTCAACTGGTTCGTGAGGTGATGTACATTCATCAAATGCAAACATAATGTCGGCACCGATCGCCTGTTGAATTTCTATAGATTTTGTTGGTGTAAAATAATGAGCGCTTCCATCGATAATAGATCGAAACATCACTCCTTGCTCATCTACTTTGGCTGGCTGAAGTGCGGGCGCATCTGGATCAGCTTTATGACCAGTCTTTTGAATAGCAATTTCGTCATATCCAGGTCGAGCTTTTGAGGTGAACTTAGTGATATTTTTTCCAAGCGCAACACCAAGAGAAAACGCCTGGAATCCACCTGAGTCGGTAAATGTGGGACCACTCCAACCCATAAACTTCCCAAGGCCTCCGTGCTTTTTTATAATATCGTGACCAGGTTGCAAATATAAATGATAGGTGTTTGCCAGAATACAATCTGCACCAAGCGAAACAACCATCTCTGGGGTTAAACCTTTTATGGTTGCTTTAGTTCCCACAGGAACAAAAGCTGGAGTTTGTATATCTCCATGTGGTGTTTTAATCACACCTGTCCGAGCACGTGATTTTGTAGATTTGTGTTTGATAGTAAAGGAGAGAGGTCTCGAAGACATGAGACGAATATAGCATGGATAGACTAATATATGAACCCCATTTTATAACCAACGATGAAATAGAGAGTCGCACCACAATATACCAAAGGAAGCACAAGTAAGAAAAATGTTAACTTCGAAGTTCTTCCAAAACCACCAGTGGATAGAAATCCAATGATGCTTAGTATGATAAATATGCCGTGGATAACTAAATACGGCATATATACATACCAACCATAAACAACTAATAATATTAGAATCCAAATAATCTGTATAACATTTACAGCTATGAGAATATTTGATATCCATTTTTTCATATTACTTCTTCTCCTCAATCTCCTTCTTTAGAAACGCGATAACATCTGAGATAGTTTTTGGATCTAACTTCTCTGTTCGTCCTTCGAGACTCATCTCACCTGATGCCATCTCCTTATCTCCAATCACCATCACATATGGAATCTTTTCTGTTTTGGCATTCCGAACTTTCTTGCCTAGACTTTCACTTGATTGATCAATCTCGGCACGAATACCTGCATTTTTCAATTCTGTGTATACATCATGAGCAAAATCTCCTTGTCTATCTCCGATCGGCACAACTTTGACTTGCACTGGTGAAAGCCATGTTGGAAATACTCCAGCATAGTGCTCGATCACAACACTTAAGAATCGCTCAATAGATCCCATGATAGCTACGTGCAACATTACAACACCCTCCTTCTCTCCCTTCTCATTTACGCAGGTAAGTTCAAATCGTGATGGCTGTACAAAGTCTAGTTGAATAGTTGCGACTTGGTGTTTTCGTCCAAGAGCATCTTTGGCCATGAAGTCGATCTTTGGACCGTAAAAAGCTGCTTCTCCAGGACCATCAATCCAATTCTTTGTGTGAGACGAAATAACATTTTTTAATGTCTCTTCTGCAATATCCCAGTTACCTGTATCCCCTAGATACTTCTCTGGGGTTTCTGGGTCTCTCCGTGACCATCGAGGAATGATCTCGGTAAATCCGAATGTTCCATAAAATTCATTAATAATATTCCACACACTTTCTACTTCTTCATTGATCTGACTTACTCGACAGAATACATGCGCATCATCTTGTGTAATACAAAGCACTCGAGAAAGGCCTGACAATTCTCCTGATTGCTCATCTCGATATACAGCTGTAGTTTCACAATATCGTTGCGGCATATCTCGGTAACTTCGCATTTCTGAATCAAAAATCTGAGTGTGATGAGGGCAGTTCATCGGCTTCATCACATACACATGTTTTTCTCGTGTCTCGATCTTAAATAAATCATCTTGGTATTTTGCCCAGTGACCTGATTTCTCATACAGATCTTTTTTAGTGATATGGGGAATAGAAACTTTTTGATATCCATATTTGGCACGAAGTGACATAACAAAATCATTCAATGACTCTCGAAGGACGGTACCTTTTGGAGTCCATAGTGGAAGACCTGGACCAACGAGCTCTGAGAATGTAAACAATCCCAATTCTTTTCCTAATTTTTTATGATCTCGCTTCTTGGCTTCTTCCAGCATATTCATATGTGCCTCAAGAGCCACTTTATTTTCAAAAGCAAAACCATAAATACGAGTGAGCATTTTATTCTTTTCATTACCTCTCCAATACGCTCCAGCGATCTTTGTCAGAGTAAATGACTCAGGATCTACATTTTTCATATCCTCAACATGACCTCCCCGACATAGGTCGATAAAGTTTCCTGATTTGTACAAAGTAATCTGTTCCCCTCGAGCAACAATCTCGTTGATTAACTCAATCTTGTAAGGGTTATTTTTAAAATGATCACGAGCAAAATCTACATCAACGTCCATTTTTTCAAAGGAAGTCCATGTGGGCAGAATCTCTTTCATCTTTGCCTCGATAGTCTTTAAATCATCATCTCCAATCTTTGGCATGTCGATATCATAGTAAAACCCATCTTCGATAGCCGGACCAATCGTCACCTGTGCTGTTGGATACAAATCCAATACCGCAGCGGCCAAAAGGTGTGCGAGTGAGTGCCGAATATGCTCTATGGGTTCATTGTTTTTCATTTTTTGATATTAGCACAGATTAGGGGGATTTTCAGCTTATTTTAAGGTGTTCCTTAAAGTATAGCGGATGACGTTTGGCGTGGCCCACAGCCAAGACAAACACTTCACCTGGGCGGATAATATAGGCAATATAGTTTTCCGTAAAACGTCTGAGTACAACTCTACGAATTTTAAGCCTACCAATTTGATACAAATATGGATTTGTTTTTATGAGACCCTTAGGAGATTCTAGCTTATGATCAAAATCACCACCTAGCTCTGAACTAAGCTGGTAATAATATCTTGCTGTGCACAAACCTTCTTCTGAGGCCTCAGGATGAATACTGAGGAATATGGCTTAGATACGATTATATTTTGCACGATTTTTGGCAATTGTAGCATCCCACTCCGCTTCGCTCAGCATCTTTACTTTTCCCTCGTCTATTTCCTTCAATCGCCGCATCATTTCTTCATTCCAAGCCGCCTCGATCTCCTCAACCGGTTCTGAGACTTCGGCCAATTCTATGCTTGAAATAACGCTGGTCAAAATCTCCCTCTCCTCTCCAGAAAGTTTTTTTACTTCTTTGATAATCTGCTTCAGCTTAGGGGTCATACGGGTAGTATATTCCCATCCCGATGGCCTGTCACGAGAAAAAATGTGTTGTAATTTTGGGGTGGGAGAAATGGTAATATTTTTCATGTGTATAGTATAAAACACAGGAGCCATACAAAACCTTAAGAAAAGTTAAAATAAAATATAATGAAAAACCCACCAGGAGAAGAAGTCGCGGGCACTTCTTAACCTGATGGGGTTGGGTGAGGATTCGAACCTCCGAAGTATTTCACTTCTTTTTGGGCTGGACCTTCATGGTGGTCCAGGTTTTCTTTTTGACAGGTGTTTTCTTAGATTTGGCCATGTGGTTCTGGAGGGGTTGGGATTAGGCCACCTCATCAAATTGACGAGGCAAGAAGAGCGGTAAGGACTGTCCTTCAATCAACGGAAAGAAGGCGGCTGTTACACCTTCCTTCCCATAGATGTTCCGACGGAACAGGTCAATCAGGAAACGTTCACCGGCTTTCGTGATGAGACCGCGACGTTCGAGCATCGAGGTTTCCAAATGCATGTATGGTTCGACCACGCCTTGATCATTAATATCGCCAAATGGACTGACAGCGATTAAAAAGTCGGTAGCAAACGTTCCGATTGTCAGAGTCATGCAAAAGCGGCAAGGAATTCCATCCTCACGGGCTTGAGTGTGACCCACGGTCAGAACCAGATAATATGGGAAGCGATTTTTCATAGTAAAAAAGGGGCTGGGGTTTAACGGGATTACGAAAGTTACAATACCATTCATTATTATATTTATCAATCTAAGATTTTAAATAAAAAAAATCCCACCAGGAGAAGAAGTCGCGGGCACTTCTTAACCTGATAGGGTTGGGTGAGGATTCGAACCTCTTAGGATGTAGCCCATACTTCCTGCCTGAGCGCTTCACCTTCTGGGTCTTTGGGGAGTTTCATAACGAGCCGACCAAGAGCGTCATCAGTATCAACCGGGTGACCACAGAGAGACGATTGACTGAGCAAGGCTGCGAGGATGGGGGCGGCAGCTTCCAGATGTCGGATTTCCAGGGCCGTCCCAGCATTGTGTCTTGAGACTGAAAATCCGGGATCAATAATCATGTTCTCCAGAACTTTAGTCTCTATCATCAGGATGGTGACCCGATCTCCGGCGACTTCAGTGCCGCGGGCGACACGTATCTGGATTAACCCTTCGCGGTTTATGCTCCAACAGATGCGACCAGTTCCTGTATCCCCTGTCAGTAGATGCTTCTCGACGATAGGGGAATGATGACTGTCGACGAACCCGTTAGCGCGAGTAATCTCACCGATCAGACCGATGTGCGGGGTCGTCTTCAAAATGCCCCGGAGACGCCTGAGAGCATCCATTGGATCTGGCCTGGTCCAGGCATGTTTAAGTGCGTTTGCGATAATGGAGGCAGCAAGGAGTTGGGATTCAGAGGGAACATATTGTTTTTCGAGACTCATCGCCAACAAAGATTCTGCGTCGATTGAGGCCATCGCACCTTGGTCCAGAATAGCGAAGTTATCACCGCCTGGTTCAATAAACTGGAGACTGCACGGCCCTGGAATAGTCCGGGCTAAGCGTATGAGAGCGTGCACTCGCACCGCTTCATAACTGCGGTTGGGATTAACTGGGATGTTTACGATTCTTTTGCTCATTTCGTTTGGGTGTCCCTGTGTATCAGCTGCCACTATGGCAACCAAATCCAGAAGACGTCTTTAACTCCAATAATTAGAGGCAAAAATGTCTTCTGGTATCACAGAAACGCATCTCAAAGTGCTGGAAATATTATATCATATTTAGCTGTATTGTCAACTATAAAACCCTCAAAATACCCTTGCCACACAATCAAAAACCCGACATACTTATGTACATGACTCAACCTGCAAACATACAACAACTCATAGATACACTCCTCAATCGCGGTGTAGATGAGATTATTCACAAAAATGAGCTAGAGAAAAAGTTGAAAGAAGGGACACCTCTTCGTATTAAACTTGGTATTGACCCAACCAGTCCGAACATTCACTTGGGACGTACCATTCCCCTACTCAAACTTCGAGATTTTCAAAATCTTGG
>JBDKKY010000001.1:0-68148 GCA_039795875.1 Candidatus Parcubacteria bacterium | reverse complement strand
TCGAACGAGCGGCTGCCGGACTGACTGACCCTGTGTCTAAAGTGACACAGATCGCGACAGAAACGGAGATCACTTTGTACAATGGAATCACCACTGATGAAATTGATCAGGCAACAATCAATGCTGCTGTTCAGAATATTCAAAATGATATTGAATATGACAAAATCGCCACACGATTGCTACTGAAAACTATTTATCGGAAAGTGATAGGGGATTACAACAAAGATTCGTTCGATGATTTGAAAGCTCGGCACAAAGAACATTTTATCAGTTATATCCTAGAAGGAATCAAAACTGGAAAAATGGATCCGCGAATGGGTACTACATACAATCTTGAAGAATTGGCAGAGCACTTGGATCCTGCGCGAGATGATCTTTTTACGTATGCAGGTCTTTCAGGATGGCAGAATAGATATTCAATGAAAAATACTCAAACGCAAGATTCTTTGGAAACTCCACAATATTTTTTCATGCGTGTAGCGATGGGGCTTTCGTTCAATGAAAAGGAGCCAAATGTTTGGGCCAAAAAGTTTTACGATAAGATGTCTTCTTTTGATTATATCGCCGGAGGTTCGACAAACTTAGGTGCTGGAACAATGCGCGCATCGCTTTCAAACTGTATTTTGATGCAGATGGAAGACGATATGAGTCATATTGCAAAATGTGTTTCCGATGTTTTGAATTTGTCTAAAGACTCTGCGGGTATTGGATTGTCTATCACCAAGTTGCGAGCCACAGGATCACCATTATTCTCAAACAGTGGAGTGTCATCTGGTCCGACACCATTTGCCAAGATTATCGATACTGCTATCCGAGCAGTCGTACGAGGGGGAAAGAAAAAAGGTGCGTGTTGTTTCTATATGGAAAATTGGCACATCGATTTTCCAGAGTTTGTTGACTGGAAACACAATGCTGGAGATGATTATTTGCGAATGCGAACTGCCAACACTGCAGCCTATATCTCAGACGAATTTATGAAACGAGTACAGGAGAAAAAGATGTGGTATATGTTTGATCCAAAAGAAACTCCTGATCTGGTAGAGTTGTATGGTGCAGATTTTAGTAAACGATATGCCGAATATATTGATCTGGCTGAGAGTGGTCAGATGCGTGCGTTTAAAAAAGTTCCAGCCGATGAGCAATACAGAGCTATCCTGGCTTCATTACAAAGTACATCACACCCGTGGATTACCTGGAAAGATTCATTTAACGTGCGAGCGTTGAACAATAACACCGGAACGATTCACATGTCTAACTTGTGTACTGAGATTGCGCTGCCGCAAGATCGAGACAATATCGCTGTATGTAACTTGGCTTCTATCAACCTTGTCGCACATATCAATAGAAAAGAAATCGATTGGCATAAACTAGAAAAAACTGTACGAATGGGAATTCGACATCTTGACAACCTGATTGACATCAACAACTTGTCTATCGCTGAAGCACGAAAATCTGATCATGAAAACCGAGCCGTTGGATTGGGTGTGATGGGATTCTCAGATCTATTGGAACAATTTGGTTTGGCATACGATACCCCATATGCCTATGACCTGGCCGACCGAGTATTTGAGTTCATCAGTTATGTGGCTATCGACGAAAGTGCGAACTTGGCACAAGAAAGAGGATCATATCCAAATTTTCAAGGATCACGATGGTCAAAGGGGATGGTGCCTATTGATACACTAGCGATTCTTGAATCAGAGCGAGGTGCGCCCATACAAGTCTCAAAGAGTTCATTGAACCCGGGACTGAACTGGAACACTCTTCGAGCCAAAGTTAAGAACGGAATGCGAAATGCCACACTCATGGCCGTTGCACCAAATGCCAACATTGGATTGTTGGTCGGAACAACACCTGGATTTGACCCACGATTTGCTCAAGTATTTTCTCGAAACAAGATTTCTGGAAAATATATGGATATAAACCATAACTTGGTGAAGGATCTTAAGAACATGGGACTTTGGAATACGGTAAAGGATTCTATTGTTGAGCACATGGGGGACATCTCTCAGATTCCTGGCATCCCTCAGCACATCAAAGATATTTATAAAACAGCTTTCACAACATCTCCTTATGGATTTATCGAAGTGGCGGCGCGAGCGCAGAAGTGGGTTGATCAGGCCCTATCTCGAAACATGTATCTAGAGACACGAGATATCGATGAGATCATGAAGATATATATGACTGCCTGGGAGAAAGGTTTGAAGTCTACATACTATCTACACATGAAGCCTCGACACACAGCAGAACAGAGTACGACTAAGGTAAATAAGTCAGATAAGATGGGTAAGACAGCTTTTGGTGCCTTTACTGCGATGAAGAAAGCTGCAGTAGCAGACCAAGAAGACAATATGGGTGATACGCTTGATAACGCCACGGAGATTCCCCAGAGTCCAGTTGTTGAGCAACCTGTACCTGATAAAATAAATATCCCTGAGACAACCCCAATCTTCGAAACACCCGTTGTGTCGCCCTTCATTGCCCCAGTGGCGCCGGTCGCAAGCCCTGCCGACTCTATGTCGTCTATGCCTGAGATGTCTCTAACGCCACCAGTGCCGATCACTCCTCATCCCACTGGTCCATTTGCTGGAATAAAAACATCACCAGCTCCGATCAATCCCAATCCGATAGAAACACCAATACAATCTCAATTCCAGTCAATGCCGGCTACAAGCCAACCTGCCGAATCTACCGCCCCGAAAGTATTTGTCTCTAAGAATCCAGTCAAAGTTTGTCCAACCGATCCGATGGAACTCCTCCAATGCGATAGTTGTCAATAATTTATCAAGAGTTTATTAAATAAATATAAATCAAAACAAACATATGTTAGTAGGAAAAGCAGCACCCGAAGATATGAATCTTCACCCAATCCGTTATCAATGGGCGTATGATCTATATGATCAAGCCGTACGAAATACATGGTTTCCACATGAGATCGCACTTGGAGAAGATGTGATGGATTTTAAAAATATGACTCCTGATGAACAACATGCGGTTAAGTTCTTGATGTCATTCTTTAACCCAGCCGAGTTGATGATCAACCGCTCTCTGGCTCTGGGTGTATATCCATACCTCAAAGCCCCAGAGTGTCACTTGTATATTGCTAAGCAGATGTGGGAAGAGGCCAATCACTGTGTCAGTTTTGAATATGTGTTACAGACATTCGGTTTTGATCGAGATACTATTTTCAACACACACTTGGAAGTGCCTTCAATGAAAGCTAAAGAAGATTTTATTAACTACTATGTTAATAGAATGACAGATCAAAAACTTGATATCGAATCTGTAGAAGGTAAGCAGGACTTTATCCGTAATCTTATCGCAACCAACATCGTGGCCGAGGGAATTTGGTTCTATTCTGGATTCATGGTGGCGCTTTCATTCCGACAACGAAATAAACTACGAAACTTTGGATCAATGATTAACTGGGTGCTTCGAGATGAGAGTTTGCACTTAAAGTTTGGTATTAACCTTATTACAGAAATGCTTTCTGAGAATGCACACATCGTCACCCCAGAATTTGCTGAGGAGATCAAGGCTATCATCCTAAAGGGAGTAGAGCTTGAGGTAAACTACAACAAAGACCTTTTCCCAAATGGTATTCTCGGATTGAACTCAGAGTATGTGAATCAGTATGTAAAATATGTTGCCGACCGACGTCTTGAGGAGCTTGGTTTTGAGGCATACTATAATACAACAAACCCTGCAAAATGGATGGCGACTGCGACAGATGTGCATGAGTTGGTGAATTTCTTTGAGGTGCAGAATACGAGTTACGAGGCGAATAATCAGACTACTTCGAAAACAGAAGTGACACGGTAGGTTACAGAACCTCGGCTAGTCCGGGGTTTTGATATGATGGGGTCGCTATGTTATAGTGGCTTGCATGGAGGATTGGATGAGTGGTTTAAATCAACAGTTTACTAAACTGTCGGGTGGGAAACTGCCCCGTGAGTTCGAATCTCACATCCTCCGCATATGACATTTATGGCTATAGTTTTGATTTTTATAGGTTTAATTACTTTTTTTGCGCTCGATATGCCGTCTAAATTTCGAGAATGGAGATATTCTCTCTACGTAGTCCCGAATAAAATTGTTATAAAACCACAGAATTTTACCGAAATCCGGAATATTCAAATCGTCAATAATAATCCTTATCCCATATATTCGGTCCAGTTAAAAATCATCGAGAAAAATAATTCCCTAAATCTGACAGAGCTCAAGGTAAAAGTACTAACAGAAGAGGTCTTTTTTGAGGAGACAGATAAGCAAAAAATGAAACCGCTTGACCGAAATGCCTTTGAAATTCACGGAGAAACTAAAGATGGTAATAAATGGAGGAGACCTATTATATACAAGATAAATGCAAATTCTCATGTTGATATCGCAATAACCTTTCCGCCAGCCAAGACAGGAAGTCATCTTCTGTTTCAGATTACACACTTTACAAGGGAAGATTCTCCCATTCGACTTATAAACGATTCTATATATACAGAGTTTCACATTTATGATTAAGATCTATTGAATACGTCATGCCATCACTCCTCACCCGCATCAAAAAGCTCCACCAACTCTTTCACTCTGGCAAGATCCTAACTCTGGCTCAACACGAAGTGCATCCAGAAAACCCAAAAGGGAGTAGAGAGAATTATTTATATTTCACTTTGCCGCCCAGTCTCAATTTTCAGAGACAGTCACCGGCGATGTGGAGGGCGGCTTTCGCGACTTGGCATGATACAGAGACAAACTACCTCTTCTTCCCAGAAAGAGTTGTACATACTCCATACTCAAAAGTTCAAACAGATCTTAGAAAACATAAATTATCTCTGCAACTCAATAAGCACACAGATATTTGGATCACATTATGTAAAACATTTAATGAAGAATATAAAAGTGATCCTCGAGAACTGATCAAGAAGTTTAACGCGAATGTTTCATCCATTATTCAAGAGCTCCAAACCAACAAGAAAAAGTTTCCATATTTAAACGGAGCCAAGATGTCTAATTATTGGTTGTACATTCTTGACCAATACACCGATATCAAACTCAAAAATAAACAACTTGTTTCCATAATTCCCGATACCCACGTTGCCCAGTGTTCCGCCCATCTCGGTATTACCAAAGAAGGGGCCAGTCCAGAAGAGATCGCCGCCGAGTGGTTTAAAACCCTCGAAGGGTCGGGACTTACTCCGGTAGAAATGCATCCAGTTCTGTGGAATTGGAGTCGAAATAATTTTCAACCGGAGGTGTAGTAATATCCATTTGACAAGCCCTATCCAAAGTATATACTATAGATATGCAGATAAAAACCATGATGAATATCAAGATAGACAAAGGTCTTAAGAAAAAAGCAGCAGATCTAGCTGATGCTATGGGTTTCAACTTGTCCTCTGTGGTATCCGCCATGCTGCGCAATTTTGTTACTACCCAAGAGCTGACGGTGTCTTTAGCACCTCAGATGACTCCTTACCTGGAAGCGGCCATTCGTGAGGTTATGAAAGAGAAAAAGGGGGATAGGTCTCCTAAGTTTAAAAATAGCAAAGAAGCAGCTGCCTGGCTGGATGCACAATAGTATATGGAGATTATATACAGCAAATATTTTGTGAAGCAATATAAAAAGTTGCCTAAGAATATACAGCGAAAGTTCAAAGAACGACAAGCTCTATTCATGGTAGATCAGTATGACTCAATATTGAATGTACATGGCCTTAGAGGTAGATATGCAGGTAAGTACAGTTTTAATGTAAATGCAGATTACCGAGCTATTTTCGCATATGAAAGTGATGGCGTCGCTGTATTGATAGATATTGGGACTCATGCCAAGCTGTATGTGTAAAATGGTATAATTGTATCCATGATAATCCGCCCTGCTCAACAACAAGACGCTCCAGGAATAGCCAAGGTCCACGTAGAAACTTGGCAATCTCATTATCGTGGTCATATGCCTGATGATTTTTTGGACGTACTATCCGTCGATGATCGAGCTGCTTTTTGGACCAACAGCTTAGCCAAATCATCAGAGGATTGCAGAACTTATGTGGCTGAAGAAGATGGAAAGATAATCGGATTCTGTAGTGTTGGTCCTATGCGTGGCGATGATGCGATCGAGGAAGTAGGGGAGTTGTACGCAATATATGCCCACCCTGAAGATCAAGGAAAAGGAGCGGGTAAGGATTTGATGAAAACGGGATTACATTTTCTTAAAGAAAAAGGATACAAAAAGACAATACTTTGGGTGTTGAAAGGTAATACGAAAACAAGGGATTTTTATGAATCTAGGGGATGGATGTGTGACGGCATAGAAAAAGTGATACCTAGAAATGGTTTTGCATTTGAGGAGATCAGATACAGTATCGAGTTGCCTACCGAATAACGCCAGGTTTGCTATAATTTATTCATGTACCAATATGCCTATTTGATCGGCAACCTGTGTATTCTTTTGCCCTTGTGGTTGTTGTTTTATTTTCTACGAAAAGATCTGAGAAAAGAACTGTGGACCATGAGTCTAATCTTTGGACTCATCGGACCACTATCAGAAGTATGGTATTTACAAGACTATTGGCACCCGCAGCTTTTTAATGGATGGATCATTGGCATTGAAGATTTTCTATTCGGTTTCTTCATAGGAGGGATCGCCGCCGTGATTTATGAGGAGTTATTTAGTCGGCATCTCTATAATATACGAAAGACTAAATTGTCTCCTATAGTTTTTATGTGGATGATCTTAGCACTGTGTGCAGGCAATATCTTTTTCACCCTAGGATTGAATTCTATATATGTGAGTATGGTCACTTTTATGCTTTTCGCTCTTATAATAATTATATATAGAAAAGATTTGTTGATGGACAGTCTCATGAGCGGAATCCTGATGGGAATATGTTTTTTCAGCTGCTATTTGATTTTCTTGACGCTCTTTCCTCAGGCTATAGATGCCTGGTGGAAGCTTAAAAATATATCCGGTATATTTGTCTGGAAAATCCCGATTGAAGAATTATTGTGGGCATTTGGTATGGGTTTGATGGCTGGTCCACTGTACGAATTTGTGACGGGCAAGGTGTGTAAGAGGTAATCTCCCACCATGATAATATAAACACATGAAACTCTATCGAGGCATCACATCAAAGGATTACATCGAACACAGCGAGGAGTTCAACGATCGATTTAAAGATGGTTGGAGAAAGATTTTAAACCACCGAGGCAAAGATCTCGCATATCCTGAAAAGTTAAATGACATCATAATCGATTTACATAAAATACAATCTTTAACACGGCAATATTTTACGGATAATAAGAAAATTACTCAGCAGTACATAAAAGGACAGGGTGGTGTGATAATCGAAATAGATGTTCCGGTAGAAGATATCCTGGATAACTTTATTATAGAATTTCAAAACTACTCTACCAGAAAGGACAGATTTGAGATTACATACCTTATCACCAGTAAAGATTTATTAAAAAATAAAGATAAGTGGAAGATGAGGGTTATTAAATAAATAAAAACCGCCGCGCATATTTCAGCGCGGACGGATGTTTTTCGGAGTGATATATTACTCCTTGGGAGGGTTGGGAATCATCCCAACCAGCTCTTCTTCTTGCTCGACTCGTGTGGCCCATTCTTGGACTTCCTCGTACAGTCCTTTGCGGTATGCAGCACACTCTTTGATAACTTCTCCGAGTCTTTTCCAGACTCTTTGTAGAGTTGTGTGACAGAAGGTGCACAATTGGGGAAGGTTGTCGCAGTAACGAATGTAAACTTGTTGCGCGACTTGTGCTTTTTTCATTCGTCCGGATCCAGCGTGCGATTCTTCATCGCGGTAGATGGTATGCACCTCCACGGTAATCCACCTTCCAAGGCGAGTTAGGCCCCAGAATTTGTGAATGGCTGAGATAGCGTGCCCATCGCTGGTTCCTGGTTCAGGGTATACATGCTCGCTGTGGTGTTCTTCAGAGAAGATAACCTTCGTCGTAAGTGATAGATCTCCGTCGCTCTCCCGTGAACAAGGATGTGTCGCGAGGCTGTGGATACCGAACTGATCGACGAGCATCTTCCTGTCGCCTAGGACTTCCAGAGGCATTCGGCGTAAGTCGTCTTTGATCAGTTCCAGTCGGTCGAGTATTATCTTTTCCCACTCTGTATCAGCTAGTGGAGTCTGGCGGACCAGAATCCCTAATGTTATATTTGTTTGCATTGTTATATGTGCTTGTGTGGAGAAACGGCGGACCGTAAAACCACGGGTTTGGTGATACAGGTTTTCTAGGCCTGCAAGTGCCTCGAACTATTCGAAGCTCTACTCGAAATATACCCGAGAGGGTTTGGGAAGTCTAGTATAAAAAGCGCCGCCCAGTTTCCTGGACGGCTCTCGTAATATGGCTCTTCAAGCCATCTGAGCAAGGTATGGACGCTGTGCGGGAACGTAGGCGATCACAGTATCATTGGGCTTAATGATGCCGGAACACATGGTCCAACCGACGAGGCCACGACGATTGCGGGCGTGGGAGTCAAATGTTCCCACCAAACCAGGCACCCCTTTGTTTTTTGCTTGGATGATCTGGGCCGGGATGTAGCATGGCTGATTCTCAGCATAGACGCACAGGATAGTGGTCCGGGTATCCTTCCGTGCATCTTTGAAGAAAATCAGCGTGCCGGGTGGCAACAAGGTGAAATTCGGAATACCCGAGACGATCAGATTTTCACCCAAGTCTCCAGACTCGATGTCGGGTATGCCCATGTCTGCGGCAATCAAGGCGACCTCTTCTGCAGAAACTGCACTCCACTGCCGCATGTTGAAGCATTCGAGCCCTTTTTTCAGCCCGAATGCTTGGGCTACTTCATCGCGCACATCCAGAGTCCGTGTGCCCCAATGCTTGTCGTACTGTACTCCCTGACCCTGAAAGACATCGATTCTCTTTCGTGGGATTGCCGCTGAATTGCCAAGTGGAGGGGTGAGTCCGACCCACTCGACTTTGCCTGTGAGTTGTATTGCTGGGATTATTGCTGTTGGAAGGTCCATGAATGATGGGGGGGTTGTTTGCTCGTATACTATACGACTTTATCAAAAATGCAAAATAAATCCCCAACGGCAGCACGTGGCCACCGTCAGGGTTGTATCACTTCCTGTTCTCGAAGACGTCTTTCATTAGTCCGACAGTAAACATTTTTTCAGAGTAGTGGAAGAACACTTCTTGTCCATCCGGCATTTCAAACATAACCATAAATGCAGTTTCTCCTTCACGACGCCATCCAACCACAGTAACACCCTCTTGAAGACGGGCGGTGGTAGCGAAAACATCGAGGTAGGAGATTCCATATCTGCTGGCCATGGTGTGGTAGCCGAAACGGTGAGCAGGAAGCTCGGGAGTGTTTTTGAGTATATTGGGTAGTGTAGTGTTTGTTTCCATAACTACAGGAACCCTTCAACCCAGAACACCCAATGGGTTATCTTAGGGTGTATGGTAGGCATGCCTAAGCAAAGCCACCGAACACCTCGGAGATATGACGAAGGTGCATACATTAAACATACCACATGGATATTTTGCGAACAAATTGTCAATATACCGGTCAAGGTATAATTATTGTCATCACATGAAAATTCTCACTACCACCGACTGGCAAAAACTTAAAGCACTTCGTATAGAGGGGTGGCAAACAGACCCTCAAGCTTTTTGGGGTGATCCTAAATTGGAAATAGATGGAGAAGAAGAATATTGGCATGAACGACTGACAGATCCAAAAAGTTTTTATGTAGGCATAGAAGAAGATGGAAAATTGGTTTCTGTGGCTGGAGGACGGTGGCACGAGGATGAAAAATCCTGGGCACTTATGGCCGTGTATACTTCGGTCCCATATCGAGGTAAAAGATTTTCTAAACAATTGGTAAATATGGTTACAGACGAAGTAAAAAAGAAGGGTGGCACAAAAATAATGCTATACGTCACCGAAGGACAGAATGCTGCCATTTCTATGTACGAGAAAATGGGTTTTACACACATCGGAGTAGAAGCGGATTGCAAAATGGGAGACGGGAAGAGGCATAACGAGTTGATTATGGAGAAGGAGTTGTAGAGGATCGAACTTGATATCACAATTTGTGATATCAAGTTGAGGAACTGTGGATATCTTTAAAGTTTCTCGATCGGTTCTTCAGAGATTCTTGAGGATTCATATGTTTTAATGGATTTATGCCAAAAGAACAGAAACAATCTAATGCTTTAATAATCATTCCAGAATCTATACAGACAAAGATTTACATTGTGAGAGCTCAAAAAGTCATGCTGGACATTGAGCTGGCTATTTTATATGGCGTTGAGCCTAGAACCTTAAACCAAGCAGTGAAGAGAAATATTCACAGATTTCCTTTAGATTTCATGTTTAAATTAGATAATTCGGATCGGTTATCCTTACGATCACAATTTGTGATCGTAAGGATTGGAAATAAGACGCGTAAACGACCGACGTTTGCCTTCACCGAACAAGGCATAGCTATGCTCTCGAGTGTCCTTCGTAGCGATAGAGCCATACAGGTCAACATTCAGATCATGAGAACATTCACCAAACTCCGAGAACTCCTCCTGACCCATGCTGAACTTAAAGAAAAGATAGACGAGTTGGAAAACAAGTACGATGGCCAGTTTAGGGATGTATTTGAGGCCATTCATGTGCTTATTGCCGAGGGCTCTAAGCCCTAAAACAACCCCATTCCCACCCTTGCCACCGTGCTATAATAGCCTCATGAAAAAAATCATCATCATCGGAGCCATTGTTCTCATCGGACTACTTTCACTGGCAGTAGCTAGGGGTAACAATGATATTGCCACAAGTCATCCTGAGCCTCGCATGGTGACAGCCACAAGCACTGCTACTTCAACCACTCCGAAAAACGTAGCCGTTCCAAAAAACAGTGTCGCACTTGGCGAGTATGCCAATGGCACCTACACTGGTTATATTCGAAATCTTTCAAAAACAGATCGATTCACATTTACTATAGATTTTGTCCAATCATTCGGTGGAAAGGAAGCCTTTCTAGCCGCAGCAGCAGACGCGGAAACAAACCCCAATTTCAATTGGGATATTATGAAAGATCGATATCCCACATATGCAGCCTTAGTCAAAGGAGTACGGGCAATGACCGAGATAGAGTTTGATGCGTTGTATGCATCATATCAATCTAAAACAGAAAGCAGAGCTGGTATCATCGGGTCCTTTCCAGATGGATATGTGTATATACGAAATAAATCAACAGCAGTTCGTGTGATCGCAGGAGACAAGCAATTGGGAAGTGTCACGATTTCAAACAGCAGCACACAAATAACCATGGATGACTTGTACTTGATCTGCCACAATCCAACCCCTGCCATACTGGATGCCTACTATCGAAAATATAATGCCGGTGTTACTTGTGAGAACCCTGTCCAATTTACTATCTCAAAAGGCTTGATCACAGGGGTAAAAATCATATATCGTCCTTAATTGCAAAGGTTTTTGCGGGTACAGAGAACTTCATGAAGTATTCACTAGTAAGTAGCTATACTAAACAGTATGAAAATATTACTTGTCGAAGATAACATCAAATTGGCTAAAAATATTAAGCAAGGCTTAACTCAAGAAGGTTTTGCAGTGGACACGGAAGAGGATGGTTTGGCTGCCGAAAAGAAGATCTTGGTTAATCGAGATGAATACGATCTGGTCATATTGGACCGCATGCTTCCTGGCAAAGATGGATTGTCTGTATGTCTTCATTGGCGAGAGCAGGGAGTACACGTACCAGTACTGATGCTCACAGCCTTATCGTCCACAGATGACAAGGTTGTCGGCCTCGACTCGGGAGCAGATGATTATTTGGCTAAGCCATTCGCATTTGAAGAACTACTGGCTCGAGCACATGCATTACTCCGAAGACCAAAACAAACAGCCCCAGAAGTTTTGACCCTCAAAGATATCAGTGTAAATACTACAAGTCACAGTGTGACACTGAAGGGCAAACCTGTACCTTTGACGCTCAAAGAGTTTATGGTCCTCGAATATCTATTGCGTCACCAAGGACGAGTGCTGTCTCGAGATGAACTGTATTCTCACGCGTGGGATTATGCTGACCTGACACTAAGTAATACAGTAGATGTACACATCAAAAATTTGCGAAAGAAGTTGAAGGATAATGGAAAATTAATCCAGACTGTTCGGGGAGTTGGTTATGAGATAAAATAAAACTATATATGAAAGACGATTTTCTAAAGGTACGTATCAAACTGACTGCTATGTACACTCTGATCGCTGCCGTAATGGCTGGCGGTTACAGTCTTTTGCTCTACCAATTGTTGATAGCTGATTTCCGTGACTCTATCCAAGACAAGATTTATGCTATTGATCCGCGCATCATCAACAGTATTATCAGTCGTACGTCAGATGTCTTACTAAACAGAATTTTATTTATTGATATTGTTATTCTGCTGGTTGTTATTTGTATCAGTTTTGTTTGGGCAAATAGAACCCTGCGACCTATCCGAGAAAACATGATAAGACAAAAAAGATTCGTGGCTGACGCTTCTCATGAGTTGCGAACGCCGGTTGCGGTGATGGTTTCTGGGCTCGAAGTCGCTTTGCGAAATAAAAACCTGACTATGGACGATGCCCGCGAAACCCTGAACGACACCCTGGCTGAGATGAGGGAGCTTTCTAAACTAAGTAACCACTTGCTAGATATTTCAAGATACGATGCAGATATACACGGCACCCAATCACCAATACAGATAACAGCAGTGCTTAATCCGGTCCTCCAAAAAATTACACGTTTGGCGGAAGAGAAAGGTGTTGTTCTGCACACTGGTCAAATAGACGAGGCATCTATTAATGGTCATCAACTGGAGCTCGGTCGAGTATTTCTGAACTTACTCCACAATGCTATCAAATATACACCTAAGGGTGGAAATGTAACTGTAGAAGGTCAAAAGCGGACACGAAGATATTCAGTGACGATTCGGGATACTGGTATTGGCATAGATAAAGAGGCCTTGGACAAGATTTTCGACCCGTTCTTTCAAGGAGATGCGGCTCACAACAATGGGGGTGCTGGTCTTGGCCTAACATTGGCCAAGCGTATTATAGAAAGTCACAGAGGTTCTATTGACATACAGAGTGAAGTCAATTCTGGTACCACCGTGACAGTCTTTTTGCCCCTAGTCTAGCTCCACTTCATTTTTAGTTCATTTCAAGGGCGTATTATTGTAACTGTACTGCAAAGATTCGATGGTATTAATTAACCTAATCACTTAATTTTCATATGAAATACAAAAGACGCATCGTAACTGGTGCAATCGCTCTATCACTTTTAGTGGGAGGACCTACATTTGCTGCATCAGGAGGACAAGCGGCAGCCCACATCACACGTAGTGCTGAGCACGCTTCTCGTAGAGATCAATTTAAGAATATTAAAAATAAGGCCAACCACGTAGTAGGAGCAGTGACAGGTATTAATGGCACGGTTATTACTTTTGTTACTCAAGCAGGAAAGAATAGTCTGGGTGCCAAAACGGTATCTATTGATGTGCAAACAAATAGCCATACAACGTTTGAGAAAAATGGCTTGGCCGCCACTTTTAAGGATATAGTAGTCGGTCAAAAGATCATCGTTACTGGTTCGATAGATGCCACAAGTCAAACCATAACAGCTCGTAAAGTTAAAATTGCCACCAACTAAGTTCTGCATAGTAGCGTATAAACTGCTTTCCATTTACAATAGAGTCATATGAGTTTGAATAAAGTTAATCCTGACGACTCCACAAATGATAAACTTTTGCGTATAGAAGCATTGAAGCGCAAGTTGTATTCAAACGCACGTCCAATGCATAGTGCCACTCAAGAAGAAGCCCTACACAAGCATAGCACTAAAGTCGGACACACCTGGGTTGAGACTGATGCCAAGATCGCTGCTGAAGAGGCGGAGAGTAAAAGAATAGCAGAGGAAGAGGCAGATGGAGTAGACCCTGGATTTGGATCTGCAGCATATGGTGCATATGGTCACTATAGTCTAGCTGAAGACGCAGAAAAAAATCGCCGACTGTCTCATGTGAAAAGTAAACCTATCGATACTGGGCTGGCTCGCAGAATAGAAGAACATAAACGAAATCCTATCGGTGAGTTTTTGAGTGAAAAATTTTCATCTGATCGAGCAGAAGTTATACAAAAGAAATTGGCTGCAGGAAAAGTGGCCTTAACATATGCTGCTGCTCAGGCCAAAGCAACTGGCAGCACGCTATATCCAAATCTGGTTAAGAAGCCTACTCCAGAGCAGATCAAAATAAACGAAGAACTTAAGGCGGCGGAGGTCAATGAGGCCGATCGGTACCATCCTGATTTTAAGGTGTTTACCGTGGGTCAAAAACGCCTTGAAGATATGGACTTTGCTGTGCACCATACTGGTAATCCAACCAAAGTTCAAGATGCCATTGCAGAAGCAAAACAGCGAGAAGAGGAGGAAATGGCACAAGTCCAGAAACAAGAAAAAAGAAAGCGTGTAGGTTTTGGCACAATAATGTTTTTGTTAATATTTCTATTTTTTGTTGGAGCTCTAGGGTACGCTTATGTATATTTCCAAAAAGGAACCAATGTCATTTCTTCGGATAAAATTGACATAGCAGTCACCGGTCCTGTATCTGTACGATCAGGAGAGGTGAGTGAATTCTATGTCGATATTACCAATCGTAACAATGCTGAGCTCGTCCAATCGGATCTAGTGATTCAATTCCCAGAAGGAACAAAAGACCCGGCCGACACGTCTAAGTCATTGAACAATCAGCGTATTGATGTCGGTACGGTGGCTCCTGGAGAAACGGCTCGAAGAAAAGTCGGCGCTATATTTTTTGGAGAAGAGAATGTGAAGAAAAATGTTCGGTATTCATTTGAGTTTAATATTGAAGATTCAAATAATATTTTTAATGCAGAAAAAGTCGTTGGTGTTTTCATCTCAGGATCTCCGGTGACTGCCAAAATCATCAATGTAAAAGAGATCACCAATAATCAGGAATTGGCTTTCGACATCGAGGTCACCTCAAACTCAGACGAGATTATCAAAAATATTCAATTAAAAGTAGATTATCCTTTTGGTTTCAAATTGATTGAGTCTAATGTAAAACCAGTTGCCAATAACAATGCTTGGGCCATCGGTGATATCGAAGCGCTCGGTAGAAAAGTCATCAAGTTGAAAGGTGTTCTGGTCGGCACGACCAATCTTGAGAAAAACTTTAGATTTACTTTGGGTGTAGTCGATGAAAAAACGGGTGAATTGGCAACTGTGCTATCAACGCAAGATCAAAAAGTCTCTATCCGGAAACCGTTTGTGGCCACAACTCTGACGATCAACGGCTCTGCCGAAGGTAACAAGCCAGTGCAGTTTGAAGACCAATTGCAGGGAAGTATCGTTTTTAGAAATGACTTAAAAGTGCCACTTACAGATGCGGTGGTGGAAATGCGACTGGCCGGTGTTCTGATTGATCGAACTTCTGTCAAAGCCGATGGTGGATTTTATCGATCAGGCGATGACACCCTATTTTGGGATAAAGCAGAAAGTCCAACTCTCGAGATCATCAATCCCAGCGAAACACGAGAGCTGAGTTTCAGTATGAGTGTGTCTAATCGCAGAGATGATTTGGTTCGCATTCTGCGTCGGGCAACATCTAACTTAACCATCACTGTGAAAGGAAAGCGTTTGAATGAAAACCGTGTGCCTGAAGAAATTACATATGGGACATCACGAGAATTACGATTGCAGACTGAGCTCAATTTATCATCATTTGTGACACATATATCTGGTCCGTCACCAGCTGAAGTCAATCAAGAAACTGTATATCGATACACAGGACGTATAACCAATTCAGCCAACACTGTCAAAAATGTGGTCTTTGTTGCTAAGTTACCTCCAAACGGTACATGGAAAAATTTGTATAGTACAAATCTTCCAGCGAAAGGTGTGAGCTACAGTTCGGGCAAGCGAGAGATCACATTGACACTAGGAGAGATCCCGGCTGACATAGGCATCGGTAAAGATCCGATTGATTTCTATTTTGACTTTGGGTTTACACCGACACTAACACAAAAAGGCACAACGCCACAGATCATCATCGCGCCAAAGATTAGTGGTACAGATACATTTACTGGAACCACGATGGAGAGTGGTGTCGGCGCACTTGATACGTCGGGTCCAGGAGGTGGTGGGGCGGTTAGTTATTAGACCAGGGTTGCTCACAATCAAAACCCCCTCGAAAAGGGCGTTTTTTAATGCTATAGTGGGTCTATTATGGCACACGACGAA
The DNA here is from genome assembly GCA_039795875.1 of Candidatus Parcubacteria bacterium. GTDB lineage: Bacteria > Patescibacteriota > Minisyncoccia > Phycocordibacterales > CAIZLB01 > CAIZLB01. The sequence goes on along the minus strand of JBDKKY010000001.1, from coordinate 51,847 downwards.
ACAGCGAAAGTAACAATGGAAGACCTCATTTCTCTATGTAAGAGACGAGGTTTTATTTATCAAGGTTCTGAGATCTATGGAGGTCTAGCTGGTACTTGGGACTACGGCCCTCTCGGAGTGATGCTAAAAAACTCTATTAAGCAGATCTGGTGGAAGCGTTTTGTTGATGATAAAACAGATATGTATGGTATGGACGCTGCGATTCTGATGAATTCAAAAGTCTGGAAAGCTTCTGGACACGTAGCTGGATTTGCCGATCCGCTGGTTGAAGATTTAAAAACAAAGAAACGGTATCGAGCTGACCATCTTCTGGAAGAGGCGGGTATTGATCCTGCAGGAAAGTCGGTTGATGACATGTCTACTATGATCAAAGAGAAGGGAATAAAAAGTCCAGACGGAAATCCTCTTGGCGAAGTTCGGCAATTTAATATGATGTTCAAAACAAACATGGGTGCTATTGAGTCAGATGACAATGTTGTGTATCTACGACCAGAGACCGCTCAAGGTATGTTTGTTAACTTCAAAAATATTCAAGACACATTTCATCCAAAACTTCCATTTGGTATGGGCCAGATTGGTAAATCTTTCCGAAATGAGATTGCCCCACGTGACTTCGTGTTCCGAGTGCGGGAACTTGAACAAATGGAGATTGAATATTTTGTGAATCCAAAAGATTGGGAAAAGTCATTTGAAGAATTTAGAAAAGAGACTTGGAATTTTATAGAGGATATCGGGTTAGATAAAGAAAAGATGCATGAGCACGAGATTGCGGCAGAGGATAGGGCTCACTACTCAGCTCGGACAATTGATTTTGAATATGATTTTCCGTTCGGTACCAAAGAATTTTCTGGTTTGGCATACAGAACAGATTTTGATTTGAAAGCCCATACTGATGGATCAAAAGTGGATTTGTCATATTATGATGAAGAGGCGAAAGAACGGTTTATGCCACATTGTATTGAGCCTGCCTTCGGTTTGGATCGAGCTGTTTTGGCGGTTATCGCCACAGCTTATTCTACCGATGATCTTGGTGGTGAGCCTCGAATTTTCCTCAAACTTTCCCCAGCGGTGGCGCCATATCGTATCGCAGTATTTCCATTATTGAAAAATAAACCAGAATTGATAGCCAAAGCCAAAGAAGTTTGGGATGGTCTCCGAGCACTGGCTGCTAAACATGGTATTCCCGCTTCTAAGATCGCTTACGACGAAACCGGTTCTATTGGTAAACGATATCGACGACAGGATGAGATTGGTACGCCTTTGTGTGTCACTGTTGATTTCGATTCTCTGGAGAAAGGCACTGTAACAGTACGAGATCGAGATAGTGGGGAACAGAGGACTATCAATATTGCGGATTTATCAAGCCTACTCTAAAAATTCCTAAACATGTATAAAGTCAAAAAACTGAAAAACGGCCTACAATATCTAGTAATTCCGACCCAAAGTGAAACGGTGGCGGTTTCTGTGTTGATAAAAACAGGGTCAGCCTACGAGACGGCCCCGCAAAATGGGGTTGCTCATTTTCTTGAACACATGATGTTTAAGAAAACAGAGAAGCGAGGCAGTGCTAAAGATATCGCTTTTGATTTTGAGAAAATAGGTGCGATGAATAATGCCTTCACTTCCACAACTCTGACAGGGTATTGGGCGAAAGCTTCTAAAAATAATGCTGCTAATATTATAGAAATTCTTTCGGATATTTATAAAAATGCACAGTTTCCGGTCACTGAAGTAGAGAAAGAAAAAGGTGTGGTAATCCAAGAGATGGCCATGTATGAGGATATGTATCCGGAAAAAGTTTCAATAATGCTCGATGAGTTGATGTATCCTGGCCAAGCCTTTGGTCGAAGTATACTCGGTACTAAGAAAACGGTCTCAAGTTTCTCTCAAGAAGATTTGCGGGCTTTTTATGACAAATACTACGTGCCAGAAAATACGTTGGTTACAGTTTCAGGAGGTATCAAACCAGCAGAGATCCATACTCTGTTGAAAAAGTTGTTTGAAGATAAAAAAGGAAAATTTAAAAAACAAGTTCTAGCTGACCCAAAAATTGTTCCAACCCAAAAGAAAAAAGAGATTCTATCTAAAACAACAGACCAGGTGCATATGATTCTTGGACTGGAGACGCCGGGATACACTCATAAGGATCGATTTGTATATAGGCTCATAGCCGTCATCTTGGGTCAAGGTATGAGCTCACGACTATTTCTGAAAATGCGAGAGGAGCTCGGTATCTGTTACTATGTCCACGCAGTACAAGAGACTTCAACCAAAAACAAGGGGCGATTTATCCTAGCGGCCGGTGTTGACATGGCTCGGTCACAGATCGGCCTGATGGGGATTTGGGGAGAGTGTGAGCAGTTGGCTACATATGGAACAGGCAAGGCGGAACTTGATAAAGCTAAACAAATGATAAAGTCTGCCATTGCTATGAGTCTTGAGTCGTGTGAAGAATTATCAAACTTTTATGCATCGCAATATCTACGAACGGGCGAGTTGATGACGCCTAAAGAAATGTATAAAAAGATCGACGCCGTAACAGAAAAAGATATCTTGCGAATTGCTCGGGCATTATTTAAAAAAGAAAATACCTATCTTGCCGCTATTGGTGAGAATGTTGATCATTTGTTATTATAAGATATTTTATGAAAAAGATTATTGTTGCCTCAACCAATCCAACAAAGATCGAATCAACACGGTGTGCCTTCGCGGCAGTTTTTCCCGATGAAGAGCTTGTATTTGAAGGGGTTGCCTCAGCCTCTGGCGTTTCCGGACAGCCGATGACTGATGAGGAGACTTTGTTGGGTGCTCGAAACCGAGTTCTTGGGATTAAGGCCGAACATCCAAACGCGGATTTCTGGGTGGGACTTGAAGGAGGGGTCGACGACATCATGGGCGAACTGCACCAATTCTCTTGGACCTATGTCTGTTCCGCCGATGGGCGGGAGGGCAAAGGACGATCAGCGACCTATATCGCTCCTTCTATATATAGAACAATGCTTATAGACCAAGGTATGGAGATAGGTGAGGTAGGAGACACAATATTCAAAATGCAGAACTCTAAACAAGGTTCAGGGGCCAGCGGTCTCTTGACGGGTGGAATTATAGACCGGGTTGAGCTCGATCGGCACGCCACTATCTTTGCCTTGATTCCCTTCATAAAGCCAGACCTCTATTGATAAAGCAACCTGTTTGTGTGATATTATAAAAATATGAATATTACCGGTGGTGCCATCGCAAAGATCATTTGCGGCATACTTGTATTCCTGGCTCTTGTTCAGTTGCAAGGCCTTCTTCTCTCCGTGTTGGTGGCGGTAGTGTTGGCCTCATTTATGGAACCAATGATCAATTTCTTTATACGTAAAGGTTCGCGTCGAGGTTCGTCTGTATTTTTTTCATATAGCATTATCATTATAGCAGTCACGTCATTTATTTTGTTGGCGCTACCACCACTGGTAAAAGAAACTTTTTCAGCATTGAACTCTTTGCCGGGAACTATTAAGACTGCTGATATTTTAAATCCAATTCAAAAAAGTTTATATGCTAGTGCAAAGCATGTATTTCCAGGTATCCCGCAAACAATCTCTATGGAAGACTTGATCAGTCTGATCACCTCTTCGTTTTCTGATTTTGCCGGAGGGGTATTTGATACCGTCACTCGTTTCTTTGGAGGCATCATCAGTTTGGTTCTGGTGTTGGTGATGGCGGTGTATTTGTCTATAGAAGACAGAGGAGTTGCACGATTTTTAGGACTGATTACACCTCGGCAATACGAAAAATATGTCATCAGCCTGTGGGACAGAGTACAAGACAAGATTGGAAAATGGATTCAGGGACAATTTATGTTGATGGGGCTGGTATTCCTGATGATGTTTGTTGGATTGGGGATCGCCAAGATTTTCCTCGGCGATCAAATCCAACATGTTTTCTTGCTCTCTCTTATAGCAGGACTCTTAGAGTTTATTCCGGTTGTTGGGATCTTCCTTGCAACCGCTATCGCTTTTCTCTTTACGTTGATCAAAGGCGGATTGGGTGTGGCCTTGATCGTGGTGATCATCTTTACTGTTATTCACCAGGTAGAATCCCACATCATTTATCCTCTGGTGGTTAAAAAAATCACAGGTGTCCCACCACTACTTGTTATCATCTCTTTGATCGCCGGAGTAGAGTTGGCTGGGTTTGTAGGCATCATCTTGTCTATTCCTGTCGCTGTGTTGATAGTAGAATACCTAGATGACTATACTCGAAGGAAGAAAATGATCGAGGATGCTGAGGATATACAGTTACCTGAGGCTGTATAGCCTTTTTTGTTGATTTTCTGCTACCATAGATTACATGACTTCTGAAAACCGACCATTTTATATAACTACGCCGATTTTTTATCCAAATGGCAAATTACACATCGGGCATGCATATGCTGCAAGTATGTGTGATATTTTTGCCCGTATGGCTCGTATGGTAGGACGACCAACGTACTTCCTTACAGGAGCTGATGAAAATAGTTTGAAGGTACAAAGAATGGCTGATTTAGAAGGTAAAGAAGTTATTGCGTTTTTAGATGAGCAGGCAGCTATTTCTCAGCACTTGTTTGGTCAATTACATATCTCATATGATCAATATATTCGGACTACAGATCCGGATGCACATCATCAGGGAGTTATTGAGATGTGGAATCGTTTGGAAAAAGCAGGGGATATATATGAGGGAAGTTACGAAGGATATTATTGTGTTGGTTGTGAATCTTTTAAAACTGAAAAAGACTTAATACATGGTTGCTGTCCTATACATGAAACGCCTGCAGAATTATTAAAAGAAAAAAATTATTTCTTTAGACTTTCTAAATATAGAGATCGGATCAAGAAGGCTATAGAGTCCGACGAACTACTGGTGCGCCCTGAAGCTCGGAAGAATGAGATCTTGGCCGTGCTTGAAGAAGGCTTAGAAGATATCAGTTTTTCTCGACCGTATCATGGTCAGAAGAATGCTATTCTTGTTCCGAATGATCCAACACAAGCTATATATGTGTGGGGTGATGCATTGGTCAATTATATCTCTGCTCTCGGTTTTGGCACAATGGTGGATGAGACATTCAAGACATTTTGGCCAGAGGCCATACATCTTATTGGAAAAGATATTTTACGTTTCCATGCTGCTATTTGGCCGGGTATGTTGTTGTCCGCTGGGATCTCTCTACCTAAAAAAATATTGGTTACCGGCTTGATGCAATCAGGTGGTAAGAAGATGAGTAAGAGTTTGGGAAATGTAATAGATCCATACGAAATGATTGAGCTTGTTGGAGCTGAGGGTCTACGATTCTTTTTTGCCCACGATGTGCCACTTTTGGATGATGGTGAGATCACTAAAGATTTGATTGTTGCATCATACAATGCGCACCTGGCAAACGGTATTGGCAACCTGACCAACCGTCTTTTGAAAATGATGATTAGTTATGATGTGCAGTTTGATCCAATGACTATTACCAATAATACCTATTGGCAAGAAGTTCATGAGAAAGTGGGTGAGTATCTAGAAAATAATGACGTCACCGGTTATGCTAACTATCTTTGGCAAGGATTTGCTTCTATCGATGTCTGGATTCAAGAGACAGAGCCATTCAAATTATTCAAGACTGATCCAGAAAAGGCAAAAAAGATTGTGGGTGAGATGATGGTCAAGTTTTACATCTTGGCGTCTTTTGCTCAGCCTATCCTACCAGACAATGTGCCAGAGATTATTAAACACATTGAAACAAGGCAAATGCCGGAGAGGCCGTTGTTTGATAAGATTTAGCCATGAACCCATATATTGACCTACATGCCCATATAAATTTTAAAGATTTCGATGAAGATCGGGAGCAGCTTTTGACTGAAATGAAAGAGAAAAATGTGGTGGCGATAAATATCGGGACTACACATAAGACTTCAGTAGAGGGTATTGTACTGGCCGAAAAATATCCGGGGCAAATTTTTCCTATTATTGGTAGTCACCCTGTGCATGCTAACGAGCACGAGGATAATGCTAAGTTTGAAGAATTGGCGGCTAATCCCAAAGTAGTTGGTATAGGGGAGTGTGGTTTGGATTACTTTGAACGAGGAGATATCAAATTGACAGAGGAAGATTTGGCCATGCAAGAAAAAGTCTTTCGTACACAGATTGCATTTTCTATAAAATATAAAAAGCCATTGATGCTCCATGTGCGTGAGGCCTACAGTAAAACTTTAGAGATTCTTAAAGAATACTTTAAGCCCGGAGAGGTAGAATATAGAGGAAATGCTCACTTCTTCGTTGGTTCCAAAGAAGAGGCCCAAGCATTTCTAGACCTGGGTTTTAGCATCTCTTTTACTGGGGTGATCACTTTTGTTAAGGCTTATGAGGAGTTGGTCCAAGCAGTACCACTAGACCGTATGTTCGCCGAAACAGACAGCCCATATGTCGCTCCAACCCCTTACAGAGGCCAAAGGAACAGTCCGCTCTATGTGATAGAGATATATAAGAAGATCGCTGAGATCAAGCAGGTGCCCTTACAAGAGGTTATAGATACCCTTGCCACCAACGCCCGTAGATACTGGTTGAAAACCCTATAAAAGCCCATAAAACTGGCGTTTTTTAAGCTTTCATGCTAAAGTGTTTGGCATGACCGAAATTACAAAACAAAGCACAAAGGAAGGCTTCAAGGTGTATGAATTAGGAATTCATCTCCTTCCGACCCTATCTGAGGCTGATGTTCAAATTGAATTCTCAAAAATCAAGTCACAAATCGAAAAAGCAAACGGAGAGTTTATCTCTGAGTCTGCTCCTCGACTGTTCTCACTTGCTTACGAGATTCCAAAGACCATCAAAGCCCAAAAGAAATGGTATGAAACCGCGTACTTTGGCTGGGTTAAGTTCGAATTAGAAGCAAAAGCTCTTGCTGCTATCGAAAAATATGTAAAGGAGTTGGATTCAACTCTTCGATATGTTTTCGTTAAGACAGTAGCAGAGGATACTCTTGTTTCAAAAGATCTACTCGCCAATGATACCGACGGTATGGAAGAGAATGTTGTCCCTAAAGCAGAAACTGTGGCTCCAATCGAAGAGGTGAAAGCCGACGCGGTTGTCGAAGATACAGTCGATGCAAAATAAGACTACGCATGTAGTAGATACGCCTTAGTTTCCGAGTATGGGTGTGCAGCTTTCGAGCTTTCAAACATACATTATCAACTAAGAGAAAACATTATGTACATAAACAAAGTAACTTTATACGGAAATATTACCAAAGACCCTGAACTAAAGTCATTACCATCAGGTATGCACGTAAGTTCATTCAGTGTTGCCACAAACCGTTCTACCAAGGATTCGTCTGGAGCAAAGAAAGATGTTGCTGAATTCCACAATATCGTGGCCTTCGGAAAACAGGCTGAGGTAATCAATCAGTATTTGAAAAAGGGTAGTGCTATATATCTAGAAGGACGAATCCAGACTCGTTCTTGGGACGGTCAAGACGGAAAGAAGCAGTATAGAACAGAGATTGTTCTTGAGAACTTCCAATTTGGTCCCCGAGGAGCTGGTTCAGGTAGTTCTGGAAACAGTCATTCTCAAGACTCAGGCGATATCCCAGGATCTAATGATGCAGGCCCAATGCCAGGTGAATCAAAAGATGATGGAGTAAAATATCCTGATGAAGATATCAATCCTGAAGACATTCCGTTCTAGTTACCTTAATTATTAACCAATCAAAAGAATATTATGACAAAAAAGTGTTACTTCACAGAGAACAATATTCAACACATCGACTATAAAGATACAGATGTATTGAACAAGTTCATCAACAAATACGGACGAATCGTATCACGAAAGCGATCCGGAGTGACAGCTAAGCACCAGAGAAATCTAGGTCTAGCTATCAAACGAGCACGGTTTATGGCGATGATTCCTTATATAAACAACGCATAGGCTTCAGCGCTTAATGAAAAGACCACTCACGATAGAAGCTTCGTCGTTTAGCTAAAACACCACTCACGATAGAGATGGTGTTTTAGCTTGCTCTCCGAAGTGCAGTGTACATGAGGGTGACCTTGTTACAACAGGTTTCAGAGTTTTCCGAGGAAACGAAGGGAACAAAAGGTGAAGAGCTCTTTCGTCATAGTGCATTTATATCCGAAACAATGTGTACCAAGGTCTGCTCAAATGTACACTACTGCGGAGCCTCGCAAATAAAAAACTAGTTCTATCGTGAACTAGTTTTTTATTGAGAAGCTACGCTGCATTCTTAAGACCTTCACGAATCTCTTTCAAGATCTTGGCCTTGATGTCCTTATTTTCTTTATCTTTCAAAAATTGTCGAGTTGCGTCATAGCCACGGCCGAGTTTTATATCGCCATATGCATAGGATGAACCGCTCTTTTGTATAAGTTTCATTTTTTCTCCAAGAGCGATCATCTCTCCTTCTAGAGAAATACCTTCGTTGTACATAAGGTCGAATTCTGTTTGACGGAATGGTGCAGCGACTTTGTTCTTTACCACTTTTACTCGTACGCGTCCTCCCATAACATCTTCTCCTTTCTTGATCTGAGCAATACGTCGAATGTCGAGTCGAATAGATGTGTAGAACTTAAGCGCTTTTCCTCCTGGTGTTGTTTCAGGGTTACCAAACATCACACCGATTTGCATACGGATCTGGTTGATAAAGATAACAATAGTTTTACTCTTGGCTACGATAGCAGTAAGTTTTCGCAAAGCCTGAGACATAAGTCGTGCTTGCTTACCCATGTGTTGAGCGCCCATATCACCCTCGATCTCGTCTTTAGGTGTTAGAGCAGCAACTGAGTCGATAACAATAACATCGATCTTTCCACTTCGAACGAGGCTCTCAACAATCTCAAGAGCTTGCTCGCCTGCATCTGGTTGAGAGAGTAGGAGATTGTCGATCTTTACTCCAAGTCTCTGAGCATAATCAGGATCCAGTGAGTGTTCAGCATCGATGAAGGCGCAGATACCATTCTTCTTTTGAGCTTCAGCGATGACATGAAGGGCAAGAGTTGTCTTACCAGATGATTCTGGTCCGAAGATCTCGATGATTCTTCCTCGAGGTAGCCCACCTACACCGAGTGCTGCATCTAGTCCAATAGATCCGGTCGGAACAACATCAACATCAACTTTGGGTTTTTCCCCAAGCTTCATGATTGATTCGTCTCCAAAACGACTCTTGATCTCGGCAATAGTGTCGCTGATGTTAACACCTTGATCGTCACCTCGACTGCCGACGCCTTTTTTCTTAGCGCCGGAACTCTGACCTTCTACCTCTTCTAGTTCTAGTTTGTCATCGTCTTCTCTTTCTTTTTGGTTTTTCGGTTTAGTAGTATTTTTTTTCTTTTGCATATTGTATTAATTGTTGATTACTTTTTAGCTTCACCCTTATAGTATACAATGACATCTTTCTTGACTTCTTTGCCAAATCTGTCCTTAGCGTGTAGGGAAAGCATGTTTTCGCCAGGATAAAGGAGGACCGTCTCAGCAAACTCTCCTTTCGAGCTAATGTATATCTTCTTATTTCCCAGGTGTATTTCGGATATATTGGAGGTTTGACCTTCTAGGGTGTAGGTGTTGGCATCGCTTGTGATGTGGTCACAATGACCGCAAGTAAGGACGATGTTTGGCCCGCGGAGTACTTTTCGGAGTTCATAGGCGGTAAGACCACAAATACCTAGGATACATAATGTAAAAAAGATTATTTTGATTTTGGTTTTTCCATCGGTGTATCCCAGTGTCATATTAGCTTTTTTGTATTATTATTTTCTTTAAGAAAGGTTAAAGTTTTTATAAAGTGGTTAAATCACCATATCTCTATTGTCGTCTGACTCTTCTCCTAGCAAAGCGTCAGCGGCGCTTTCGAGGGTAGAGGATGTTTGTGCTGTGGGGTTTCCTGCATCCAGGATGTCCCGGGGCTTTGAGCCATCTGCCGGTCCGATAACTCCTTTAGACTCAAGTATATCAATAAGTCGAGCGGCACGCGAGTAACCTATGCGCAGTTTGCGTTGTAAGTATGAGGTTGAAGCCTTCTTCGCCTCAATCACAGCCTGCTTGGCTTCGGCGTATAAATCGTCTTCATCTTCCATATCATGGTCACTCATATCACCCATAGATGAAGAGAAGATGGCGTTTGTGCCTGAACTTTCCTGCTCTTGATTGCCGAGCGCAATAGTATCGGGTAGGTATTCCATATTATTGATCAAATGCTTAACGATTGACTTGGTCTCGTCCTCAGTAATATTTGGAGACTGTACACGTTGAGGATTAGGCATTCGTCCAGTCATAAAGAGCATGTCTCCTTTTCCAAGTAGTTCTTCAGCGCCACGAGCATCCAGAATGGTTCGAGAGTCAATCTGAGAAGCCACTTGCAAGGCAAATCGAGATGGGATATTGGCCTTGATCAATCCGGTGATTACGTTTACAGAAGGCCGTTGAGTTGAAAGCACGAGGTGAATACCAACAGCACGACTCATTTGAGCCAAACGTACGATGCCTGACTCAAGTTCTCGTGGATATGTCTGCATGATATCAGCCAATTCATCGATCACAATAACAATGTAAGGCATACTATCTGGCAACATTTCGCTCACTTCATCAACAGTGTCCGGTTTCTTGTTGGCGTCTCGTTTGGCTTTCTCGAGAGCTGGCATCAAAATATTCTTATGATATGAATCAATATCGCGGACGGAATATTTTTCCAAAATGTCATACCGTCGACTCATTTCCTTACCTGCCCATTTTAGGGAAAGGATAGCTTTTTTAGGATCAGTGATCACAGGGGTTAAGAGGTGGGGGATTCTATTATATAAAGTAAGTTCTACGCGCTTAGGGTCAATAAAAATAAATCGTAAATTTTCAGGCGAGTTCTTATATAAGAGAGAAGTAATAAGATTGTGAATCATCACAGACTTTCCAGAACCGGTTGTTCCGGCGATGAGTACGTGTGGCATCTTGGCCAGGTTTTCATAATACATTTTTCCAGACACTCCTTTGCCCAATGCAACAAGTAGGGGATCAGGAGATTTTTGATATTCATCACTACCCAACAAAGTTCCTAGCCCGACAATAGTCTTGGTTGTGTTTGGCACTTCAATACCAACCAAAGACTTACCAGGGATTGGTGCCTCTATACGGATAGGGTGCGCGGCCAGCGCAAGCGACAGGTTATTTTGCAGACCTAAGATCTTTGACAATTTAACTCCTTCTGCTGGCTTAAGCGCGTACCGTGTAACTGAGGGGCCGACAGAGATTTCGTCCATCTCAACTTGCACTCCAAAGTTCTGCAGTGTTCTTTTAATGATGTTTGCATTAGCTTTAATGTCACCAACTTCTGGTTTTCCTTTATCTCTTTCAAGTAGGGCGAGAGGTGGAGGGACGTAGGGCTTGCCAAGCAAAAGAGATTTCCTGCTTACTTGAAGCATTTCTTCTTCTTTTGTGGCAGCTTCTTCAAGAGCCGCCGTTTTGGCCTTATTTACCAAGGTTTTTTCCATGTCTTTTACACTGTCCTTTATATCATCAGTATTGTCTTTTAAGGTTTGGGAGCTTATTTTGATGTCTTTTACTTGCAAGTCCTCAAGGTCAACACCATCAATCCTAATTTTTCGAGGAGTTTTGTTTGCTTGTATTTCTGCGTCGCCGATGATTGTTTCGTCGCTTGGTTTTCGCATGCCAAATGAATATTCAAAGAGCACGACGAGAGAGATCAAAAGTAGGGCGGTCAACACCACATAACTCAGCGTCTTATCTAGCATGCTCATCAGAGGCGATGCAATCCACTGGCCTAAGATCCCTCCTGTGGTTGCAACAGAAAGTTCGAATATTCCTAGTGCAGAGGCTAATAATAATAATGAAAAAAAGATCTTAGTCTTAGCAAACGAACTACTCTCTTTGTGTATGCCATAAAAGTAGGCTTGAATACCCAGTAGGAAGGGCAATACGTAGTAACCATAACCAAGTAGTCCGTGGAACCATCTATAGGTAGAGGTGCCAATGGTGCCACCAAAGCCACACGCCGCCAGTATGAAAAATAGACAAAGGACGAAAAAGACAAGTGCCAGCACAGTGTTCTTTACATACCTGTTCTCTGGCAAGACGTTAGGAGTCAAACTCTTTAAATACCCAGTTGCCGAAAGGCCTTTTGAGCTCTCAGAGACATAATCTTTTTTGGTTTTTTTCTTCTTAGAATTAGCACTCTTTTTGGACATGTGTCTTATTTTATCATAAGGGCTGTTTTCGCCTTGCATTTTCACTTGTCTTATATATACTGTCAGTTAATGGACAAGCAAATCGACGCCAATTCAAACACCATTGTTATTAAAAGACAGATACAGATTGAGGCAATTTCGAAAGCAATCTATCTCGTTACAGATCTTTTTGATTTGGACGAACCACTACGTTTAGGGTTACGAAAGACTTCGGTCGCGGCGGTCGCTAGTTTTGATAAAGGTCATACAGCAGAGTCATTACAAAAACTGCACTCGATGGTCAGAATAGCTAAGGATATACAGCTTATTTCAGAGATGAATGCGCGTCTTTTAATGAATGCGATTGAAGGGCTGAGACCAACTTTGAATGACCAACCTGCGGTTGACATTACACATGTCTTAGATATCGGAACAGGTGTGGGCGATGGTGTCCATGAAGAAAAAGATGAGGCTGTCTCAAGTCATACAAGTCATTCGCTACCACAGATTTCTCAGGTCTATCGGCCGACTCCACAATCAGTCTCAGCACAGTCAGTCTCAGACAACTCTCCCGCTGTTACGCCCGCTGTTAGAGACATGCCTAAAGATCGAAACTTTACCCAACCCGCAGGCATGGATATAGGGTCAAGACGTAAGAAAATACTGGAAATTGTACGGGCTAAGGGTCAAGTAACCATCAATGAATTCATAGATTCCATACAAGGCTGCAGCTCTAAGACCATACAGAGAGAGTTGACTTCTTTGGTGTTATCTGGGACACTCAAAAAGTCAGGGGAACGGCGCTGGAGTAAGTACTCCCTAAAGTAGGCCTTTTAAAGGACATATAGCCCTCTTTGCCTGTCCCTAGCAAACAAGTGTAATATATTGCTTATGTACCCGTTTTAATAGGTACAGGTTAGCCCTTTGGAGTCCGTTTTGATTCTCATGTGTATATTCTATATATATGATGCTCGAGACGGGTTCGCAAAGATTTAGCCCGAAAATTGTGTGTCTGGACTTATCAACTTAATTATTAATAAATCAGACAATAAACAAAAACACAATTTTTTATTTTAAATCAATCATTATGAAAAAATCAATTTCAGCAGCAATTTTTGCTCTTGCTCTTACAGTTTCTGTAACAGCTTCAGCGCAAGGATTCATGTTTAACAAAAGCCTACAACTAGGTATGCGAGGAGCTGATGTAACAGCACTTCAAAACTATCTAGCAGACGCAGGTTTCTTTAACGTTGCAGCTACAGGATACTTCGGTTCAGTTACAAAACGAGCCGTAGTAGCATTCCAGTTAGCTAACAATCTTCCAGGAACAGGCTTTGTAGGAGTTCTAACACGAGGAGTTCTTAACTCATCACCAGTTGCAACTACACCTACTCCAGGAGCAACTTGCCCAACAGGATTTACATGTACAGCAACAACTCCAACAAGTCCTACACTAGTAGGATCAGAAGGATTTGCTGAAGTACGAGTTTCTCCAGTTGTAACAAACAACCCAAATGTTCAAACAAACATTGACGTTCCAGTTTACGCAGTTGAATTCAAGGCTAAGCAATCTGATATCCTAGTTGAGAGAATCAACCTATTGGTTGCAGTTACTCAAGCAGGATCACTCGAGAACCCAGCAACTTTGGTTAACAAAGTTACTATCAAAGACGGTTCAACAGTTATCGCTTCAGTACCCGTTAACTCAAGTTCTTTCTCAAAAGATACTTCAGTTACACCAAATCAATACTACCTACAAATCGCTGGTCTAGGAGTTAAAGTTTCAAAAGATACTCTAAAAACACTTACAGTAACATTTGATACAAACTCAATTGACTCAGATCGAGTTGTAACAGTAGGAGTTTATGGTCAATCAGGTATTCGAACAGTGGATGGACGAGGAATCAGTAGTTATAACGCACTATCTGATACACGAGTACATACATTCAAGAAACCAGGTACATCACAATCTTCAGTACGATCAGATGCTGTAACAGTTTACTCAATGAACTACCGAGTAAGTCGAACAGGAAATGGAGCAGAGAAAGTTCTTACATCTACATTCGCTGTGAAGTCAGAAACTGGCCGATCAAAGATTACAGCTGTAAAAGTTTCAATCGCTACAACTTCAACATACACAAACTCAAGTACATTGCCTTCAAACGTATACTTGTATGATGGATCAACACTTATTGATGCACGATCAGTGACATCTCTAGCGTCTCCAGCTACAGTTACATTTGATCTAAACAACTACAGTGTGTACGTAGAACAAGATACAACTAAGACATTCACAATCCGAGCAGACTTCCCATCTAACACAGCTACAGGAACAACAGTTTCTACAGCAGTTACAGAAGTCACATATGAAAAACCAAACGGTTCTTCAGAAACTCAGACTGGTCTTAACATCGCAGGTCCTTACCACTACCTAGCCCCTGTCGTTCCACAATTTGGTAAAGTTTCTTCATCAGCAACTGTTATCAAGAACGGAGCAAACGCTCAACCTACAGGTATCGAAGCTAAGTTCGTTGCTACAGTTACAGCACAAGGAGGTCCAATCAACACTGGTACTCTACAAGCTGTAATCCAACTAGTTAACGTAAACAGTGGTGCTGTTGCTTCAACATCTACAACTACAGCCGTAGTTGAGAGTGGACTAGCAACATTCCCAGAAGGAGCTGTTAAGAACGCAGAGTTCACAGCATTCTTCGGAACAACTTCAATCCCTTCAACAGGAGTATACAAAGCTGTGATTGCAAAAGTTTTGTGGACACCAACAGGAGGATCACAAGTTGCACAAACACAAGGATTCGAATTAATGGATACAGCATCAGTTACTTACTAGTCCTCAACAGATTAGTTTAAGAGCTAGATCTCTAACCTAAATTCAAAAAATTGCAGAAAACCGCCTTCGGGCGGTTTTCTGTTTTTTTTGTTATAATCTCAACATGCTTGATTCAACTGCAATTAAATTTATCCTCGGTTTCCTGGCGATTGTTACCACCGCCATGATCCTGCTTGGGGCGATTGTGCAGTGATGATATAATGTACCTATATGACATATCTATTCCTTGTTTTATTCTTCCTCTTCTCATTGATCCTGGGGAGTTTTTTGAATGTAGTCATCTATAGATATAACACCGGGTTGGCTATCTCAAAAGGAAGGTCAAAATGTTTTTCTTGCGGGCGAACGCTGGAAGCCAAAGATCTGATTCCGCTATTTAGTTTTATTTTTTATAAAGGTCGATGCCGGACTTGTAAATCAAAAATATCTTGGCAATATCCGATAGTTGAACTTCTAACAGCCTGTGTACTCACAAGTATTTTCGCTAAGTATTTATTCGTGGGAGGTCTGATGTTTGACCTGACCAATATATATTATTGGATTTCTTTAATGACCGATTGTGCCATTGCTGCGCTCCTTATATGTATTGGGGTGTACGATTTGAGACACAAGATTATTCCGAATGGATTGGTTTATTCCGCCGCGGTCTTAGCTTTCATCAAAATGCTTGGATTCATTTGGGTCAAACACTTGGTAGGCCTTGATATTTTTCTAAGTCTAATCGCTGGTTTGATTATTGCAGCTCCTTTTGCCTTCTTGTGGCTTGTGTCGGGAGGCCGCTGGATGGGCCTAGGAGACGCCAAACTAGCTCTTGTGATAGGTTGGATGTTGGGTGTATCTCAAGGCTTTACGGCCCTTGTGTACTCTTTCTGGATCGGTACAGTAGTGATACTTGGTGGCATCTTTTTAGGTGAGGCAATCGATGCCTTCTCAAGTAAAAACAATGCACTCGGTATTCGTCTATTTAATGGAAAATTAAGCTCTGCATTTAGAAAGATATTCCCTCGAATGGGTCTCCGGACGGAGATTCCTTTTGGTCCATTTATGATCATCGCTTTGTATGTGGTGTATTTTACCGGACGGTGCTTATTCTGTTTGCATTTATAGAAAAAGTATATTATACTGCTTCAATGTGTATACGGAGACGTATATAGAAATAGCGGGGTGGAGTAACAGTAGCTCGTCAGGCTCATAACCTGAAAGCCTCGGTGCAAATCCGGGCTCCGCAACAAGATAGAGTCAGTATAGCTCAGTCGGTTAGAGCGTGGGACTCATAAGCCCAAGGTCGGTGGTTCGATTCCACCTACTGACACAGAACAACGTCGCTCTGAAAAAGACCGGAATAACTCCCCTTGGGTCCCATCCCAAGGGGAATTTTCCTCTGACTCAGATTTGCATTCGCAAATCCTCCGTCAAGCCTTTTTCGCCACTCCTTATGTTCTATTGTGTTTTGTCGGTCCTCAATTCTGTCAGCAAGGGCCTTGGTTTTAAAGGAAATCTATGTATAATGTCTTAGTATGCGGTCGTAGCTCAGCTGGTTAGAGCGTCCGCCTGTCACGCGGAAGGTCGCCGGTTCAAGTCCGGTCGACCGCGCCACTAAAGGGCACTTCTTGTTTTCTAAGCTGCTTTGCAGCCGAGAAAACAAAGTCGCGCCAAATTAATTGGTAGAAAAGATCCTCCTTCGGGAGGGTTTTTTCGTGGGGTAGTGTATAATTTACATATGTCTATCCAATGGAATCATGTCACCTGGTACTCAAAACTATTAAGCGTAATTGTGCTGCTGATCATTTTACCAATAGTATTTTTTCGATTGGGAGAAAGATATAGCTTGCCGGTGCCTGTTGAATCTGGGGTAGTAATGCAAATGCCCACCACGACTACTTCGGAAGATGTTGCAACAAGTTCTGATGAATGTGCGGAATTACTCCAACAACAGCCCATGAACCAATGTGCGTATGAAGTTTTTCAAAATCTTGATGTTCAAATGAATACTCTATACACACAAGTAACACAGAAAGAGCAATTTTTGTCAGATATCGGTCCAAAGATCAAAAAATCCCAAGAGAAGTGGTTGGCTTATCGAGACAGTGAGTGTGAAGCTGAAGGACATCAATATGAAGGTGGAAGTTTGCAACCTTTTACAATCTCAAGTTGCAAGAGTGCTATCACACAAGCCCGCATCTCTGAGTTACAGAATTGGTTAGAGATGTTTTCATTATAATTAATTTAACACCATTTTCATGACTGAAATCCTAGAAACACTAATCTCTCCTGAACAACAGGAAGTAATTAAACAAAGGCTCTCTCGTTTGATCGAAGAAAAAATAAGATCAGCCACAGAACTGTATATACGAAAAAAGAGAGAAGGAGAGCAGGTAGATATCGTCGAGTGCCTTCTAGAGGTCTGGCCAGAAAATGATGGGGTTGTATGGATCAGAAAACCGGTATTCACTGCCGAGGGATATGGAGTACGGTTTGAGCCACTGTCGACGGAATATGACTCTAACAATAACCGTTTTAGTTTCGGATTAGAAGAATTTCGTGCCGCAACCGAAGAGTCCGATATCAGGAATGCTTTGGAGTCATTGATTGATAGTGTCTATCACGAAGTGGAGCACATAGACAATGTTGGATCACCATTACAACCAGAGACCGTCGCGGAGTCCATCGAGTATCTGAGCAATCTTGGTGAGATCCAAGCCCATGCCCGACAGTTTGCCTCTCGGTATATGAGAGAATATCCAAAGGAAGAGTTCGATCTCCAAAGAATGATCGCTTTAATCGATAAGATGACAGATCCAAAAGCAAAAAATAAAGCTTTGCAATACTTTGTTCGCTTCAATGATCCTGGTCGCCAAGAGCAATACAGAGCCTATGGAGACGTGGAGGCAGTCCATCAAGCAATCGTCGAAGCAACAAAACAACATCTAACAAAATTAAAACAATAATTATGAAAATACTTATCATTGGAGCAGGAATTGGTGGATTGGCCCTCGCAGGATTCTGTGAACAATTCGGCATAGAATACGATATCGTAGAAAAACAGCCAGATCAGTCTCATCATGGGTTTTCACTCGGTATGTGGATCAATGGACGGAGAATGCTGACCAAGTTGGGTCTGCGTGACATGTTCGATGCTCATGCAAAGCCATTTAGATATTTCAATATTTTTAATGGTAAAAAAGAGTTAGTACAACAATATAATTTCGACCCATTTTTCCAAGAATACGGTATGGGTTATTTCCACATACATCGTAAGGCTCTAATCGACGGGCTACAATCAAAGTTGCCGGCTGGTAAGGTTGAATTTTCAAAAACTGTTACAGATATAGAAAATGTAGTACGTCCAAATGTCACCTTCGCCAACGGAGAGAAAAAATCGTATGACTTGGTGGTCGGAGCAGATGGTGCATGTTCTGCAACCAGAGAAAAGTATTTTAAGCATGCAGTCAGGACCTTTGTTGATTGGCGGGTCTGGTATATCTGGATTGATCCAAAATATGCTGATCCACATGCTGTATCTACTCACGTTGAACCAGGTCAATATATTATCATTTTCAATGAAGGGGACAAAGCCTTGGCGGTCTTGGTTGCTCGCCAAGACCATACAGTGTGGGACAAAGAAGAAAATCGTATGGCGACGCTAAATAAAGTATTTGCCAAAGAGAATACTTTGGTACCAAATATTTTGCTTGATAAACAAGCCGCGGATATTTTGCCAAGTGATTTGAGTGAGATACATACCTCGTGTATGTATGACAATCGTATAGCCTTGCTTGGCGATGCTGCTCACGGATTTGAACCTTTTGCAGGTCTAGGTGGATCGATGGCTATGGAAGACGCCTATGTCTTGGCTTCTGAACTATATAAGGCTAAGGACCTAGACGTGGCACTTCGTGTGTACAATGATAAACGTATGGCCAGAGTCGCCAAGGCATTAAAGATTACACACCGAATGCAAAAGATATCAGCCACCACATCTTCATTTGGTAGAAAAATAATGAACTTTTTCCTTAAATACATGAGTCACAAGGTTTTTGTGAAGGATTACTTCAAGTTCCTGAATGAAGAAATATAGCTATGGTATAATCGAGCTATATGGATAAACCTACAAACAAAGGTAACGGCAGCACGGCATTCTTTTTTATTCTCATCCTATTGATTGGCTTTGCTATATATCAAAAAGACGTCAAGGAGGGAAATGATGTGCAGACGCCCATCTCAACAGTTCCTGTTACCGCTACCACCACCATAGGCGTCACAACGGATAAAACAACATACAAAAGCGTAGCGCAAGGATTTTCATTTTCATATAATTCTCGGGCGTGGACCGTTCATGATAAGAATGGCCAGATCTTTCTTCTTAAATCAAAAGAATTTCCCAATATCGAAAGCGAAATATATGCCCTTGGAGAATATATTATTATTGGCAAACATCCGGTGACAGGTAACTCTTTCAATCTTGTACAGACATTGGTTTCGCAAGAGAACGTATATGAAGGCACTCCAACCAAAGCTGTCTGGGAAACTCGTGCCAATGTGCCGATGTTACGAATAGAGCATGTAAATAAAGATGCACCACATACGGTACATTATTATCTCTTCACTATGGACGGGAAATCATATTACCAAATAGGTTTTCATCCGTATGCTCCAGGTACTGCAGCGTACGCAGATTTTATGGAAGTCGTAAACTCATTTGTACCAGATACAGCTGTCTTTGTGCCGGGCATGATATAGCAAAGGTTCCGTCGTAGCACGACATATAGTAGAATACATGCATGAATACCCAAAAAGGATTTTTAGGGACTTTGTTGATGTTACTTGTTGTTATTGCGCTAACAGCTGGGGTTACGTATTGGTATGTGAGAAAGGATGTGACTCCTATTGTACCGATGACTATATCGACAACCTCTACTCCAGTTACAGGAAGTGATACACCATATCAACCTTTGTATAATCCGCCAGTGCCCATAACACAGGTGCTCTACTCAACTCCTAACTTTTCATTTAAATATCCCTCAAACTGGCAAGTAGAAGAAGTGCCGGATGCCCTGTACCTTTCTCAAGAAGGTTTTCCATACATATTTACGATAACTGCAAAGCCAACAGGTTTTGGTTCAGATTTTAAGGAATGTTTGTCGCCTAAGAAAGTTACGATAGCTGGTAAGGAGCAGCAGATTCGCTTCCTTTGTCCAACACAAAGCCCTGCAGATACTGATGTGAGGGTGGTATTGGATACTGGGCTAGGAGTTGCAATCTATGGCTCCATGAAAGCCGACAGTCCGTTCGTATTTGAATATTTGACCGTACTCAGAGATGTTGCTTCTACTTTTACAAAGGTAAGATAAAGATTACTTACTGCCAGCTCGTCTCCACTCATCCAACAACACAGCCGTAGCAACTCCCGCGTTCAAGGACTCAGCTTTTCCATATGAGGGAATGGTCACAGTATTTTTTAACAGAAATCGTGTTTCTTCGTAAATACCATTGGCTTCATTTCCAATAACAAGCACACCCGTTTTTGGCCAAGCATATTCGTGAGAGCTTTTTCCTCCTAGAACAGAACCGATAGTTAGAATTTTATTTTCGTTACATTTTTGTATCAACGCTTTCACTTCGGCATACTGAATATTGACTCGAGCAAATGAGCCCATAGAGGCAATAATAGTCTTGTTGTTGAACATGTCTACTGTTCCAACAGAAGCAAAGATGTTCTTAACGCCATACCAATCAGCAATACGCATAATAGTCCCCAAGTTTCCTGGATCTCGAATGTCTTCAAGTATAAGTACAATGTCCTTCTTAGCTGCTTCCACAATGTCGATCTCAATCTTGGCTGGTTGCTTTACGATCGCCAATGCTCCGTCAGTAGCCTCAAGAGAGCTCAGCTGTTTCAATTCACCAGCTTCTACCAGTTGCGGCTTGAGCCATTTTTGGACTTCAGCCTGTCGCTTACCGGCAGCGTGCAATTCGGTCTCGTATTTCTTGGCAAACTCGTGAGTGATGTACAATTCTTCGATAATAAGGTCGGTCATCAGTAATTCAGCCACACTTTTACCTCCTTCAACCACGAAAACACCCTTGGCATTTCGTTGCTTTCTTTCAGAGAGTGATCTTATAGATTGTATACGTCCTTTAGTTAACATGTAGGGGAGTATAGCACAAATTTAAAAAATGTTGTATAAAGGATGTCAATGACCCAACAATTCTGGAACAAAGAGTATAAAACCGGTGAACACTTAACGTTATCAGAGGATCCAGCAGAGGACCTATTGTCGTTTGTACGGTGGGCCAAAAGAAACTCAGAATGGGACCCTTTTCCTGAAGGCGGGTTTGTTTTGGATATTGGGTGTGGCAATGGACGCAATATTGGCAATGTTTGTGAAGAATTTAAGATGGGAGGTCTTGGGATAGACATTTCAGAGACGGCTTTAGCTCAGGCAAAACACAAGTTTATAGAGACATTGCATCTGCCTAACCTTGTATTTAAGCAGGGTAAAGTAGGAGATAAGCTTGAGCTTGAAAATGAATCCGTTGATATTGTTTTGGATATGATGACTATGCATTTTCTCAATGAGAAATCTCGAGCGGCCTATGCTAAAGAATTGTCTCGTGTGGTGAAGCCTTTTGGCTGGATGTTTTTAAAGACCTTTGTTCTTGAAGCCGATGAGAATGCTAAACGTATGATTAAGCAATATCCTACACCTGATAAAGAGCACAATTCATATATACACCCGCGATTGAAAGTTTTGGAGCATGTGTTTACCCAGACTGAGATTGAGGAATTATTCGCACCGTATTTTGTGATTCATAAAATGATCAAATCATATAAGCACGTCACCAAAGAGGGTAAGCCGTTTAAGAGACGAACGATTAGTGTCTATTTGGAAAGAAAACGAGATTAGGGTATATTCTATACATCGCCGATGTAGCTCAGCGCGGTAGAGCAACTCCATGGTAAGGAGTAGGTCGCCGGTTCAACTCCGGCCATTGGCTCCAAAGTCAGAATATGTTCAGGAAGAACGGAATAAATTTATATTTTCTTAGGTAGTCCCTAAGGTTTCCTTGAGGTATTTATTGTTAATATTTATTCAATGATAAAAAGGTTTTTGGAGTGGATCAAACTAAAGATGAAGATTCATGATCGGGGGCATGCACCACCATATGTTTTAGAGGGTGATATCTGGTGGGCAAATATGGGCGACAATGTTGGACAGGAAATTAATGGAAAGGGTAAGAACTTTGCTCGGCCTGTGTATATACACACTAAGTTGAGTCATAATTTTTATTTCACCTTACCTATGACTTCTAAATCGAAAAGTGGCAGTTGGTATGTACCTATTAGGCAAAAAGGAAAAGAGGTTAGAGTCTGTCTGCATCAAGCCAGGGTTCTGGATTATAGAAGGTTAATGAATAAATTGGGCGAAGTAGATCGACTTGATAAGCGAAACATACAGAAAGAGTTTGAAAGTCTGTATATAAAACAAGAGCCCCTCAATTGAGGAGCCCTTGTCATTGCCTCCACTTTCGTGGAGTCGCGGGAAAGTCCCGAAGATGATGTAAGTATATCAACCCCAAAAATCTTGTCAAATACATCAAGTGACCCCTTACGACGAGCCTCCAATTAAAAGTTAGATACTATTTTTGGATAAAAGCGCTGTAAAATAAGGGTCTTTTAAAGACAAATAAAAAGACCACTAAAAAACCCTTATATCATAAGGATAAAATAGTCTATGAGACGCTTGACTTTGGTTTCCATATGCGTATAATTGGTTCCATTGCAGTAAGTGTCCTCTAACTCCACTTGTGGAAAGTAGAAGAACTTCTATCAGAAAGATAGAGGGAACTCTGTGATTGTTTTTTGAAAACTAAATAGGAATACATCACAAAAAAACGCAAGTTATTAAGTTAAGTTTATTGAATCCTTTCTTTTGTTCTGTTTGAGTTTTTAATTAGAGTTTGATCCTAGCTCAGGATGAACGCTGGCGGCGTGGATAAGGCATGCAAGTCGAACGAAACATATTGAGATTATATCAAGGTTATGTTTAGTGGCAGACGAGGTAGTAACATGTGGGTACCTTCCCTGAAGTCGAGAATAACATATCGAAAGATATGCTAATACTCGATGGTCTCTACGGAGTAAAGTTTGCTGTTAAAGGCATTATGCTTCAGGACGGGCCCGCACGATATCAGCTAGTTGGTAGGGTAATGGCCTACCAAGGCAATGACGTCTAGAGGAGCTGAGAGGCTGACCCTCACCGATGGGACTGAGACACGGCCCATACACCTACGGGTGGCTGCAGTCGAGAATCTTCCACAATGGACGAAAGTCTGATGGAGCGACGCCGCGTGGTTGATGAAGTACTTAGGTATGTAAAAACCTTTTATGAGGGAAAAAGTTTATTGATTGTACCTCATGAATAAGGGGTTGCTAAACTCGTGCCAGCAGCAGCGGTAATACGAGTACCCCAAGCGTTATCCGGAATTATTGGGCGTAAAGGGTGCGTAGATGGCGATATTAGTCTTGTGTTAAAACCCCCAGCTTAACTGGGGACTCGCATAAGAAACGGTATCGCTAGAGGATGTGAGAGGTGTGTAGAACTCATGGAGTAGGGGTAAAATCCGTTGATATCATGGGGAATACCAAAAGCGAAGGCAGCACACTGGCACATTCCTGACATTGAAGCACGAAAGCGTGGGTAGCGAATGGGATTAGATACCCCAGTAGTCCACGCCCTAAACGATGTACACTAGTTTTACGGAGTATCGACCCTCTGTGAGACTAAGCTAACGCGATAAGTGTACCGCCTGGGTAGTACGGCCGCAAGGCTAAAACTCAAAGGAATAGACGGGGACTTGCACAAGCGGTGGATTATGTGGTTTAATTCGTAGGTAAACGAAGAACCTTACCAAGGTTTGACACCTAACTGAAAGTTCTAAGAAACTAGAACCCTCGCAAGACAGTTAGGCAGGTGATGCATGGCCGTCGTCAGTTCGTGGTTTGAATTGTTCCCTTCAGTGGGGTAACGAACGCAACCCTCGTCGTGTGTTATAAGTGTCACACGAGACTGCCCAGCCTAAAGTTCATAAACGATATCGTAAAAGATATGTGTTTGTGAGTTGTAGGCTGGGAGGAAGGCGAGGATGACGCCAGGTCCGCATGTCCCTTTGACATCTTGGGCTACACACATAATACAATGGGTGGTACAACGCGACGCAATGAGGCGACTCGGAGCAAAACGTTTAAAACCATCCTCAGTTCGGATCGAAGTCTGCAACTCGACTTCGTGAAGCTGGAATCGCTAGTAATCGCGGGTCAGACATACCGCGGTGAATACGTTCTCAAGTCTTGTACTCACCGCCCGTCAACTCAAGGGAGCCAGGAGTACCCGATATCTCACCATGTGTGGGACTACGGTAAGCTTGGTGACAGGGAGTAAGTCGTAACAAGGCACGGGTAGCGGAAGCTGTTCGTGGATTTATTCAAGTGAAAACTGTTTTATGTCCTCTTTAGGGAGGGTATAAAATTTATAGCGGTCGTTCTTATACTTTGCTTGCACTGTATAAACGAGACTCTAACTCGTCGCATTTAGAGCGTGGGAATCACGTAAAGATTTTGACCCCAGGAAAGACTGGCCAAACAGAACAAAATAATAGATTTAATTATTTAACTTGTAACAAGCGTTGATTTGTGAAAATTCTTATTTGTTGAGAAAAGACCTGTGTGAATTATGTTCATAAAGGTTTTTTCTTTTTCTTGAAGTAGGTGATACAATATTAGTATATGAAAAAAACATTAACTATTGTTGTTCTTTTGGCAATTATTGTAGCGTCAATTGTCTACAGTGTACGCACATCGATTAGCAATAAAGATAATCAAGCCGCCACAACTAAGGCAGTATTGATAAATAACCCTACTACTGCAACAACTCCTACAGCAGGCGCTGTATCAGGTGATGTCACAAAAGGTGGATATGTCCCAGGACAAGGTAGATACGTCCCAGGACAAGGTGGAGATGGATGTATGGAGCGTTCAGCTTGTAATTATAGTAGATCAGCCATAGTACAGAGAAATACTTCATGTACATTTGCCTGGTATACAGATGCGGCGTCAGCTCCGGCATTCCCCGCAAAATCAGACACCAAAGTCTTTGTTGCCGACAGTGGGGCAGAATCACGTACTGCGGTTGAGATGTATATTAAGAAGCGAGTTGACACATATGGTTCATTGGGTGAACTTGTAAGTTCGACAGAGTCTGACCCTAAGCTACGAGGTAAGGCAACTGCTACAAATGCAGGCCGATTGTCTGGAACAAATGCCTGTGAGTCTTTGACAGAAATGGAGGACGCTGGTAAGTTCTTCGTACAAAAAGCTGTTGCTAAATAAGGTCCAAAATAGCTATTTAAAATCAGAATAAATTGCCAAATGGCAGTTTTTGTGTATAATATCGTTTATTCGTCGTTGTAGATTGTCCACGTCTCTGTAGGCATTTACGACGATGCGCGCAGCGCTTCTATCGTGAAGCGTCGGAGCGCGGAGAATGTCTTGTCTTCTTCATTATGAGGATGAGTGAAGGACTGCTTCGTGCGGTCCGAGAACGAAGACGAATAATGCGCGTGTAGCTCAGTTGGTAGAGCATTCGACTGATACTCGAAAGGTCCTTGGTTCGAACCCAAGCATGCGCACATGACAAAAAAGAGCGGATAGTTCCGCTCTTTTTTCGTACATGTGCGAGACGGAGCCATGTTTTTCCTTGTGGAAAAACGGGCGAGTCGGGTGAGTCTTGGGTTGGGACCCAAGGCGTAAAACCTTTTGAGAGCTTTTGCTCTGCAAAAGATCCAAAAGGTGTACTGACCCTGTAAGGGTCGAGCAAATATCTGAGCGACGGCGAAGAGATTATCTGTGACCACAAAAAAGTTGGTCCGCACCCTTGTTAATGTATAATGTATCTATATATGTTATACGCCCCATCAAACCTCAATCCAAAACTTTTCGACGAAGATGTAGAGCAAGTGTACACGCGAAAAGGTTTTGGTGATGGTTTTGTGTTGGCCGGGGAAAAGGACGAATCTATAGTAGGACTATGTGCCGATTTAACAGAATCAACGCAGATGTCTGCATTTAAAAAGAAATTCCCCAACCGCTTCGTCGAGATGGGTGTAGCTGAGCAAAACATGGCCTCAGTGGCCTCAGGAATGGCTGCTATGGGCAAGGTGCCAGCTATAACGTCATATGCCATGTTCAGTCCAGGACGTAACTGGGAGCAGATCAGGACCACTATTTGCTATAACGATCGCAAGGTCATCATCGCAGGATCGCACTCAGGACTTTCTGTCGGACCTGATGGGGGATCCCACCAGGCACTTGAAGATATTGCCCTCATGCGTGTAACTCCCAACATGCAGATTATTTATCCTTGCGACGTCATCGAAGCACGAAAAGCCACTGTTGCGGCATTTGATAAAAAAGTAACATCATCTGTCTACATCCGCCTAGCTCGAGAAAAAACACCAGTGATTACCACCGAAGAAACTCCATTTGTTTTTGGCAAAGCCAATATTTTATATATGACTGAAGGTGTAACCCAAGGAGTCGATTTTGACGTGCTCATCTGTGCCACTGGCCCGCTGGTGTTTAACGCTATCAAAGCCTGCATCGAACTGGAAAAGACTCACAGGAAAAAAGTAGTCGTTATCAATTTTCACACGATAAAACCATTTGATGAAAAAACTCTGATTGCATATGCGAAACATGCACAAAAAGTTGTGACAGTAGAAGAGCATCAGATCGCTGCTGGATTTGGCAGCTTGGTATGTGAAATCTTATCTGAACAATGTCCAAAGCCAGTTAAAAGAATCGGGATACATGATCGATTTGGTCAATCAGGAACACCGGCAGAGTTGATGAAAGAGTATAAGCTTGATGCTGGGGATATTGTAAAAGCTGCGCTTTAAAGCGTTACCGGACCCCAACCCTCTGGTGCCACTTTGATGTACGCTTCGATCTTCTCTTCAGTCAGCAACCCTCGTTGTGCGCCGATATCTTGGCAGACTGACATTGAGTTGATAGATCCCCACATCAACGCTTCAGTGATAGTTCGTCCCAAAGCCAATGCGCTGGTAAATGTAGAGGCAAAAGCATCACCAGCACCAGTTCGCTCAAGTGGTGGTTTGATATCAGGATAAATAGGCATGTGCACAACAGGTGTCAATTCATCAAATGTCGCGCTGTCGACAACTCGTATATCAGTATCATATGTATAAGCTCCAAAGGGACCATCAGTGATCACAGGCAGCTGCACTCCTAGATTCCGTAATCCTAGTAACAAATGTTTAATATCATGATCGGCTTTGTCGTCCAATTTTAAAATCCGGATGGCTTCTTCTTTGTTACAAAACAGGATATGAGTCCTTTTGTAAATCTCGGCCAGCTCATCCGTCCCAAACTTTATCTGAAATGTGCCTGGTTGGAAAACCAACTTTACCTCTGGGTGTGCTTGCAGATAGGCAGCCATGTCATGATGGAATGGCAGAGAGTTTTCTCCAAGTGAACTGAGATAGATATATTCAGGCACAATAATTGGTACATGATATTCAAAGAGTTCGTGCTTGATTAAAATGGTCCGGTCGTTCTGGTACCACAACACATAGTGATAGTTGGTAATTTTTCCTGGAATACTGTTTACTTCAGATACATCCACTTTCTCCGCAGCAAATTGATCCAAACATTTTTTTCCATTTTCATCAGCACCCAAACAAGTGAGCAGGGCAGACGATAGTCCCAGTCGGGCAGCGGATACGGCGGCGTTAGCACTGTTTCCAACGGCCGGGATCTCGGTCACACTCTCAAAAGGGACCTTTTCCGCAAATGGCATACAGAGAGTTTTATTCTCTCCGTGCGGATCTTCGTGTACAGAAGCGGTTGTCAGCTTGATAAATGCATCGATTACGGTATCTCCGATGGCCAGGAAGTTTATTTTGTTCATAGTATTGATTATCATATATTATGCCCAGGCATTCAAGTTGTGGTGTCAAATATTGTGGTGTAGACTTATGGTATATGTCAACATTTGAAACAATGCCAAATCCAGGCCAATCAACAGGCCAGCTTACCTTTGATGAATCAAAATTCAAACTACGATCTCGGAAGATCCTCGGTCAGCCTGAAGTGCCAACAATGATTCGATTCTTGGTTACCAAAGGCTTTGTAAAAACTGAAAATCAAGCCGTGGCGGTCACGATCGGCATTTGTATATTATTGATCATCGCCACAGTTGTAATATTCAAGAGTTCCGGAGTCAATCCAGCTATTATTAGCCCTACACTATAATATTTATATACCTATGATGAAATTAAAAAATCGTTCAAATCAACAAGGATTTACACTCATCGAACTTTTGGTGGTGATCGCCATCATCGGTCTCTTAACCTCTATTGTCAGTGCCAGTCTTTCAACTGCACGGGCCAAAGCTCGAGATGCCAAACGACAAGCTGAAGTCCATTCTATCGAAAAGGCTTTGTCTTTGTATTCGATTGATCATAGAGGATATCTGCCAAACTCACAGTTCCACACTTGGGACGATGCAAAACTACCCAGCGGTCAGCTTGATTGTCTAGGCGCGGTTAAAACCAATAATGACACACTGTTCGGTATTCTTGTGTCTCAGAAATATCTAGCTTCCGCACCTTCTCCAGATCCATTAGCTGGTCAAGGATATTGTTATGTATATATCACTGATGCTGGTCAATCTGTTGGACAAGGAGCAGAGGGTAATATGGTCGCCGGAGCAGTCTTCGATCTTGAGGGTCAATCATACGTAGGAGAGCCTATCTACCTAGCCGCAACTGAAGTGACAAAGTCTCCAAATGCCGTATTTGCCTTTCCTCGAGAAACCCAAAAAACTTTCTCAGGCTATACTTCAGTTGAAGGTATAAGTGTTGGTACAACACCCCCTGTGTCCCTCAACAACAACTATACGACAGGTGTTATCGACGATACGAACGCCCTAGGACCAACTGGATATTAGTAGGTAGAGACGTTGATAAATCCAAGAATTAGTGTATACTTCGGTACATTATGACATACACACTAAATGCGGTGAAAATCGAGGCTGGTCTTGATATGACAGGCAAGATGAAGGCTGTTTGCTATGGGGCAAAGTTTCCGTCAACTCCGATTGCCGTTGATACAAAAGAATTTGCAAAATTATATAAAGATGCTGGAGAGTCTTCAGTTATTACTCTGAAAGGCTTAGATAAGGATCAAGATGTTCTTATTCACGATATCCAAAAAGATGTTGTAAAAGGAAATATTTTTCACGCTGACCTCTATGTAGTAGAGAAAGGAAAGAAACTACACGTACATATTCCTATCATCTTTACAGGAGTATCAAATGCCGTAAAAGCTCTCAACGCCGATCTCGTCAAAGTTCTCCACGAAGTTGAAGTTGAAGCTGAAGCAAAAGATCTTCCTCACGAGATTGAAGTTGATCTTGCAAAATTGGCAGAAGTTGAGGATCAAATCCTTGTTTCTGATCTACCAGCCTTGCCAGGTGTTAAATACCTAACAGGAGCAGATGAGGTTATTGTTTTGGCCGCTAAACACAAGGAAGAAGTTGAAGAGGAGGCTGCTACAGAGATAGACATGACTGCGATCGAAGTGTCTGATCAAAAAGGTAAGAAGGATGAAGAGGGCGCAGACGAACCTACGGCTTAGTCACCTACTCTATATCAGGACTCGCATATATGGATGGAGCTGGTATAATGATATTCATATATGAAATATGTCTTTTCCATTGGCTTTGCTGTTGCAATCTTTTCCGCTTTCACTTTCGCTAGTGCCCAGTCTCTAGATTGTAACTTACCGGAGAACCGTGACTCTTGTCTGGCCGAATTGGCTAAGATCGAGGCTGAGATTGCTGGCTTAAAGACTCAGACCGGCAAGCTAGAAAGTGAAGCGGCTTCTATTTCTCGTGATAAGAAACTCCTAGAGATTGAGATTCAGCAGGCCAAACTACAGATCAAAGCTCGAGAGCTTTCTATTGCCAAGTTGGGTAAAGACATCACCACTAAAGAGAAAAACATCAATACTCTCCAGGGTAGAATTGTGCGCAGTAGAGAGGGTTTGGCTGAGATTATTCGGGCTAGTTATGAGTTAGACAACTACACTATGGTTGAGGCCTTACTGGCACAGCAAGAGATGTCAGCTTTTTTCCAAGACATGGATGCATATACATCCATACAATCACGTATCAAAGACGAGATCGGTTATATCAATAAAGATAAGCAAGACGAAGAAAAAGAAAAAGATTCTCTCGGCCAAAAACGAAATGAAGAGTATGATACCAAATATCAAATCGAAGAAAAAAAGAAAGTTGTAGAAAAAGCTGAGGCCGAAAAACAGAGGTTGTTGAATTTAAAAAATAAAGAAAAAGCTGAGTACAATGTGGTGATCAATGAAAAGCAAAAGAAAGTAAATGAAATCAAGAACGCACTGTTCGCTTTGCGTGACTCAGGTTCTATCAAGTTCGAGGATGCGGTAAAATATGCCAAAGCCGCCGGAGCGGCCACGGGTGTACGGCCTGCATTTATTCTCGGTATTTTGAAACAAGAAACCAATATCGGATCAAATCTCGGTTCATGTTATCTGTCTGACGCTGATACAGGAGCAGGGGTAGGGGCGAACTCAGGCAAAGCTGTGGCCAACGTGATGAAGCCTTCACGAGATGTTCAGCCTTTCTTGCGAATCACCAAAGCCCTAGGCAAAGATCCATATAAAACTCGCGTTTCTTGTCCTTTGTCTATCGGATATGGAGGCGCTATGGGGCCATCACAGTTCATTCCTTCGACATGGGAAATGTTCGCCGCTCGAGTGGTGTCTGCCAGAGGGGGAGGGGGCACAGCCAACCCTTGGAATGCGCAAGATGCCTTCACTGCGACAGCTCTCTATGTAGCGGATCTTGGAGCTAGTGCTCAGACTGCCTCTGCTGAGCGAAACGCGGCCTGTCGATACTATTCGGGCAAAGCCTGCGGCTCTGTGAGTGGAAATACCAGCTATGGAAACTCAGTTATGGCCCATGCCCTTAAGTTACAAGCTGATATTGATTTAATTACGAATTAATGTATAATAGGGCCTTATGAAGAAATCGATACATCCAACCTATTTTCCTGCAGCAAGCTTTACCTGTGCTTGTGGAGCCACATATACTATCGGCTCAACCCGAGAGAAAAACGTCGTAGAAATCTGCTCTGCGTGCCACCCATTTTATACTGGAAATGAGAAGATCGTTGACACTGCTGGACGAGTTGAGAAATTCAAGGCTCGACAGGCTGCGACAACAAAGAAGGTTGCTAAGAAGAGTAAATAGCGCTTACGCGCACCACAAAGAGCTCAATAACAGGGCTCTTTTGTGTTATATGCATGATATAATCAAACAAAACCATGGAAGATCTAAACCTAGAAGAATTAAAGAAAGATTTTAAGACAAGCTTTTTTGTCGGCGAATTGGAGCGACTCCAAAAAGAAAAGGAGTCTCTTTTGGACATGATGAAAGATCCTGAGATGAAAGAGATGGCCGAAGGTGACATGAAGGGCATTGATGAGCAGATGGAGGCAGTTGTGGCCAAGATCAAAGATATCGTCAAAGAAGAAGAGGTTGCTGATGCCTATCCAAATGAGATCGTGCTTGAGATCCGAGCCGGAGTTGGTGGAGAAGAAGCGGCCTTGTTTGCGGCTGATCTGTCAGAGATGTACAAGATCTGGGCTGAGCAGAGAGGTTGGAACTTTTCGACCGTCGATATTTCTGAAAACGGTATCGGTGGATATAAAGAGGCGGCCTTCGAGGTCCGTGGTCTTGAAGTGTATAGATTTTTTAGATATGAGATCGGTGTACATCGAATTCAGCGAATCCCTTCTACAGAAAAGTCAGGGCGAGTGCACACGTCAACTGCGGTTGTAGCAGTACTACCGATCCGAAAAAGAGTTAAGTTTGAGATCAATCCGGCGGATCTAGAGATGGAATTCTCCCGATCAGGTGGAGCTGGAGGACAAAATGTGAACAAAGTGGAAACGGCTGTGCGTTTGATTCACAAGCCAACCGGTATTGATGTGCGTTGTACATCGGAGCGAAGTCAGCTGAAGAACCGAGAAAAAGCTATGTCTATTTTGCAGGCCAAGCTTGCGCTTAAAAAAGAAGAGGAAGACATGGCCAAGTTTTCAGGTTTGAAAAAGTCTCAGTTGGGAACTGGAGATAGATCAGAAAAGATTCGAACATATAACGTATTGCAAGATCGAGTAACAGATCATCGACTTAAACAATCATGGCATGGTATCCAGACTATTTTCCAAGGTCAGATTGATAAGATGATAAATGAAGTTGTGACGTATTTTGAAAATGGTGGTGAAATAATTGTGGATGACGAAGATAGTGACTAATCGCGCAGCTTAGGATATTCTATATAGATATGTATGAACGCTTTGATGTAACAACTCCAGTTGAATCTGGGGGTGGTGTTGAATTTTCTCCAGAGTCTCTTGAGAGTATTCACAGCGAGTGTGTAAAATTAAAAATTAGATGTATAGAAATAGCGCACGCACTTGCTCTTCGAGAACAAGGACACTATACGGTTCATTTAACATCACCGGAAAATATTCCCCGTATTCGTGATGTCTCCACGAGGTTGGATAGAAAAATAACTTCCTCTGAAGATATATTCGAAATTACCCAGGCGCTAAATGAATTAGCGCCTTTACTCTCTTCACTCGATGAGAAGCCTGTGGCAGGAGTTCGACTGGACAACGGAGCTTCTTGGGGTG
This sequence comes from Candidatus Parcubacteria bacterium, assembly GCA_039795875.1. Taxonomy (GTDB): domain Bacteria; phylum Patescibacteriota; class Minisyncoccia; order Phycocordibacterales; family CAIZLB01; genus CAIZLB01. The sequence goes on along the minus strand of JBDKKY010000001.1, from coordinate 18,990 downwards.
CTCTAGCTCGTTCCATAAAAGTATCTGCCGAGTGCCTGATGAGGATTGCTGATGAGGCCACAGAACATGCAGGAGCTGAGATGTTGGTAGAGATATCTAGAAAAATAGGTACTGATTTGGCCGGCAAGGCTGTTTGGCTTCAGAGAGGAGCCGAGATCTTGAGGCAATATGAGGATCGCCATTAGAAAATATATAAAATAAAAACCCCGCCGCTGCATTCAACGGCGGGGTCGCGCGTCGGTGCAGGGTGGGGGTGTCAATATAGAATTGCCTCCAAGTAAACCTGAACTTTTCTGGATTAGGTAGTGGCTCACGCCGACGGTCCCATTCGAAGAACAAGAAGAGGATTGACATAAGGGATCCGCTGAGAGCGAGACAGGCGACGATGGGTCCGCCTTCGCCGAGCCAAGAGGTGTTCATGGAATAGACGGCCAATAGGATGCCTGCTATGAGTATGCAGATCCATAGGGGAACATTGTAGGCTTTATTGGTTTTTGGTTTCATGTACGTGGGTAGGTTGGTGATTTTAAGAAATAGGCACTGTGCCTAATTGAGTCTTATGTGTATATTATACCATATCTAGAACTAAAGTCAAGTACCATCACACCCCCAAACCCACCCCGGCCACTCCCTCGGAAACCACCCAAAAAACCCTTGATTTATGGCTTATAATTTGATATACATAAACCTTATATGACACAACAAAAAACAGCAGACACACAAGCTATGTTCGAGGCTGGAGTTCACTACGGAACACTACGTTCTTCACGAAACCCTTCAGTTGCAAAGCATGTTTATGGTACAAAAGGCAACATGGATATCATTGATATCGAGGTCACTGCAAAACAGATTGCTACAGCTAAAGAATTTCTTGCAACATTGATTGCTGAAAACAAACCTATTGTTTTTGTAGCTAGTAAAAATGAAATCAAAGACTTGGCAAAAACATACGCCGAGAAGCTAGGACAGATGTATGTATCAGGCCGATGGGTAGGAGGTCTACTTACAAACTTCGAGATCATCCGAAAACGAATCGATCGAATGCTTGAGCTTATCGATATGAAAGCCAAAGGAGAATTAAAAAAATACACAAAGAAAGAACAATCTTTGATGGACAAAGAAGTTGAGCGGCTACAGATGCTATTCTCAGGAGTAAAAGATCTAAAAGCTATGCCGGCCGCTATTGTTGTGTTGGATCCTAAGAAAGAATTTATTGCGGTTGACGAAGCTATCGCTATGAAAGTTCCTGTTATTGCCATTGCGAACACAGACTGCAAGATTTCAAATATTACGTATCCTATCCTTGCCAATGATTCATCACGATCATCAGTAGATTTCATCCTACACCAATTGGTTGCCTAAATAGTGTAGAATATTTACATTAATCAATTTTTTAACATTCACACAATTAAATTATGAGTACAATCACAGCTGATCAAATCAAAGCCTTGCGAGAAGAAACCGGAATCTCAGTCATGCAATGCAAGAAGGCGCTTGAAGAGGCGGACGGGGATCGAGAGAAGGCGCTTGCTATTTTAAAAGAAAAAAGTGCTGAGCAGGCTGCTAAAAAGGCTGATCGAGAATTGGGTGCCGGTGTTATTCAATCATACATTCACTCAAATGGTTTGATGGGTGCCATGGTTCAACTGGCTTCAGAAACGGACTTTGTGTCAAACAACCCAGAGTTTCGGGCGCTTGCAAATGACATTGCGATGCACGTTGTCGCTATGAATCCAGCCTATCTAAAAGCTGATGAGGCCACAGCAGCTGGGGCATCTGCAGAAGAAGCTTTGATGTCACAGCCATTCATCAAAAATGGAGATATTACAATTCAAGGTCTAGTTGATGGGGCTATTCAAAAGTTCGGTGAGAAAGTAGAATTGGTGCGATTCGCACGATTTGAAATAGGAAAGTAGATAGTGTATAGTAGGGAGGTCGAGAGATCGTCTTTCTACATTTGCCGCCTTAGCTCAGTTGGTAGAGCAACTGTTTTGTAAACAGTAGGTCCCCGGTTCGAATCTGGGAGGCGGCTCTAGAGAAATCCACACGGAAAGAAAAAAACAATGTCTCGAACTTGAGCATTGTTTTTTTCTTGAGTATGGATTTGTGCTAAAATATTTGCATGTTTGGCATTACAACCCCTCCGTCAAGACAAAACAATAATAGTACAAATCGAATAACTCAAAACAAACTTGAGGAAATTCGTGGTGCCTCTCATAGTGGTACATATGATGCTGGTGGTGCTCAGCGGATGGAGATGGAATATTTAAAAAAAGAAAAAGAGCGAAGAGATAAAGAGCGTGCACGAATGGAATATGATAGTAAAAAGCGAGAACATGATGGGCTGTTGGCCTCACAAGAACGTTTTCAGAATGAGGAGAGGAGATTGCACGCAGAGCTAACTCGATATGAGACAGAAGTTGGTCATGCTGAATCCGAAGAAAAGCGAGCTATACAAGACCTACCGACACACAAAAAAGAAGCTGAGGATTTGGAAAAGAAAATTCATCAGATGGAAGCGGACTTGCTATCATTTAAAAACAGACACCAGAGACTGATTCAAGATATTTCTAGGCTAGAGCAGAATGGTAAGACGGCCAAAATGATCACCGACAAAAAAACAGCTTTTGTTACCAGTATTCGAGAAAAGATGGAGATCGCTAAGCGCAATTTTGAAAATTATAAGAAAGATTCAGACAAGCTAGCGCAAGAGTTGGAGCAGTTAAAAAGATTGATATAACAAAGCGGTAGAGCTTGATTGTGTAACGTTATACTGATACAGTCAATAGTATGAAAATCCTGCATGAAGAGAAAGATTTTATTATTGTCGACAAACCGGCAGGTGTTGTCACGCACCCTGATGGCAAGCCAGGGTCTGGTGATAAGGAGACTCTGTGTGAGCAGTTGGTTAAGTTGTATCCTGATCTGTCCAAGATCGGTGAACCTATGCAATTGACAGAGAAGGGTGGCACCTTGATCACTGTGGAGCGTCCAGGGGTAGTTCATAGACTTGATGCTGAGACGTCAGGCGTGATGATCTTCGCTCGAACAAAAAAGTTTTTTGATCATATTAAAACTCAGTTTCAAGAGCACTTGGTACAAAAAGAATATCGAGCTTTTGTTTGGGGCTGGTTTAAAGAAGGGACTAAGAAAGGAATTATTAATGCACCTATTGGACGTAGTCGAACAGATTTTCGGCAATATTCAGCTGGACGTTTTGCTCGTGGTGACATGCGAGATGCCGTCACCGAATATGAAGTGTTAGGAGAATTTGAAACTAAGAAATTTCCCAAAGTTGCTATCACTCCACGTTTTTCATATATGTCACTCCGACCGCGAACAGGTAGAACGCATCAGCTCCGCGTTCATATGAAAGTTGTGAATCACGTTATTGTTGCCGATACACTGTATGCACCATCTCATCCAAAAGCTTTAGGGTTTGGCCGCCAGGCTTTACATGCACACATGATCAACTTCGTCGACTTAAAAGGCAAGATGAGAAACTTTGAGTCGCCACTTCCAAAAGATTTTCAAGCAGCTGTCGAGCTATACATAGACAAAGATATAGTATAATCTGGGCATAGCGCTGTATGAAAATTCTTCATATCATTACTCAAGGTGAAAGGGGAGGAGCTCAAGCCCATGTGCGTGATGTTATTGTTGGTCTACAAAGCAAAGGACATCAAACGTATGTGGCGACTGGGATTCAAGAAGGTCCGCAAGATGCTTGGCTATTTGGAGAACTGAAAGTTCACGGTTTTCAAGGCCACCAATTGCGAATGATTAAAAATCTGAGTCGTTCTGTTAGTTTTTGGAGAGATATCAAAGCTGGTTTAGAAACAATTAAGTTGGTCAGATCGATTCGTCCCGAGATTGTACATCTGCATAGTTCTAAGGCTGGTTCGGTCTGCGCTGTTGCTGCCAAATTAGCTGGGGCCAAGGTTGTCTATACAGTTCATGGTTTTGTTTTCACAGAACCGATGTCGAAACTGAAAAGATATTTTTATATTCTGTCAGAGTTTATTTCACGCTTCTTTAGAAATTTTACAATCACCGTTTCCAAATTCGATTTTGATGTTGGTCGGCACATGCACATTATTCCAAAGAAAAAAGGTGCCGTTATTTACAATGGAATCAATGAGCAAAATGTTGATAAGATTTTGGAGCGGAACGACGCTCGAGAAGTGATATATAGAAAAATGGGAATCGCTTTGCCACAGACTGTGCGTATGATTGGACTGGTGGCCAATCTGTATTCGGCCAAAGGTGTGACGCATCTGATACAAGCAGCATATCTGGCACGACGATACAAAGGTCTGGACAATACTATCTTTGTAGTGATTGGTGAAGGTGAATTGCGGCAAGAATTAGAACAACAGATCAAAGAATTGGATCTCGGAACAATATTCTTTTTAGTTGGAGCTATCCCTGATGCATATCGATATGCCAAAGCGTTTGATCTATTTGTCATGCCGTCTGTTAAAGAAGGTTTTCCATATGCCCTACTTGAGATGATGTTGGCTAAAGTTCCCTTTATCGCTACACGGGTTGGTGGTATCCCGGAGATCGAGCAATACGCTGCTGCACCGTTGGTGCCTCCAGGTTCCGCCAAGTTTTTAACAGAAAAGATTATAGATTTTTTAAATGCTAAGAAGATCAGAAAGATGACATTGAGTAAATCTTCGTTTCCAGAAAAGTTTACCTTGCGACACATGGTGGATAGGATAGAGGAGGTATATCAAAAATTGCTATAATAGATTTATGCAAATATACGACTTTGAAGTTACCGATTCTTCATTTGAAGAGAAAATAAAAGAAGCTGGGTTTGATGTAGAGTTAATGTTGCCTGAAATAAATTCCAAGAATTTTTCCTCACATGTTATTGGTAAGAAAAAAGGATATGTGTGGCGCCCAAACAAGCCTATTACTTCAGATGATGCACTAAAAAGTATAAATGGATTGGCGCATGATGATATGATTGCACGAGCTGCGACAGCTGAAGAGTTGGTGTCATTTGAGATTGATCATAAGGAACTGATTGACGGAACCAGGACGGTGGCTTTAGGCGAGAGGGCTTTCATCGCTGATCCAGGACTAGAAGCGGTAGTGATACGAGAAGGAAAGGGAGAGGGTAAGACTATAACCCCATATCCGTGGAATGTAATGTGGCATGAGGGGGTGGAGTTTTTGGTGGTGTTTGAGTAAATATAAATAAAAAATCCCGCGCGCACAGTTGGGTCTGTGCGAGCGGGTGGTTAGGGGTTAAAAGTTCGGGTTGGATATGACGGAGGGTTAGTTTCCTTTCTCCGTCATGGTCGGACGGCCATACTGTTGGCCGTTGGTGGTTGTGATGCCGTCGGGCCAGATAGCCCAGACGCGGCAGGATGATGCGCTACTGCGTAGGATGACCCGGAACCAGAGGTCCGAGTTGATACTCAACGGTTCCGTGGCATTCTCGACCACCACACCTGCACTGTTGCGGGTGACGATGCGGAGCGCGGTAGGTGCTACACCGCCGTTGCCCCACTGACCGAGCACACGAAACCTCAAGATCTTGAAGCTGTTTGCCGGCGCGTTGGTCATGGCGATGTCATACACGACGTTTTCGAGGAACTGACCTTCTTCGCCGTAGCGAAAGATAGTTTCTTCAACTGGGGCCAGTTCCCCGGTCGTGTAAGGGATGCGGATTTTTTTTTCCGCCATTCCATTCGACGCGAGTCGGTGCGATGCCAACCGGAGAGGTCCGGCGCTTCGAGATCTGTCCGCCATCTCCGAAGTCGTAGCGAACAGGATCCGTGTCTGTATGGATGACCAGAACTGAGTTTTTCAGCAGTTCTGGATCTCCGTAGATCCAATTTTCCATCATCACGAACGTCTTGGCTCCGTGCCGGATGATGGGCATCTCATGTGTTTCGACGTGCCAGGGGCGCTCTGGATCATACGTGATGACCTCGGCATTGTTCACATTGTCCGGCAAGGGGATAGGCGTATAGTAGGACAGGTTGTATCCGACTGCCCGGGCCCATTCCGGGATGCGATACGTGGGCTGTGACAGGACGGGCTGTCCGATAACGACCGGTCCCTCGATTTTTTCCAACTGGAACGAGCTGTACGATTCGAACGTACTGAACCCGTCGCCATCGGTGATGGTGCGTGAGACGTACACGGTTGTCCTTTCGTCGGCCAACCGGAAGTACGCGTTGTCGAGCGTTGTCGCATTGTCGATGGTGTCCATTGTTCCTGGCGTAGTGAGGATGGCGACGAGATTCTGTGCACCACCACCGATGACTGTCAGCTCACCTTCACCGCCAGGGTTGCTGCCGATGTGGCGACGGTAGGTCGTGGAGCGGGTGATCGCTGCGTCCCATGCCTCCTCGAAGGAGGCTGGGATTTGTGCAGGGAACCCGGCCGGCACCGGTGGTGCGGCGCCGGGGATGACCTGGCCGAAGCTGGTGGTGATGAGGATGAGCAGGATGAAGAAGTGTAGGATGGTTTTCATGTTTTACTGGGAGATGGGGTGGATGGTGATTTCGGGTTTGACTTCGAGTTTTGTGGGGGCAGTTTGGTTGAAGGAGGCGTGACCCTCCAGCTGCGCTACGACTCCCGGGTTATGGGTTTTGGTTTTTTTGGGCGCAGATGTCGTGGTGACGGCCGTGTCCGGTGATGCTTTATCGGCTGGATGAGTGGCGGCCCAATGAAGGACGCCAATCGCTCCGAGCAGACAAAGCCCAATTGCGATGCGGTTGGTGTTCATTTTTTGCGTTTTCAAGGTGAGCTTATGGTTCTGGAAGGTTTAAAGCCTTCAAATAAGCTCGTGTATCATCCTATAATATATATGTATAAAAGTCAAGGACTCGAGTGAGATTAAAAGGGTAAATAATCTTTTAAAATAAGGCCCAAATAAAAAAAATCCTCCCAATCACTCATGCAGCAAGGCTGCAGGTGATGGAAGGTTCTGACCAGTGTTATTTCTGATCAGGGTTGGGGATGGATGCTCCTGCCGTTACTGTTTCGGTGGTTACAGTAGGCGGATGGCTCTTTTTGCTGGAGTTGTTGTGTCGGTTGACGGTCCAGATAAGGGCGAGGAAGAACAGGACGGTTAGGGGTCTCATAGGTAGGGGCACGTGCCCATCGGTATTATATAACTAGTAGTTCGAGGAGTCAATGGTGGGACTCGACCCTTACAAGGCTAGGGAGGGGCTCGGCTACACATAAAATTGCTGCGCAATTTTTGCGCAGCCCCGCCTCACTTGTTGCCGTCCCGTTGGGACATGGCAACAGGGTTCCGGCTTTCTCGTCCCGTCCCTCTGGCAATAAACATAAAAGCACCCCGAAGGATGCTTTTATGTTTATTGTGCCGAGGGCGGGACTCGAACCCGCACGGTATTGCTACCAAGAGATTTTAAGTCTCTCGTGTCTACCATTCCACCACCAAGGCGTTGGGAGGCGCAGGCCGGAGTCGAACCGGCGAATATCAGTTTTGCAAACTGCCGCGTTGGGCCACTTCGCCACTGCGCCAATATAGGCATAGATCTACCACAGAGCCAATATAGCACGGATGCTAGATAATCTCAAAAATGCTTTGTCTATGTTTTTCACCTTGATCAATTTCAAAAGACAGAAAGGGTAGCATGCCCAAGGCTGAATTTTCCTTAATATAATTTCGCATCTCAGTCGCATGTCGTTGTAGAAAATCGATCACTGCTTTTTCCTGAGTCTCAGGTAAAACAGAAACACGGACCATCATGTTGTTGCTTCGATCAGCTTGTTCAAGTGATGTGATGGTGATCAATGATTGTCCACCAGAGTTACGAGAAATATATTGATCGAGCAGTTGTCGAACAATTGATGTTCCTCGTCCTCGAGTGACTTCTTTGCTTCGTGCGTTGTTAGTTTTCTTCATATAAATTATCTTTCTATAAATGATACAGCTGATAGAACGTCACCCGCGACGATTTCGATCTTTGATTCAACCATCAATCCACACTCAGCACCAGCCTCGACAGTTTTCGTTGCAACACGCATTTGTTGTAGCTCAACAACTTCACCGCGTCCGATTTCATTTTCTCGTCGTAAGATCTTGACCGTGTTACCAAGTGATAGCGTACCTGTCTCTACTCGTCCTCCAAGAACTTGTTTGTGTTTATTTGCACTAAACACTTTCAGTACTTTGAGAGTAGAGTGAGATTCTTCGTTTCGGACTTTCGGTGCTCGTTTTTGCGCCTCCTCTGTCGTCCATTCGATCAGTTTATAAATAATATCAAATGTCTCGACAGTTGTTTTTGTGGCTTCAGCCAGCCGTCGAGCACCGGCGTCGATCTTCGTATTGTATCCAAGTACAACTGAATCATTACTGCCTTGAGCAAGTTTGATATCATTTTCATTGATGTCTCCAGTCTCAGCACGGATCACTCGGATATTGATTCGCTCCAATTTTATTTTCCCAATCTCTTGCTTCAAAGCATCAAGGGTTCCAACGCTGTCTGCTTTCAGTACAACAGGAAGAGTCCAAGTATCATCTTTATCAAGACCATAGAGTACGCGGATGTTTACAGGAATACCGCCCTTCTTTTCAACAGGGGTGCCATCCATCTCTTTGGCTAGATCTTGTATTGATTTTTGTTCTGCAGCGATCAATTCAGCCATAGCTTTATCTGCTGCCATGACACACATATCTCCAACGCGAGGTTCGGCGATCCAACCCATGACTCGTACAGGTTGTCCTGGAAGGGCAGATTTGATCTGCTTACCTTCTGCATTTTCAATACTTCGGATCGGTGACACCTCGCCACCAGAAATAATAAAAGCACCAGTTTTTAGTGTTCCATTTTTTACAATCAATGTCGCCTGGATACCTCGTACTTTATCTCGACTGGCTTCGATGACCAAACATTCAGCTGGCACATCAAGAGCCGCGCTGATATCGGCGACATCGGCCATCAAGAGAATCATATCAAGCAAATCATCAATCCCTTCGCCAGTTTTTCCTGAGAAAGGTACAATGGAAATATCACCACCGTATCCTTCTACGAATACACTGTTTTCTGCTAGAGATTGTTTTGCTTTCTCAATATCAGCTCCAGGTCTATCAATCTTACTTGCACCAATAAAGTAGGGAACCTTGGCATCTGTGATTGCTTTCAAGGCATCAAGAGTCTGTGGTTTTACACCGTCTTCGGCTGAAACGATCAAGATCGCAATATCGGCTGCACTAGCTCCACGGGCTCGCATGCTGGTAAATGCTTCGTGACCGGGTGTATCAAGGAAAGTAATCTTTTGTCCATTGTGCTCCACTTCGTAGGCAGACATCTTTTGAGTGATTCCTCCAACTTCGCGGTCAACGGTATTTGATTTTCGAATGTAATCCAACAATGTTGATTTACCATGATCGACGTGACCCATGATAGCGATCACTGGTGCGCGACGAGTGATATCAGCGTTGTGATTTTTCACTAGCTCTAGTTTGTTCTGAGAAGATTTTCCACTGACTCGAGTTTTGAGTGTGGGAGCATTTTTAACTTTTACTCGTGGTGTTCGTTTAAAATATCCACCACCACTTTGTGGTCCGCGATTGTCAGGTCGTTGAAACGGTCGAGAAAACGGACTGAGTGGTTTTCGGAAACCAGCACCCACCTCTCCTGGTTTTTTTAAAAATGTTTTGGCAAAGGCTGTGCCTCGGTCAGTATCAGTTGATTGAGCGGTGACAGGGGGAGTGTTTTTACTTGCCTCCTCTTTGGCTTTCAAAGCTTTTTTCTCTTCAACTGTTAAGATCTTTGATCGAAAAGGAGTTGGAGCAACAAATGTGTGGACCGGTGCTTGAACTGGGGGAGTAACAACTGCGGGTGTTGATTCAGCCACTTTGGTGCGTTTTTCATATGAGCGGGCGATCTCGTCCATCCATGCGTCTTGTTTGGTTTCTGTCTTTTTGGCTGGAATAACTGGAGCTTCGGTCTGCACAGTAAAAGTTCGAGAAGAGGATCGAAGAGGGACGTCTTTCTTGTCTGCTACCTCATCTTTCTGCTTTTTCACCTTAGAAGTAGAGCCATCACTGTTAAATTTGACTTCAAAACCACCTCCAAAGGCTCCGCCGAAAGCTCCTCCAAAGGCACCACCAAAAGTGTCCTCCGTATCATCTTTATGATCGTCAGATGGCACCTGTTCATCAGGGGTATTTTGTAGGTTTTTCTTGATAGCCATGTTATAAGTAAATATACACATTTTTTAGGAAAATACAATGTTTTCAAGGATTTTTGGCCAAAAGATTTACCTCGATTATGCCGCTATTACACCGGTAGATTTGAGGGTGGTCAAGATCATGAACAAAATCTTGAAAAGTCATTGGCATAATCCATCATCTTTATATGACGCAGGGGTTCAGGCTAGTAAGTACCTAGAAAAGTCGAGAAAGGATGTTTCGGCTATCCTTTCTGGTGTTTCTGCCAACAGCGTTCACTCTGATGAGATTATTTTCACAGGTGGTGGTACCGAATCAAACAACATGGCGATTCAAGGGGTACTTAAGGCCTGGAAAGGTGTAGGATTACCTCATATAGTCACAACAGCTATCGAACATCCTTCAGTAAAGAAGCTGGTAGAGAATCTGATCAAAGAAAGTAAAATCACAGCCAGTTTTGTCGGAGTTGACGCCGATGGCCTAGTCGACTTAAAAGAACTTAAAGAAATCCTCCAAACTCACAAAAATATTGCTTTGGTTTCTGTCATGTTGGTTAACAACGAATTGGGTACTATTCAACCAATCTCCGAGATCGCTAGTTTGATTCGAAAATACAGGAAAGAACAGGGTGGTGTCTATCCTATTTTTCATACTGATGCCTGTCAGGCGCCCAACTATATTGACATGCAGATTGACAAGATGGGTGTTGACCTGCTGACGCTTGATGGTGGTAAGATATACGGTCCTCGAGGCACAGGATGTCTATATATCAAGAGAAATACTCCTATACATAAGATATTTTTCGGCGGCGCTCAAGAGTCTGATCTACGGCCAGGAACTGAAAATCTACCTGGTATTGTTGGTTTTGCTGCCGCTTTGCGACTCGTACATGCGGATAAAGAAAAAGAAAATAATCGCTTGAGAAGTTTTCAAGAATATATAAAGAAAAATTTACCAGAAAGTGTGTCTATCAATGGCACTATGGATCCCGATAAAAGAATTTCAAACAATGTAAATATTTGTTTGCCAGGACTAGATGCAGAATTTTTATTATTTAAATTTGATGTAGCTGGTATTGAATTATCAACTGGAACAACTTGTCAAAACAAACAAGAGGACTCACGTTCATATGTTGTGGATGCATTAGGTAATGAATGTGGTGGATCGTCACTACGAATCAGTATGGGAAGAGGAACAACTAAGCGGCATGTGGAGACATTTATAAAAGTACTAGGAAAAATTATAAAAAAATAAACTCCGCGGACCAATGTTTGGGTCCGGGAGTTTGGGCAGAGAGCCTTCTCTGTGTTATTTGCGATACCGGCGGATATCATGCCCGATCGCGACGAGCAGGAGTATTCCCGAGATGGTCCAGTAGACCGGTGTGAGTAGTCGCATGCCTTGAATTGAATCTAGGCAAAAGGCGAGAGCGATGCCGAGAGCTAGACCGACTGCGACCCGTGGGGTCCAGTGTTTAAGTTGACGACGACCGCGTCTCACTCGGATACGGCGAGTGATAGGATTCATGGGCATATTTTTGGAGAGTGGAGGGTTAAAAGTGCGGGGATGAAGGGGTGGTCTAAAGTATGACAATCTTAATAGGCGATGTCAAGTCAGACCACTCAAAATATCCCTTAAATTAAGACTTTATGAAGAAATGATCTGCTATTATCAAGGATTGACAGCTATGCTATACTCCTTATATGTTACCCTTAAATCACTTCACTACGAGAGCCAAGGAGGCTATTCGTCGAGCCCACGAATTGGCCATAGAACGAGGACAAACAAATGTCCAGCCAATGCACCTCCTAGCCTCACTCTTGACCCAAGAAGACACTCTGGTTACCACTCTGCTTGAAAAGATGGAGGTTGATTTTATCTTGATGGCCGACAACGCTTTCGAAGCCATCGATTCAACTGAGGCCTCAAACACACTGAGCCCGGCGTATCAACTTTTCCTAACACCAGAACTTGCTGCGATCATCGAAGCCTCAGGTGCCGTCTCAGCTTTAGTAAAAGACAACTTTGTTTCAGTGGAGCATCTCTTCATTGCCTTTTTTGACTCGCTCAATCCTGGACGAGAATTGATCGAGAAATTTAAAATTGATAAAGAAAAATGTATTGAGACTTTGGAATTGATCAAATCTCAAAAAACTAACGGTACGTCTGGTGGTCAACAAACAGATGCAAAGAAAGCCAAAGTTTTAACAAAATATACCCGAAACTTAACTGCACTTGCACGTGAGCACAAACTTGATCCAGTGATCGGACGAGATGCAGAGATCTCACGAGTGATTCAGATCCTTTCACGGCGAACAAAAAATAATCCGATACTTCTTGGAGAAGCTGGAGTCGGTAAAACAGCCATTGTCGAAGGATTGGCCAATCGTATCGCCATGGGGGATATTCCAGAATCATTGAAGGACAAAGAACTGTTGTCACTTGATATGGGGTCGCTGGTTGCAGGCACTAAGTATCGAGGAGAATTCGAAGATCGCTTAAAAAATATTTTAAAAGAAGTTGAGAAGGCCGACGGTAAGATCATCATGTTTATCGATGAGACACACACCATCATGGGTGCTGGTGGAACAGAAGGATCTCTTGATGCTTCAAATATGTTGAAGCCTGCACTGGCACGCGGAGAGCTTCGCGCTATCGGTGCGACCACTCTACGAGAATATCAAAAACACATCGAAAAAGATCCTGCCCTGCAGAGACGTTTTCAACCTGTGTATGTTCAGGAGCCAACATTGGAAGATGCAACAGCGATTTTGCGAGGATTGAAAGACAAATACGAATTGTTCCACGGTGTACGAATACTCGATGAAGCTATTGTTGCAGCGGTATCACTTTCCGCACGATATATTACGGATAGACAATTGCCAGATAAAGCCGTTGACCTGATCGATGAAGCGGCCTCATCTCTTAAGATTTCTTTGGAAAATAAACCACAGGCGGTTGAAGACGCGCATCGAAAGATCATGCGCCTAGAGATCGAACGAGAGGCATTGCTCAAAGATCCTGAAAATAAAGCCACTAAAGAGCGTATCAAGGAACTAGAGTTAAATATTGCTGATGTCAAAGATGGCATCAAAGATACAGAGGCCAAATGGCAGTCAGAACGAGATGCTTTGAATAGCATCAAAGAGATTAAGAAAAATCTAGAAACTCTTCGGCAAGAGGCGGAGCGTGCGGAAGCACGTGCTGATCTTGGAAAAGCGGCTGAGATTCGTTATGGCAAATTGCCAATGTTGGAAAAAGACCTAGAGGCTCGATTGAAGAAACTTCGAAAAATGGACAGCAATAAACGAGTTCTGAAAGAAGAGATCAACGAGGCAGATATCGCTCAGGTTGTTGCGCGATGGACCGGAGTTCCTGTAACCCGTATGCTTGAAGAAGAGGTTAAAAAACTTGGACGCATGGAAGAAGTTCTTAAAGCCCAAGTTGTTGGGCAAGATGAGGCGGTTAAAAAAGTTTCTGATACTATCAAACGATCACGGGTTGGTATTCACGATCCCCTCCGACCTATTGGCTCGTTCATTTTTCTTGGACCAACCGGAGTAGGAAAGACAGAGCTTACTAAAGCTTTGGCTGACTTTATGTTTGAAAATGAAAAATCATTGATCCGAGTTGATATGTCTGAATTTGCCGAGAGACATTCAGTCTCTAAGATTATCGGAGCACCTCCAGGTTATGTTGGTCACGATGATACATCTGGAAACTTGGTTGATAAAGTAAAACACCGACCGTACTCAGTGATTCTCTTTGATGAGATTGAAAAAGCTCACCCAGATATTTTCAATATTCTTTTGCAAGTCCTTGATAACGGACGATTGACTGATTCAAAAGGCCGAACAGTGAATTTTAAAAATACAATCATTATCATGACCTCGAACATTGGTGCTCAATACATCGATAAGATGAAAAATATTGGTTTCTCAACTTCAAATGATGACTCTCAATCATACGATGATGTTAAAGAAAAAGTTATGGAAAGTCTCAAAGATTATTTCCGACCAGAATTCTTGAACCGACTTGATGAGATCATTCTGTTCGACGTCTTGAAACCAGAAGCCATACGTAAGATCGTCGATATTGAAGTTAAGAAAGTTCAAGCTCGATTGACTGAGAAAGAGATTACTCTGGAACTTAAAGATCCAGTGTATGAGTATCTAGCCAAAGAAGGATACAACCCTCAATATGGAGCGCGACCGCTTCGACGATTGATTCAGACTAAGGTGTTGACACCGTTGGCGTCTATGATGATCACTGAAGGTATAAAAAGTGGAGCGAGGGTGGTTATCGACATGGATAAGAACAATGAAATGAAATTTGAAATCAAATCAGCGGGACATAAGAGCAAGATCAAGAGCTCTCACACTGTCAAGGCTCTGGTTGAAGATGTAGACTAGTCGCAAGCTACAGGTTGTAATTTCTCAAGAAAAGTGTATATTTGTCATATGCACGAGCGCAGATGGCGGAGTGGTCAATCGCATCTGACTGTAAATCAGACGCCTTCGGGCTACGTAGGTTCAAATCCTACTCTGCGCACCAAATTATCAATATAACAGAAGTATCACATGCCACAGAAAAAATTAGTAAAGCTTAGAAACAAAAAGACAGGGGAGACTATTTACATGCGAAAGTCAGGTAAAGCAGGTTCTTCAACAATGCCTAAGATCAAGCTTAAAAAATACAGTAAAGTTACTCGGAAACGAGAGATTTTTGAAGAGTCAAAGAAGTAATAGTATATGTCTATCAATCGATTAGAATCAGGGGTTTTCTTAGAAAAGACTGATAAGTTCCATAATCCAGATTTTTTGACTGAAGAGATCGTGGGGACAAATAAAGGGCGGAGACTGCTTCTGAAAGACGAATTAAACCAAATTGATTTCCTTCCAAAAAATGATGATTCTCTGGAGGAGTGGGATGGTACGGAGTGGGACCTAGTGTCTGATTTGCATCACCAGGCTAATAAAACATATCGAACTCGGAAGAAAAACAAGGGTGAAAAATCTTAGAAACCTGTGCTATATTGATGTAGTGCAGGTTTTTGCACAAAAGGGCTTATAGTTTCAATGGTAAAACATCGCACTCCAAACGCGCAGTTCCAGGTTCGAGTCCTGGTGAGCCCGCCAACAAGGGCGCCTGAGTGGGGTATCCCATTCGGGCGCATGAGAAGGGTGGTATATATAATAAATAGTATGAAAACATCTTCAAGAAAAAATGATATAGATGCCTTAGTTGTAAATATTAAATCTCAATATGCAAAAATTGAGAGTCTCTATACGTCGTCACTCCAAAAGAAAGAAATAGACTCAAGTCTGAAAATTGATGTTAAAAATTATCTTGAAAACGCGAGATCAGCTCTTGATTACTGTGCGCATGATGTTGCAGAGGTTCTTGGGATTTCGGCAACAAAGATATATTTCCCTATAGTAGAAGGGACAGTAGATATAAACAGCTTTAAGGGCTTTATTGGTAGAAATTTACCTGGCTTGGAATCAAAAAATAAGAAGATGTTCGATTACCTCGAAAGTATTCAACCTTACCATGAAAATTTTTCTTGGCTAGCAGATTTTGCAGAAGTTAATATTGATACAAAACACTCTCAACTGACACCACAAACCAAAACAGAGACCGAAAGGATCACATCTACCCACATCGGGGGAGGGTCCGTGTCGTGGAATCCTAGTGGTGTACAGTTTGGCTCGGGTGTGTTTATAAATGGAGCACAAGTTAATCCTCATACACAAATGCCTGTTTCTACTCCAGAAACAACAGTTACAAAAGAAATATGGGTTGATTTTCGATTCAATGATAAAGTCTCAGCGTTACCGTTGTTAAAAAAGATTCACGATGAAATACCTAAAATCGTTAATGATATTTACCTAGTCTTATAACATGCCCGAGTGGGGTCGATCACAACACACTACAATGTCCCCAACGGACGTTACAAGTCTTAACAATAAACGGTTCTAGCACGAATACGCCTGCCAACTCGTGCTAGCACGAATAGGATTGATTTTTAAGGATATTTTGAAAGTCTAAAGTCATGATATGATTATTTCATGAATACAAAAAAAGGCTCTACGGAAATTGCCCTACTTATCATAATTGTCTTGGCAATTGGTTTGGCTGGTGGATATTTCTTAAGTAAGAACGATAAAGTCACCGAATATACAACCGATACGACGACAATTGTTTCAGCCACTACAGCGCCAGCCGGATACCAGAACTATTCAAACCAAACAGTTGGATTTTCTACAATCATCAGCAACAAAGGGAGAGTTGGTGATATGAAAACTGACACAGTAAATTGGTCATTCTACGAAAGTGAAAATCCTCAGTTCGTGTATGTGTACGGACCTGATGCAAAGACAAATATTAAAAGCCGGATTGTTGTATGGCAAGAAGAGAATGGTGCGTGTTTGCCAAAATTGATAGTGGAAAATCGTCCAAATGTTATTGAGCCAAGACAAAATAAAGCCAATCTCACAATCCTTCAGAGAAATTGGGGTGATGCAGCCATGGGCCAATATGAAGATTTGAGTATCTATTCAGTTTCAAATGGTAAAAAACAGTACTGTATAGTCGGACAAGTTCACGGTTCTTGGCCGTATAACCTTGAAGGTAAGGCATATGAGGATCAGGAGAAGGTAAATGCCTCAGCCATAATAGAATTTACAAACGTTTTACAAGTGTTTGTTGATGATTTTAAGTTTATTTAGTTAAAAAAGTTGTTTTAAACCTTAAGGCAGGAATGTGTTATAATTAACAGCATTATGATAATGAAATATGAAGTATTCATTGGTCACGGCAGTGCTGCTGGTGCAAATGAAGAGGCAAAGGAACAAGAGGTCGCACCAGGCGTTCGTCTGACTGAAGTTGTTGGTCCGATGAAAGCTATCTTTGCCACATACTCTGCAGCAGAGTTGGCGCGCATCGACGCAGTCTGCACCATGAAAGGCATCGAAGTTAGTGAGTTTAGTAATGTAACACCAGACGGCGCTAACTTGATTAAAGCGGAGCTAGACAAGATCGTCGTGACACCGGCAGGAGAAAAAGTTGTCTCAAAAGCAGCCATCGACCAAGTTGGCAAACTGCTTTGGACGTATGCAGTGTAATTTCACAAGCCCCTTCGATCCAAAGACTAGGGCGAAGGTGAATGAGCTGCTGAAAGCAAAATAGAGAACATGATACAATATTCATAACTTTATGACTAAAAAAACTCTCACAATAGTACTCGTAGTTTTTGCTCTTATTTTCATCACTGTTAAAGTGATAGAGATACAGCGTTCTCGACCAGATGTAACGATAGAAACAAAACCTTTGGAAAATGAGCAATCTGCTCTGTGGCAATCATATGTTGAAAATGAATTGGGTGGTGTCATAAACTATGGTGTGGATGGAGATATGAGTCAGATGCCAACCTGTGTTGTACAAACTGCTGCAATTGCGGTAGAAAATGGTGCCAAGATCAATTTCCGATACGGTGTGTGTAAAGATACACACGGTCGAGATTTATTTGCCACTGATTATAAAAACATCCGTGCTGAAAATGGAAAAATCAAAGCTGATATAGAAATAGCCAACGTACCGGCAGGTTATCAAGACAGTGTAAAATATAATCAAAATATTTTAAGTTATTGGATTCTAACTCCCGACAAAGGAGCAGAAGCGATTGTAAAAGCCGATATTGCCGCTATCACAAATGTCGAAGAGCGTAACAATTGTACTCCTAAACGTGAGGAGAAAGATGGAGCTGTGGTTTGGACTGCAGAACCAGGACAAGTGTTAGTTGATAAGGCTGAGAAAGAAGAAAATCCTCTCTGGGATGTATGTGGGACATTTGGTCCAACCAATAGTTGGAAACAGGCCGTCGAATCCAATGGCCTTTTGGTTCAAACCAATTTTGGCCAGTCAATGAATATCAATATAGATCCATATTCGATTACGGTTACCAAGACAACTCCATAATACTTTTTTATTGCACCAAGAAAGTTACTGTACTATAATATCATCCATGATAAAGCTAAAAGCCAAAAAAATATTTATTATACTTTCAATAACTACGATAGTGGCACTAGGTCTCGCCGGATATTTTTTCTACCAGTTACATGCTGCCAAAAAAGATCCTCAAGCAGCTAGTCAAAAAGAAACAACAGAGCTTGTGGCCAAGATCTCTAAACTCATTGTGCTTCCAGAGGGCGAAACTCCAACAGTAGCGACCGTCTCTGACCCAACCGCTTTGAAAGATCAGGTATTTTTTGCTCAAGCTCAGAAAGGTGACAAGGTTTTGATATATGCACAAGCAAAAAAAGCTATATTGTATAGTTTAACTCTAAATAAAATACTCGAAGTCGCACCACTTAATATCGGCGAAAATAAAAAAGGAAAGGAGGAACAGATATAGATCATATTGTCTCAATCTTGGTGATTTAAGAATCAAGTTGTGTACTCATAGATTGTAGGCCGCAGTTTTTTGTTTTTTGGTATGGAGATGCTAAAATATAATAGTCAGGATGCAAAAAAATAAATTCAAAAACAGCATGTGTAACAGGGTACTTTTTAGTGCTGTGTTTTTTCTTATTTTTTCTCTATGTACACAGACAACGTATGCTACTGCCGGGGTACCTAAGATTATAAACTTTCAAGGTCGACTCTTAAACTCAGCGGGTGACTTATTGGGAGGATCAGGTGGTACTAACTACTGTTATAAGTTTTCTCTCTATGATGCATCTACTGGAGGATCAAAAGTCTGGCCATCTGGATCTCCTTCAACTATGACCATTCTTACCCGTGAAGGGGTGTTC